>JBPCLM010000145.1:0-14264 GCA_051003295.1 Tepidiformaceae bacterium | reverse complement strand
GCCTTCAGCCGCACCCTTGTCCGCCCGGGCGCCGCTCTTGTTTCTGCTATCGGTCACGTAGAAGCCGCTGCCCTTGAAGACCACCCGCGGCGCGTGCAGCACGCGCTTCGCCGTCCCCCTGCCGCATTGCTGGCAGCTATGGGTGGCTTCCGCCGAAAAGCTTTCGCGCAGGTCGTAGTTCTTTTTGCACGCCTGGCAACGATATTCGTACGTGGGCAAAACTCGGGTCCTCAGAAGGGCCGCCCGTGACGGCCGCGAAGCTAGTTCACCTCTTATTGTAGCCTGTGCTGGCACTCTCGCGTCAAGACTGCTAAGCCTTCAGCTCTCCAGTAACGCCTTCAGCGGGTGCCGCCCATCCACGTTCCCCATGAACGCCGGGTAGACGCCGTAGCCGAGCAACTCCTGCAGCCGCGGCGCGAGACCCTTCACGACTTCTCGCGGCACCGCGAGGTACTGGTTCTCCTGCTGTCGCAACCATCCCGCCGCGTACTCGATGATCACCCCCAGCCGCGGTCGCTCGGTCGTGTTCGCCCCGCCCCCATGAAACACCTGGCCCGAAAAGAACATGACCGATCCCGCCGGCATAGCCGCCCGCACCGTCCGCTGCCCCGCCGCGGGCGTTTCGTGCACCCAGCGGTGGCTGCCCGGCACCACGTGCGTCGCCCCGTTCTCCTCTGTGAAATCATCCATCGCCCACATCGTGTTCAGCACGAGTTCCCCATGGGGGCGCGCGATGGGATACACCCCATCGTCGCGGTGCAGGTTCTGCGCCGTCTCCCCCGGCCCAATCTGGATGGCCTGGGGCGCGCTCAGCTGGCAGTGAGGAAGCACACGGTCCAGCACGCCCAGCACCAGCGGGTGCGTGGCCGCGTCATCGAACGCGCGCGTGCGCGCGAACAACGCGTACACGCGGCGCGTCTCGAACCCCTCGAAGTCGTTTCGCCCCGTGCGCGTCGTCTCCAGCACCCGCCGGAGGTCCTCACGCTTCTCCCAAACCTCCGTGGCGCTGAGCACGCTATCCACGATGGCATACCCTTCACGTTCCAGCGCCGCAACGACGGCATCGACGCTCACGCCGGACCGCAAATTCCCCATCGTTCGCTCCCTTAGACCGTCGTCACGGGCCGCGCCTGCAGCAGAAAGAAGCGGCCCTCGCCGTCGAAGGCGAATTCGATATCCACCGGCAGCCCGTAGAGCGCCTCTACCGCCGCCGCCGTCGTCGCGACCTTCGCTATCTCCTCGTCGCTGAGCGCCGGGACCGAGGCGAGGTGCGCGGGTGTCGCTTCCTCCTTCGTTCCCCCATCCACGGTCACAACGCGCACGTTCTTCTCGTAGATGTCCTTGCGTACGATGCCGCCATCTTTGCGCGCGACATAACTGTCCGGCGTCACGATCCCGGACACGATCGACTCACCCAGCCCCCACGAGGCGTTCACGAGCACCTCGTCGCGCGCCCCGGTCACCGGGTTCAACGTGAAGGCCACCCCGCTGACGGCGCTGTGCACCGTCTCCATCACGACCGCCGCCATCGCTTCGTGCCGGTGGTCGAACCCCTTAATCGCGCGGTAGTGCGCCGCCCGCGGGTCCCACAGGCAGTGATAGCAGCGCACCACCGCGTCGACCACCGCCTCCGCTGTCGCAAGGTTGAGATAGCTCTCGTAGAGCCCGGCGAAGCTGGCGCCCGCCCCGTCTTCGCTCACACCGCTCGAACGTACGGCGAACGAGGCCTCCGCCCCCGTCCGCTGCGCGAGTTCGCCGAAAGCCGCCGCGATGCCGGCCTGCACGTCGCCCGGCAGCCGCGATTCCGCCAGCCGCGCGCCGATGGGTGCGCACGCCTCCCGCACCTGCGCCGATGTCGGCCGCCCTTCGATAGCGAGCAGCGGCCCCAGCGTGTCGTCCAGCGCGAAGGCGCGATGGAACGCCCGGTAGCCCTCTACCGTTACTGCGAAGCCCGGCGGCACCGGGAAGCCAGCCGCCGCCAGCCGCGCGAGGCTCGCGCCCTTCCCACCGACCCGTGCCGCTGTCGCGCCCTCCGCCGAATCCAGCCAGGCGATGTAGTCCGTCATGCCGCGCACAGCCTCCGCACCACTTCGTACAGCACCTGGATCCCCAGGCGCAAGTTGTCGATACTAAGCCGTTCGTTGTGCCCGTGTACCCCGGCCAGGTCGTCCGGGTCCACCAGGCACGGCACGAACCCATACGCAGGCACCCCGCGCCTTCGGTAGATGCGCGAATCGGTAAACCCGCTCGTCAGTTCCGGCGCGAGGTGCGACCCCTCCACCATCTCCCCGATGACCTCACGCACCACGCGCGCAAACTCCGAATCGATCGACGATTCCCCACCCTCATAACGGTTCGTAACCTCGTACGAAACGCGCTCGTCCGCCACCACCCCTTTCAGTTCGTCCAGGAACGCGTCCGCATCAACATCGGGCAGCAGCCGGCAATCGAGTGTCGCCGTCGCCACCGCCGGTATGACGTTCACCTTGATGCCCGTATTGATCGTCGTCAGCGCAACTGTGTTCGAGAGCCGAGCCCGCAACGAGGGGCTTCGCTCGGCCGCCTTCAGCACCGTCTCGTCATCCGATCCCTGCAGCATGCCCGTCCGTGCGACCGCCTCGGCGTGAGCGCGCATCAGCGGCGTCACGCGCAAAGCGTGCTGCCAGCCCGCCACACGCTCAAGCGCCCGTACGAGGTGCTCTGCGCAGTTGTCGCCATGCGGCACCGAACCGTGCCCCGGCCGTCCCCGCACCGTGAGCTTCAGCCAGAATGGGATCTTCTCGCTCGTCGCCAGCTGGAAAAGCGGCGTGTCGCTCCCGCCCACGCCAGTGAGCCCGTACGCACCTTCATTGATGACAAGTCCGGACTCCAGCCACGCCGGGCGGTGCTGCTCCAGCCAGCTCACTCCGTAGGCGCTCCCCGCCTCCTCATCCGCAGCGGCGAGGAACACCAGCCCGCGGCGCAACTTCAGCCCCTGCCGCTTCACCAGGATGAGTGTCAACAGTTCGATGATGCCCATCCCCTTCATGTCCAGCGCTCCCCGCCCCCAGATGAACCCGTCGCGTAGCTCGCCCGCGAACGGGTCACAGTCCCAGTACTCGCGCTCCACGGGCACGACATCCGTGTGGTTGAGCAAGCACACCGAACCCTCTGCCTCGCCCATCCGCGCGTAGAGGTTCGAGCGCCCCGGCGCCGACTCGGCCGTTTCGAAGCCGACGCCCTCCGCCGCCAGGAGCCCGCCGAGGAACTCGACGGCACGCGCTTCGTTCCCCGGCGGGTTCGACGTATCGACACGTATGTATTCCCGCAAGAGCTCCGTCGCTTCGCGCGTTACGCTGTCCCAGTCGATCGCTGCCACCAAAGACCCGCCCTGAAGAGGAGATTGCCCGGAGTGTAGCGGCACTTCCCGCCCCCGGCCACGGCTTGGTACGGTTGAGGCTAGCTCCTCCCGCCTTGATAGTGCGACCGTGGAGTTCCTGCGCGTTGCGGCCTTCGCCGCCCTGGGGCTGGCCGGGGGCCTGGCAATCGTCCGCTGGCAACACCTGCTCTACCGCGATCAAGAGCACCGCCGGGAGCGTCTGCGGGGCGGGCGCCTGCGTCTCTATCAGTTGATCGGAGGGGTGGCGGGCGCGGCCATCGCCGCACTCGCCTTGCGCCCCGGCCACTACGATGCCGGCCCCGCTGCCATCACCGCCATCTTTGGATTCGTCCTGCTTACGCTATCCACCACCGATTTCGAACGCCGCATCATCCCCGACCGTCTCAGTTACCCGGCCATCCTGCTCGCCGCTGCCCTTTGCTGGGCCTGGCCGGACCGCTCCGCGGCCGCTATCTTCGGCGGCGCCGCCTTCGCGGTCGGGGTGGCAGCGCTCCTCTTCGGTGCCGGCCTCGCGGTCGGCGCCGTGTTGCGCATCCGCGGCGTCCCTTTCGGTCTCGGCGATGTCAAGCTGATCGTGCTCATCGGCCTGCTCACGGGCTGGCCAGCCGTCGCCAGTGCGCTTCTCATCGGTGTCGTCGTCGCCGGCCTCCCTAGCCTGGCGCTCATGGTCTCTGGGCGCAGCCGGGCGGTGTTCGCCTATGGCCCCTACCTCGCCGCCGGCGGCCTCGTCGTCCTGCTTTTCCCGGCGAACTTTGTCTAGGCCGCCTAGCCCTCGAACTCCAGGCGATGCCCCCGCTCCGTCCCATCGGCCGGTCCGCGCGGTAACTCCACCACGCCCCGCGCGCCGCGCCCTCCCCCCGATGCCCCGGTCCATGGCCGCAATCCCCGCGCAACTTTTGTCACCTGCCCGTCACGGTCGAAGAACACTGCGTCGATGGCGAAGCGCATGAACATCATGTGGATCGAGCCGCACGGCCGGATGATGATCCCGCCGCCCGGCGCCAGCGGCGCCCGCAGCATCAGCCCCCGGAAGCGCGCCCAAAGGCTCGTCGCCCACTCGGCGTCAGTTGCCAGTATGGTGCCCGTGGTGGCGTCCCGCACGGTCGCCACCAGCCTAGAACGCCCTCATCGCCTGGATCACCGCCGGCCCCCCGATGACAACCATGATGGCCGGGAAAATGAAGAACACAAGTGGGAACACCATTTTGATCGGCGCCTTGAACGCCTGTTCCTCCGCGCGCTGCTTGCGCTTCGTCCGGATAACGCCCGTCTGCACCCGGATGACAGACCCGATCGAAATGCCCATGCTTTCGGCCTGCACGATCGAATTCACAAGCGCGCGCAACTCTTCCACGCCCGTGCGCTGCGCCATGTCGATGAACGCGTCGCGCCGTGCGCGCCCCATGGTTATCTCTCGCATCGTCCGCGTGAGCTCCAGGGCGAACGGTCCGTGCACCTTTTCGATAACGCGGTTGAAGGCCGCGTCGATCCCCAGTCCGGCTTCCACAGAGGCCGTGATCAGGTCGAAAGCGTCCGGCAGGGCCCGCCAGATCTCCTTCTGGCGCCGCTTGATGCGTCCCAGCAGCCACAGGCGCGGCCCGTACACGCCCATGCCCGCCATCACCCCGTATCCCCCAACCACCATCCTCGCTGAATTTCCGCCACTTGCCAGGAGGAACGCCCCGAGTATCGGCAAGAGGCCCGCCGTGAACGCCATCACCAGGATGAACTGCCCCGGCGTCATCCGCAGCCCCGCCTGCGTGATCGCACCCTCCAGCCTCTCGGAGATAGTGGAGGGCAACACCCCGTTCGCGCGCGAACTCACGACCCGCACCAGCGGCCGCAACACCCGCGCTGAAAACGCCGCCTCCGGGTCGGGCAAAGCTTCACGGCCCGGCCGCGAATAGCGCAATCCGCCCAGTCGCGCCTCCAGCGTCGCCGGTGCGTTGCGGTACATGAGCCCGAACACGCCCAGCGTTACAGCAATGAAGGTCCCCAGGGCAATCACTATCGGCATGGCGCTAGACCTCGATGTTCACGATTTTGCGGATGACGAGGAAGCCCATGGATTCGAGCACCAGGGCTCCCACGATGAGCGCCTGTCCCAGGCTCTCTGTGAACAGCAGGCTCATGTAATCGGGACTGATCAGAAAGAACGCCGCCGCCAGGCCGATGGGAATTCCCCCGATCACGTACCCTGTCAGCCGCTGCTGCGATGTCAGTGTCCGGATCTCCCCGCGGATGCGCTCCCGCTCACGCATCGTGTGCGCCACGTTGTCGAGGATCTCCGCCAGGTTCCCGCCGACCGCTCGCTGGATCAGGATGGCCGTGATCACGATGTCAAAGTCCGCGCTGCCGATGCGATCGTTGAGCGCCGTCAACGCCCCGTCGATGCTCGCTCCCATGCCCATGTCCCGCATGGTGCGGCGCAGTTCCGTCGCCAGCGGCGCCGGCACCTGGTCGGTCGCAGCCTCAAGCGATTGCTGCAGGCCGAAGCCCGCTCGCAGGCCGCTCGAAACCATCTGCAACAGCTCTACCAGTTGGCCTTCGAGCTTTATTTTACGCGAATTGGTGCGCCGCTTGATGAAGAACCCCACCAGGAGGAACCCCAGCGGTGCCCCCGCCAGCGCGAGGTACGGTATCGGCGAGATGACCAGCGCCACCGCCACGAGAGCGAAACTCACCAGCGCGCGCAGGATGAAGTACTCGCGCACGTTCAGCATCAGGCCGGCGCGCTCCAGTTGCAGCGCCCACCGTGTTGCGAGGTTCAGCGATACCAGGTTCACCCCGCCGAGGCGCACGCTCGCGCGCTTGCGCAGGCTGACACCTGCCCCCGGAGTGGCCCCGGCGGAAGGTGCCTCCCTTCCACGCAGCCGCGAAAGCCGCGCGGTGGTGTCCGTTGCCGTGGCCCCGAAACCTGTGGCCCAGAGGGTGATCGTGAAGGCGAAGGCGCCCGTGCAGATCGCGACCAGCGGCAACATCATCCCCTCACCACCCCAACCCGTCTCCGAACAGGTGGTTCGGAAACTCTATTCCCGCCATCGCGAACTTGTCCGCGAACCCCGGCCGGATGCCCGTCGGCTGCATCGAACCACGGACGTGGCCATCGTCGTCCACCCGCTCGAGCTTGAAGACGAAGACATCCTGGAGCGTGATCGTGTCGCCCTCCATCCCACTCACCTCCGTTACGTGCGATACCTTGCGCGAGCCGTCTTGCAGCCGCGCCACCTGGATGAAGACATCGATCGCCGAGCAGATCTGTTCGCGGATCGCCTTCGCCGGGAGCTCCATGCCCGCCATCAGCACCATGTTCTCCAGGCGCGCGATGGCGTCTCGGGGCGTGTTCGCATGCACCGTCGAGATCGAGCCTTCATGGCCCGTGTTCATCGCCTGCAGCATGTCGAAGCATTCCGAACCGCGCACTTCGCCAACGATGATCCGGTCCGGGCGCATGCGCAGGCTGTTGCGCACCAGGTCCCGCTGGTGCACCTGGTTCTTGCCTTCCATGCTCGGCGGCCGCGCCTCCAGCGTGATCACGTGGTCCTGTTGCAGGCGCAGCTCCGCCGGGTCCTCAATCGTGATGATGCGCTCCGTGTTCGGGATGAACGCCGAAAGCGCATTCAGCAGCGTCGTCTTGCCCGTGCCCGTGCCCCCGCTGATGATGACGTTGAGCTTCGCCCGCACGCACATCGCCAGGAACTCCGCCGTCGCCTCGCTCATCGACCCGGCTGCGATGAGGTCCGCCATCCGCATCTTGTCCGCCCGGAACTTCCGGATGGTGATGGTCGCAGCCATCGGCGAAACCGGCGGGATCGTAATGTTCACGCGCGAGCCGTCCGGCAGGCGGGCGTCCACCATCGGGCTCGCCTCATCGATGCGCCGCCCCAGCGGCGCCACGATGCGCTCGATGATGCGCATCACGTGCTGCCGGTCTCTGAAGCGCGCCGGGCTCCGGAATACCCGTCCTTCCTGCTCGTAAAAGATGCGGTCCAGGTCGTTGACCATCACCTCGGTCACGGCCGGGTCCCGCAAGAGCGGCTCCAGCGGCCCCAGGCCCAGGACCTCGTCTGCCACCGCGTCCAGCAGTTCGTCCTTGCTCGCCCCTCCCAGTTGCATCCCTTCCTGAACGAGCAGTTCCTTGGCGGCCTTGATGACGCCCTCGCGCTGCTTATGCGGCGCCAGCCCCTCCAGCGCGCCGTGTTCGAGTTCTTCGATAAGCAGCTCGTGCAACCGCAGTTTCGCGGCGTCGGTCTGCGGCGTGCCCCGGCTGTCATCGTGGGCGCGCGGATCCCCCGGCCGCCGCCTCTGCAGCGGCGCTTCATCCGCCGTTGGCCGCGCCGCGGCCGCGGGCTCCAGCCGCAAGGGTGTCGGTCGCGATTGCAGGGGCGGGGCGTTTGCCGGCACCGCCGGCGCCGGCTCTTCGCCGACGCTCCACCGCCCGCGGATGGGCGCCAGCTGCCCCGATGGGCGCAACTTTGCGCCCTCGTCCTGCACCGCGGGAGCGAGGCTCCCCTCGTCCACCGGTGGCGCGCGGCGCTCGCTCGCCCAGCCGAAACCGCCATCGCCCGTTGCTTCCTTGTTGCCGTCGTCTTGCTGCACGATGTAGCCCTCCCTCCACGCCTGGTCTTCAGGCACTCTTGCGGAACAACGGCCGGACTATCTTTCCCCAGCCATTGCCGTGCCGCCTCTGGTTCTTACTGCGGTCCCGTACCCCTGCGAGCGCACGGGCCATTTCGCGGATTTCCAGTGACACTTTGCTGTTCGGCCGGCTCATCACGATAGGCCGCCCGAGTTGCGCCGCCTTCATCACCTCGTTGTCCTGTGGGATTCGCCACCAGAGCGGAGCATCCAGTGTCCGTTCGATGTCCTTCTCTCGCACGCCCGTGTCCATCCCCGCCCGATTGAGCACCACCTTGATCCGTTCGTCGTCACTGCCGAACCGTTCGTGCAGCATCTCGAGGGCAAGCACCGTATCCTTGATGCTCGCCATGTCGAGTGTGGTCACCAGCAGGATCATCGTGCCCACTTCGATGGTGGCCGCCACGATTTCATTGAACGTCCCCGGCGTATCGAGGATCACAAAGTCATGCGTCTGTGCCAGCACGTCCACCACGTCACGCACGTGCTGCGCCCCCAGGTTGCGCCAGTCGCTCGGCCGTGTCGGCGCCGGCAGGATGCGGACACCAGATTCGTGTTGCACCAGGTAGTCCCGCAGCGTCGTGCGGTTGACGTTTTCCAGGTTGCGCGCCAGGTCCGCTATCGAACGATCCACGGCGATGTCCATCGTGATCGCCACGTCCCCGAAGCGCGTGTCCATATCTACCAACGCCACCGTCTGGTGTGCCTCTGTCGCCAGTGCAACCGCCAGGTTGGAAGCGATCGTCGTCTTCCCGATGCCGCCCTTCGCCCCGAAAACCGTGATGATCGTCCCTTGGGGCACCGGGTCTTCCAGCTCCCCTCGCCGGCGCGCCTGCTCCCGTTGGTTCCGTTCCAGCACGCGCGTGATCGATGATTCCAGTTCGTCGGCGTCCAGCGGCTCCTGCAGGTAGTCCGATGCGCCCGAAACCATCGATTGTCGCATCAGGCGGATGTTCGCATCCGTCGAAAACACCACGATCGGCAGGTCCGGCATCCAGTCGCTCAGCCGCGAAAGCGTCTGGATGGGTCGCACCAGCGGCTCCTCCACCCGCAACAGCACCAGGTCCGGGCCCAGTTGATGCGCCAGCGTGAACGCCTCCACGCCGTAGCCTGTCGTCGCGAGTACGCCGATGCCGACCTGCTGCAACGTCTTCTGGACCTCGGCGCTGCTGTCGCGGTCCGGGTCGATGACAATCACCTGTGGCGCCCTCGCCATGCTGTTCCTCCCACCGTCGCCCACGCGTGCGCCTCTCAGCGCGCTCGCGGAATTGCTGGTCACCGCGCCACCGTCGCAAGGCGGCGCGGCAACCTCTTTCGCTGCGTCTCTTCCTATCGCTTCTTCGTAAGG
The DNA here is from genome assembly GCA_051003295.1 of Tepidiformaceae bacterium. Classification (GTDB taxonomy): domain Bacteria; phylum Chloroflexota; class Dehalococcoidia; order Tepidiformales; family Tepidiformaceae. Next base: position 4,899 of record JBPCLM010000145.1, on the reverse strand, counting down.
ATGTCCTCGAGCGACCAGGTAATGCTCCCGGTGAGCTTCTCCTCGTCGCCCTTCTGGCGGACGATGAGTCGGTACTGGCCCTGGTCATCCTTCATCGCATCCAGCAGCGCCAGCTTGGCCGCCAGTTCCGGCGTTACCGCCACCGTTACCGAAAGCGACTTCTCGTACGTTTCTCCCGTGTCCAGCGGCTTCGAACCGGCCGTCGAGGGCGCCGTCGTCGCTCCGGGCACAACGGTGGCCCCCGCCTTCGCATCGGTATTCGGCACAACCTTGATAAGCGATTGCGAAACTGCCAGCACTTCCACGTCCTGCGCAACGATGCCCGTCAGCGTGTCCAACCGCTCCACGCCCGTCAGCGGGTCAACCGCTATCAGCGTCATCAACCCCAGGATGTCCACGTGGTCGCCCGGCTGCACCAGCCCGCCGACAACCCACGCTTCATGTGGCACCTGCAGCGCCAGCGCCCGTAGGCCGTCCGGTACCTTGAACGACACAGTGTTCTGGCCGGCGAAGGTCGTCACCTTCGGCGCCACCACCTGCTCGCCGATGAACAGCGGTGCCGTCGCTACCTTGCCGACCACGTCCTCCGTGCGCGTCAGCCTGCCCGTTAACAGCGCCGAAGCAGGCAGCGACCTCGTCGTCAGCATGTCCGAGGTGATCTTCTCACCAGCCTGGATGTCCCGGGTCACTACCACGACCGATTCGGCGCCGCCGGTCTCATCGGCGGCAGGAAGGCCGCCCCCGTCCCCGCCCTTGCTATTGAGGAACGCGAAGACAAGAGCCGCGCTGAGTATGCCGAACACCGCCGCGAGCATGAGCACGCCCCGGTTGCGGCCAGACGAAGATGCGGATGTTGCGATGGTTCGTGCCACGTGGGGTCTCCTTCTTCTCCTATATCGGCTGCCGCGCCACCCGCCTTCAGTCCCGCGCCTGGGGATGTTTGCGCCCCCGCGGCGGCCCCGCGGTTTCCCCGTGCCCTGCCTGTGCCAAGAACAGAAAGGCCGCCGCTCTGCTTGTGGGCAGAGGCCGGCGGCTTTCTTTGACTGTTGCCTGCCGCGCTTCGCCTTATTCCAGTCGCATCGATGCGTGCGCGGTGATCGTCGGCGCGCTGACGCTGCCCCCCAGGAGGCTCGCGATCCCGCCGATCGGCGTCACGAAGTCGAAGTCGTAAGAAAGGTCCACCTCAACCGGCGTCCCCTTCGTGCCCTGCACGTTCGTTAGCGTGATCGTTAGCTTCGATGTATCGACGCCCGAAGCCGAAGCGTTGATGCGTGTGTTGATTGCGCTCGCCGGCTGCTGCACGGCGCCGACGCGCGCGCCTTCGCGGGCCGCGTTTGTCACCACCAGCCAGCTATAGAAGCCGCGCCCGAAGTCGACAAGCCCAAAGAGCAACAGCAGCATGATGGGCAGGATAATGGCGAACTCCGCCAGTGCCTGCCCCGCATCGCTATCGCGGCAGTTGTGCAGCCACCGCAACGCGCCGCGCCGGTTACTGGTTACGGGCTTGAGTCCGTCCATTGGCGAATCCTGGCTTTCGTGGTTCTCTTCGAACGAAAGGCGGGGTGGGGCGCGTTGTTCGCACACCACCCCGCCCTGTCGTGTCTGGCGTTGACGCTAGAAGGCGCCGCTCATGTCGCCGAACGCGCTCTCGATGTCGGTACCGAGCGTCGTCCCGAAGCCGATGCCGACGACGGCGATGAGGGCAAGGATCATGCCGTATTCGGCAAGGCCCTGGCCTTCTTCACGGTTCTTGAGGGCGACCACCTTCGTGACGGCCCAGGTCTGAAGCTTCGACATATCTGTTTCCTACCTCTTCCTTGTTGTTGGGGTGTTCCCCCGGTTTGTCCCCGGCCCCGGGTGCATCCGCGCCTCCCCGGGCGTGCCACTCCCGCCTCGCTCAGGCGTAACTGGCGCGCCCTCTTCCCGGCCTTCCTGGCGCCGGCTCCCGCGCTGCGGGGTGGCCTCCGGCGCCCGGTCCGCCTGGAACCGGATGCTCCACGAGTGGAGCTACCAGCACTTTCGTCTCACCGCGCCCGCGCTAAAGGGCCGCCACTGGCTATTCACCAGCTTGCCTCCCGCCCCGCCAATCTCGTCCCCTTCGCTCGCTGGCGCCCTGCCCGCGAACCTGTCCACGGTCGAATTTGGTCACAGGACATCCGTCACTTTTCTCGGCTCATCCCGCGGACAGGAGCAGGCCTTGGTCGCATCCGCAGTCGCTTCCTCTAGCGCGAAGCCGGTCCGCCCGACGTGGCGTCGCCGCGGCTCCATGGCCCAGGATGCCTGCCTCGTCGTAATCTGCCTCCTCTTCTTCTACGTGCACACCACGCTCGTCGTGCGCGATGGCGTCATCACCAGCGTGCCCTTCGCCATCGAACAGGGACTCCTGGCGGGCATGTTCTTGACGCGTCGCCGCAGCACCGCCACCTCCACCCGTCCGCTCGATTGGGCCGTCGCCAGCGTTGGTGGCTGGCTGCCTTTCGCGCTCCAGGCTCAGCATGGCGGAGCCAACCCCCTCACCGTGGGCGGCACCGCCCTCCAGTGCGTCGGCCTCGCCGGCACCATCATTTGCTTCTGCTACCTGGGCAAGAGCTTCGGCATCGTTGCCGCCAACCGCGGTCTCAAGAAGCACGGCCCCTACGGCATCGTCCGCCACCCCATCTACCTGTCACACACGGTCACGATGACCGGATTGCTGATCGCGAACTACCACCCCTTGAACCTGGCGATCGTCGCTCTCGTCAGCATCTGCCAGCTCCTCCGCATCCGCGCCGAAGAACGCATCCTCACCGCCACCGCCGACTACGCCGCCTACCGCAAGGCTGTCCGCTGGCGCCTGCTCCCCGGCCTGTACTGACCGCTCCTTACTCAGCCTCTCCCGAAAAGCTCGGCAGGTGATACGCCACGTCGGCCTCGAACGCCCGCACCTGCCGCTTCTGCTCCTCGTCACCCCATCCCAGTTGCGGACCCGCCAGCGCCGCCGCCCGCTCGTGGCAGCAGAGCCCCCGGCAGGCGCCCCACGCCACTCCCGTCCGCCGCATCAGGATGTCCGATAGGGTCAGTGCGTGCTCCCGCGCCACGGCATGAGCTATCTCTCCCTCGACCGCCCCAGCATGACCGCATAGCACAGCGGCTCCCTGCGCCACCACGCTCGCCACTTCCGCCCCATAGACCCGGAGATGCTCGCGTGAAGCCCCGGGCGCCACCGTCGCGAGCAGCGCCAGCACCCACGCCTGCTCCCGGACGGGTATCTGCCGATCCTTTGGCTCCGCCCGGCGCAGGACCGGCTTCAGCCGCGCGACCACTTCTCGTGCCAGCGGCCGGAACGTGCTCAACTTCCCGCCGACAATGCTATACAGCCCTGCCGCACCCTCCTTCCCGTGGCCGATGACCGCGTGCCGCCGGCTGATCGCCGCCTCCGGACCGCCCTTCACCTCCGGCAGCGGCCGCAGGCCGGCGTAGGCATACCGCACCCGGTCGCGGGTAACCCCCAGCGCCGGGAACAGCACGTCCGCCTCGCGCAGCAGGTACGCCACATCCTCTTCTGTCGGCCGAACGTCGCCCGCCGGCCCATCGAAGCGCACGTCCGTCGTACCGACCAGCAACAACCGCCCCTGCGGCACCGAAAAGAACACCCGTCCATCTCCTCTCGCGGTCGAAAATACGGCGTCCTTGGGCACTGGCCCCGGGAGTTCCACGACAATGTGCGTCCCCCGCGTCACTCCCAACAAAGCGGGCAGCGGCAGCCCCGTCACTTCGTTCACCGCATCCACCCACGGTCCGCCCGCGTTTACCACGGCCCGCGTTGCCACCGTGACCTTCTCCCCGTCGGCCCCGCACACGTCCACTGCCCGCACGCGGCCCCCCTCGGCCACGATCCGCTCAACCCGGCTGTGGTTGAACACGTCCCCCCCTCGCCGTTCCGACTCAAGCGCCAATTCGAGCGCCAGGCGCTCCGGGCTCAGCACGCGCGCGTCGTAGAACGTGAACCCACCCGATGTCCCGCCTGCGAGAAAGGGCGCCGCCTCCCGCAGCGCGCGCTCCGAAAGCCGCTGGTGCGCCGGCACGCTGCGCTCGTATGCGAGCGCGTCGTACAAGGAAAGGCCCGCCGCAAGCTGCCAACCCGGCCGCCGCGTCCACGGGAGCACGGGCAACACAAAGCGCTGCGGCCGTACCAGGTGCCTGCGCGTCCGCAACAGCCACGCCCGCTCCCGTAGCGATTCGAACACCAGCCCGATATCCCCGTGCTCCAGGTAACGCAGCCCGCCATGGATCAGCTTGGTCGAACGCCACGTCGTCCCGAACCCGAAGTCATCCTGTTCGAAGAGCGCCACCCGCAGTCCACGTGCGGCCGCCTCCTCTGCTATCGCACAGCCATTGATCCCGCCGCCCACGACCGCCACGTCCAAGGGCGGCCCCGCTGCCAGCTCCCGCAACGTCATCCCGGGATCGCCCATCCCCGGCACCGCTCCACCGCCCGTCGCCATCCCGCCAGCTTCTCCTCGCGCTCGCCCTCCGAAATCGATGGCTCGAACCTCCGCTCCACCTGCCACAGCGAGGCCACCTCATCGCGCGACTGCCAGACACCCGCACCCAGCCCCGCCAGGTACGCCGCCCCCATGGCCGTCGTCTCTGCTTGCTTCGGCCGCACCACGCGCACGCCGGCGTAATCCGCCTGCATCTGCATCAACAGATCGTTGCGCGCCGCCCCGCCGTCCACGCGCAGTTCGTGCACCGGACCACCCAGGTCGCCCTCCATCGCCCCCAGGAGTTCGGCGCTCGAAAGCGCGATCGCCTCCAACGCCGCTCGCGCAATGTGCGCCTTGCCCGCCCCTCGCGTCAGCCCCAGGATGCCCCCGCGCGCGTACGCATCCCAGTACGGCGCTCCGAGCCCCGTGAAGG
>JBPCLM010000144.1:0-15955 GCA_051003295.1 Tepidiformaceae bacterium | reverse complement strand
ACCGGCCTGCCGCTTTTGGTCGATACGTGCCACGCGGGCTTGGCCGAGGCGGCGCTCGCGGCAGGGGCAGACGCGATCAACGACATCACCGGCCTGCGCGGCGACGCAGAGATGCCCGGGGTCGTCGCGCGGCACGGGGCGGCGCTGGTGGCGATGCACAACCAGCGCGGGCGCGAGCAGCGGGACGTAGCGGGAGACATCCGTGAGGGGTTCGAACTGACACTGGCGATAGCGGCGGCGGCGGGAATAGAGCCGGGACGGGTGGTCCTGGACCCCGGCTTCGGGTTCGGGTGGAAGCCAGAGCAGAACCTGGAGATGGTGCGCCGCCTCCCGGAGCTCTGGAGCATGGGCATGCCGCTGCTGCTCGGGCCATCACGCAAGTCCACGATCGGGATGGTGCTGGAGGCGGGCGTGGAGGGACGCGGGGCGGGGACGGCGGCGGCCGTCGCACTCTGCGTGGCCGCGGGCGCCGACGTGGTGCGCGTGCACGATGTCGCGGAGATGGTGCGCGTGGTGCGCGTCGCGGACGCCATCACACGCGCCAACTGGACGGCGAAGCCGCCGTGACGACGGCGGTGATCGCGCTCGGTGCGAATCTCGGTGAGCGCGCGGCGAACCTGCGCGCGGCCGTGGAGTTGATGGAGAAGGAGGGCCTGCTGCTCTCCGCGGCCTCCTCAATCTGGGAGACGGCGCCGGTGCCCGCGGACCAGCCCCCGTTCCTGAACGCGGTGGTGGTGGGCGAAACGGCGCTCGCCCCGGGGGCGCTGCTGGCGGCACTCAAGGGAATCGAGGCGGCGCTCGGGCGGCGGCCGGGGCGGCGCTGGGCGCCGCGCCCGATCGACCTGGACATCCTCTTCTACGGTGACGGCGTGGTCACCCAGCCGGGGCTGGAGATACCACACCCCCGCATCGCTGAGCGCGCCTTCGTGCTCGCGCCGCTGGCAGAGGTGTTGTCCGGGCCGCTGCCGGTGCTCGGGAAAACGGCGCTGGAGCTGCTGGCCGCCACCGGCAGCGAGGGCGTGGCGCGGACGGCGCTGGAGCTGCCGCTGGCAGGCGTGATGGGCGCCGGGCGCAGGCGCGGCTTAGGCGGCGGCGGAAGGCCGGGCGGCGCTTAGCACTCCCTCTGCTACACTGCTAAACAGGATGCCGACCGGACAGAAAGACTACTACGACGTTCTCGGGGTGGGCCGCACAGCTCCTCCGCCAGACCTCAAGAAAGCCTACCGGCGGCTCGCGATGGAGTTCCATCCAGACCGCAACCCCTCCGTGGACGCGCACGAGCGCTTCAAGGAAGTGAACCGCGCCTACGAAGTGCTTTCGGACCCCGAGAAGCGCTCGCTGTACGACCGTTTCGGGCACGCGGGCGTCGATGTCTCGGGCGCCGGGCCACAGGGCTTCGACGGTTTCCAGAACTTCGAAGGCTTCGGCGATATCTTCGACGCGTTCTTCGGGGGCGGGCAGCGTGGGCGGGGGCGGCGGCGTGGCCCGGCGAGGGGGGCGGACCTGCGCTTCAACCTTCGCCTCAGCTTCGAAGAGGCGGTCTTCGGCACCGACAAGGAAATCGAATACCCGCGGCTGGAACGGTGCGAGGCATGCAACGGGCGTGGCGCCGAAGCAGGCACGGACCTGGAAGCCTGCCCCGAATGCCACGGCGCGGGCGAAATCCGGCGCGCCCAGCAGAGCATCTTCGGGCAATTCGTGAACGTGAGCGCCTGCGGCCGCTGCCAGGGCGAAGGGCGCGTGATCACGAACCCGTGCAACCAGTGCCGCGGCACGGGCCGGGAACGGAAGACGCGCCGCATCTCCGTGCGCGTGCCCGCGGGCGTCGATGACGGCACCCAGATCCGGCTGGCGGGCGAGGGGGAAGCGGGCGCGCGCGGTGGCGAAACGGGCGTGCTCTACGTCGTTCTGGCGGTGGCCGCGCACGAACGCTTCGAACGCGTGGAGGACCACATCCTGCTGGAACTGCCCGTGAACATCGCGCAGGCCACGCTGGGGTCGGAGGTCGTCATCCCCACGCTGGAAGGGGATATGGAATTCGAGATCCCCGCGGGCACACAGAGCGGGGAGGACTTCGTGCTGCGCGGCAAGGGCGTGCCCCACCTGCGCCAGGGCGGCCGCGGCGACCTGGTCATCCGCGTCAAGGTGGTGACGCCAGAGGAACTGACCGATGGGCAGCGCGCGCTGCTCGAAGAGCTGGCGGAGACCATGGGCACGCCGGTGCTCCCGAAGAAGGGCCGCAGCCTGTTCGAGCGGTTGAAGGACGCCGTCGCGGGCTAGCAGCGCCGCGCCGACGCACCTGATGCTCTGGTACGAAATCACGGCCACCGCGCCCCCCGGCGATGTCGAAGCGGTCGCGGACCTGATGCGCGCCGCCTCGCCGGGCGGGATCAGCGTGGAAGAGCCCCTCGATATCCTGGGCGCGGAGCAGGGTTTTCGCGTGCGCGGCGGCGAGCCCGTGGTAGTGCGCGCCTACCTGCCCGCATCGGAACTGGGCGCCGTGCTGACAGACGACCTGCGCCGGGCCATGCAGGCCTTTCCAGAGGTCGAGCTGGTCGCGCGGCCATTCCAGGAGCAGGACTGGGCGCTGAGCTGGCGCGAGTTCTTCGGGGTGGTTGATAGCGGCGGGCGCGTCGTCGTTGTGCCGACCTGGATAGAGCACCAGGCCGCGCCGGGACAGGTGGTGGTGCGGCTCGACCCCGGCCAGGCCTTCGGCACCGGGCACCACGAAACGACACGCCTCTGCCTGGCGGCGCTGGAGGAACTGGTGCAGCCGGGGATGAGTGTGCTGGACGTGGGCACCGGCTCCGGCGTGCTGGCGATTGCGGCGGTGAAGCTCGGCGCCGCCTTCGTGCGGGCGATGGACATCGACCCCGTGGCGGCGGAAATAGCGCGGCTGAACTGTGACCAGAACGGCGGCGGAGGCGAAGTGCAGGTCAGCACCGGCACGCTGGCCCCCGACCATGACGCGCGCTACGGGCTCGTGGTGGCGAACATCAGCCCGGCGGCGAACATCGCGTTGGCGGACGCGTTCGCGGTGGTGACGCAGCCCGGCGGCAGGCTCGTGCTGAGCGGCATCCTGGGCCGAGACGCGGGTGCGGTGCGCGCGGCGATGGAAACAAACGGGTTCGCGCTCAGGGCCACGCGCCACGAGCGAGACTGGTGCTTGCTGGAACTGGAACGGCGGTAGCGGCTACGCCGCGGCGAGTGACACAGGTCCCCCCGAACGGGACGGTCTACGGCCGGATCACGTTCGCGCACATGGCGGGCGGGGCGGCCGCGGCGGCCATGGCGGGCGAAATCCACGATGTGGCGGGCGATTATGCGATCCCCATCTACCTTGCGGGCGTGCTGGGGGTTGCTCGCGCCGGCGATGGCCTTCAACATCGGTGGGCGCACGCCCAAAGCGGCGTCGACGCTGGAGCCCCTGCCGGCCTGAGCGGCGCCGGCGCGAGGTGAAGCATGACGGAAGAGCGGCGGCAGGCGCCCACCACGCTGTTCAAGGCAGCGGGCTCCGGGCGCATGGTCGCACTCGGCGGCTTCGGGGTGCCGGCAGTTGTGATGTGCGTGACGCAACAGACGAGCGCGGGCGCGGCGCCGCTCGCGGCGGCCGTGCGCGAAAAGTACCCGGACATCTCCCGGGTGGTCATGGTCACGGTGGTTGATGTGAGCAGCGTGCCGAGGCTGTTTCGCAAGGTGGCCGAGGGCACGCTGGGCGGGCGTTACAACGAAACGGCGAAAGGCCTCGAATCCGGCAGGGACCCGGCCGACTGGGTCTTCATCCTGCCCGATTGGGAGGGCACGGCCGCCCCCGGCCTGGGGCTCGGCGATCCGGGCAAGGCGATGGGCGTGGCCGTGCTCGATGCCGCGGGCCGGGTCGCCGGGACGCACGAGGGCGAGGACGGGGCGGCCGAGCCGGTGCTGGCGTTGCTGGCCGCGCTGGCTTGAGACACTGGTTCGAGGTGGCATCATGCAACGCCAAGTACAACCCCTGGTATCTCAACTGCACCGCTGGTCCCGGAGCGTACTTCTACCTCTCTCCGTGATCGCGCTGGCCAGCGGCTGGGCAGCGTCCGCGTGGCCGCTGGGACTGAAGTTCGCGGCCGCCCAGCAGGTGGGTGAGCCCGGCTGCCTTAGCACCGTCCCGTCTGAACTTCCCATCGATTCGCGCCTGTCCTTCCCCGCGAATTTCCAGCCGGCCGTCTCAACCGATGTCTCGGCGACGGGGAGCCGACTGGATGAGGTCCGGGTTGACTGGCCAGCGACGTTCGGCGAGGCCGGCGGCCGCTGCGTGTGGATCGGTTACGCCCCCAAGGGAGAAGCCATCGGCCAGTTCGGCGACAGGCTGGCGCGGGTGAACGATGCATCGGTCCGCCTCAGCGTCGCCGGAGCCCCCGGCGAGTACTGTTTCCGGCTCGTCGCCATGGCTCCCGCGAAAATCGGCGCGGCAAAGGAGTTTTGCCTTGTGTTCGCGAACACGGCCGGTCCACGGGCGCCCTCCACCCAGCCGGACGCGCCGGCCCCGCCGGACACCGGCCAAGGCTTCGTAACAGGTGAGGGTGGCATCCCGACCTGGGCCGGAGGACTGATCGTGGTCGCAGGCTCCGTGTTGGCGGCGGCACTGCTGAGCTCCGGGCGGCGCCGCGGCTGAGGCGGGCACAGACGCCGCAGCGCCTATCTACGGTTGAAGCGGTTGCCGGCGACTTCCGCGCCTTCGCGGATGACGGCTTCGATGGCGTCGGCGGCGGCTTGGGCGGTCTCTTCGAGGAGCTTGCGCGCCTCGCCGTTGGGGTTGCCGAGCACGTAGTCCGCCACCTCCTCCGGGTCCCACGTCGGTTCGCCGTTGACGACGGGCCGGCCAATGCCGATACGCACGCGCACGAAATCGGCGCCGGCGGCCTGGACGATGCTCTTAAGGCCGTTGTGGCCGCCGTGGCCGCCGCCGGCGCGGATGCGCAGCGCGCCCGCGTTCATGTCCAGTTCGTCATAGACGACGACGGTGTGAGCGATGTCGCCGCCGGTCCACTGCAGGGCCTGGACGATGGCCTTGCCGCTGAGGTTGACGAACGTCTTCGGCTTGACGAGCGCGACCTTCTGCCCGGCGAGCGTACCCACGCCGATCGCCATCAGGCGGCCGGTGGTCTTGGGCTGCGTGCCGGCGCGGCGGGCGAGCTCGTTCACCACCCAGAAGCCGATGTTGTGGCGCGTGCGCGCGTAGTCTTCGCCGGGGTTGCCGAGCCCGACCACGAGCCATTCGGCGGCGAAGCGCGGACCGCCGGCAAAGATCTTCTTGAACATGTGAACACTTTCGCAGCCCGGCGGTTGGCCGCAACATCCTGGGCGCGGCCTACCGCCGCCCCGCGGGCCGCATTGGCCCGAAGGCGAGCCCTCGCAATCGCCCACAAGCTCATCGTCATCGTCTACAAATGTGTGCGGGGTCGCAGATCGTTCGGTGTTCTGGGGCAGGGGCGTCGTACGCTCGCAGCGCGTCTCTCGCAGCGCGCACCGCGGGCCGTCCCGCCATCGCCGTTCGACCGTCCTCAAATGAGCGCGCCGGACCAACAGAGACGGAGTCCTCCTCCGATGCGAAAAAGCCCGCCAGCCGGCGGGCTTTTCGTTTGCGGGCCACGGCCGCTAGCCTTGCCCCTGGCCGCTCCCGGTGCCGAACTGGTCCATGATGCGTTTCGTCAGCTCGTCCAACTGCTCCTTGCTGATGCCCATGCGCTCCATGGTCTGCTGCATCAACCGTTGCACTTCAGCGAGGTCTTCGCGTACCAGCGCCTCCGCCAGTTCCAACTGCGTCTCGATGGCGAGGAAGCGTTCCCGCCGCTGGACATCGCTCTCCGTAGCGAGGATGGTCGACATCAGCCTCGTGAAGAGCGTCGCCGTGCGCGCGATGCGGATGCGGTCGTCGTGATGGGGCGGGAACTCGCCGGTCACGGCCACTTCGAGGCCGGTCCGTTTGTCTGATGCGACGTACTGTTCTGGCATTGCGGGTCCCTGGTCCTTCGTGCTTAGCGCCCGCTGCCCGGCATCCCCGCTCGCCAGGCCACGCGGCACTCAAATATCGAGGTTCTTCACCTGTGTGGCGTGCGATTGGATGAACCTGCGCCGGGGCGCTACCTCTTCCCCCATCAACTCGTTGAACACGGTGTCGGCGTCCGCGGCGTCGTGCACGTTCACGCGCAGCATGGTGCGTGTCTCGGGCCGCATCGTGGTCTCCCACAACTGGTCCGCGTTCATCTCGCCGAGGCCCTTGAAGCGCTGCACGTTGAGGTTCTTCTTTCCCTTCGAGAACGCTTCCAATTCGGCGTCGCTGTAAAAGTAATTCACGGTCTTCCCGGAAGCCGCGCGGTAGAGCGGTGGCTGCGCGAGGTAGAGGTGTCCCTCATCGATGAGTGCGGGCATGTTGCGGAAGAAGAACGTCAGCCAAAGGGTGCGAATGTGCAGCCCATCCACGTCGGCGTCGCTCATGATGATGACCTTGTGGTAGCGCAGCTTGGAAAGGTCGAACGTTTCGCGAATGCCCGTGCCCAGCGCGCTGATGATGAGGCGGATCGCTTCGTGCCCGAGCATCTTGTCGGGCCGCGCCTTCTCCACGTTCAGGATCTTCCCGAAGAGCGGCAGGATCGCCTGGAAACGGCGGTCCCGCCCGCCCTTGGCGGAACCGCCCGCGCTGTCGCCTTCAACGATGAAGAGCTCGGCCTCTTCGGGGTCGCGCGTCGAGCCGTCGGCCAGCTTGCCCGGCAGCGAGCCGCTTTCGAGGGCGCTCTTGCGTTGTACCAGTTCGCGTGCCTTGCGCGCCGCCTCCCGCGCCCGTGATGCGGTGATGCACTTTTCGATGATCTTGCGGCCGTCGCTGGGGTTCTCCTCGAGGTGGGTCGCGAGGGCATCCGCCAACACGCTCTGCACCTGCGCTGCGACCTCCGGGTTCCCCAGGCGCGCCTTCGTCTGGCCTTCGAACTGTGGTTCGGTCAGCTTCACGGAAACGACGGCCACCAGGCCTTCGCGCACATCATCGCCCGTGAGGTTCTGCTCGTTGTCCTTCAAGATTTTCGCCTTGCGGCCGTAGTCGTTGAGGACGCGTGTGAGGGCCGAGCGGAAGCCGGTCATATGGCTCCCGCCGTCGGTCGTGTTGATCCCGTTTGCAAACGTGAAGACAGCTTCGTTAAACCCGTCGTTGTACTGGATGGCGACTTCGATTGCGCTGCCATCGATCTCGCGGTCCACGTAGATCGGCTCGAAGTTGAGCGCCCCGCGGTCGCGGTTCACGTGCCGTACGAAGCTCTTGATCCCGCCCTCAAAGTAGTAGTTGACCTCGTGCCCGTCGCGTTCATCGAAGAGATGGAACCACACGCCCTTGGTCAGGTAGGCGTACTGCCGCAGCCGTTCCGCCTCCACCTTGAACTCGAAGTCCACGCTTTCGAAAACCGAGGCATCGGGCTTGAAGCTGACGATGGTGCCACTCTTGCGTTCGCCGATGTAGGGCGTGGCGACGAGCTCCGTCTGTGGTGTGCCGCGCGCGTACTGCTGACGGAACACCTTGCCGCGATGCTGCTTGCCCTGTGCTGTTTCGCTCGGCACCACTTCTACCCAGAGATCTTCAGAGAGCGCGTTTACGACGCTTGCGCCCACGCCGTGAAGCCCGCCGGTGACCTTGTAGCCGCCGCCGCCGAACTTGCCCCCGGCGTGGAGCACGGTCATCACCGTTTCCACCGCCGTCTTGCCGGTCTGGTGCTGGATGCCGACGGGGATACCGCGGCCGTTGTCGGTGACTGTGCACCAGCCGTCCGCGCGCAGGATCACCTCAACGCGGTCGCAATAGCCAGCCATGGCCTCATCGACGGCGTTGTCGACGAGTTCCTTGATGAGGTGGTGAAGTCCGCTCTTATCGGTGCTGCCGATGTACATGCCGGGGCGGCGGCGTACCGCCTCCAGCCCTTCGAGCACCTGGATCTGCTCGCCAGTGTAGCTAGGTTCAGGGACCGGTTGAGTTGTCATAAATTCGGTAGCTATGCCTCGCGCGAAGCGGCCATGCCGGGAGATAGGCAAATCGTTCGGGAACCTTCTCATTTTACCATGCACAGGTTCAGAACGCCACTCTCCGGCGTCTCTGGTAGTGGTTCAGTTGAACCACTACCGCGTCTCTGAAGGGGGCGGAAGGCTCCTAGCCGCCCAGCGGGTCCAACACCGTCAGTTCCGGGAAGTACGCGCGTTGAAAGCCGCGATCCCGCGTCAGCAGGCGGTCCGCCTGCACCATCGCATGCGCCCCGATGAGGAAGTCGGCCACGATGCGCTCGCGCCGGCCTCCTCGCTGGCGGTACTGGCGCCAGGCGAAGCCCGCCGTGAGCGCCGTTCCTCGCTCCAGCGCGGAGAACTCCAGCCCGGCCGCGACGAGCATTGCGTCCAGGGCCACGCCATCCGACACTCCAGCAACTACTTCAGCCCAGACCACTTCGCAGGCGATGATTTGGCCCTGTGCACGGCAGCGGAGCACCGCCCCGCGCGAGGCCGCTCCGAACGCCGTGTCCCCCGAAGTCATATCGATGATCACGCTCGTGTCGATCGCTGTGATCAAACGGTATCGACCGGCCCACGGATTGCTTCGATAAATTCATCCGTCGTCTCGTCCATTGGGAACGCACCGAAGAGAGCATCGAGGGCGTCGAGCGCGTCGGCCTTGCAGCCGATTAGCCGGCCGGCATCCTCTTCAAACTCCATGACCTGGCCGGGGCGGATGCCAAGACGATCGCGCAAGCGCTTGGGAATCGTCACCTGGCCCTTCTCCGAGACGGTGGCCCTGCCTCTGTACGCTTCAGTCTTCATACTGCGATGGTAGGAATTCCTACCAGGGGGCGTCAATGCCGCTGGCCCGCGCAGCGGACCACGATTCCCCCTGCCGCGGCGGCATCAAGCAGCTCCGCTTGCCGACCTTGCTACAACTCCGCCCGTGGCCGCAATTGCCGCCCTAGCCGACGACGCGCAGCAGCTCGCGCTCACCCCGCTCGATGAGCGGTTCCATTTCGCGGAAGAAGGCCTCGAAGCCCGGGATCTCCATGCCGGCGGCGTCCGCCTTGGCCCATGCAGAAGCGTCGGCGTGCTCGGTCTCCACGATCACCCGGAACATCGTGCCGGTGTAATCGACGAGGATGCGACCCATCGAGGAGCCCGCCTGCTCGAACATCGGCCTTGTGCGCTTGAACAGGTCCACGAGCGCATCGCCCTTGCCGTACTTCGCGTGAAACACCAGCCGTTCGACGATCATCCTCTTACCTCCTTGCAGCCCGTGAAAGGCTGAGCGGCGCTGATTATAGCGCTCGGGGAGGCCGCGCTGTTATCGGGGTCTTACGTTCGGGCGCGGCGCCAGCCGCTCCCCGCCAGCCAGCGTCCGAAGGCCACGGCGAGGCAGAGCGCCGCGAGTCCCCACAGGTAACCACCGACGGTGTCGCTCGGCCAGTGCGCACCCACGTACACCCGCGCCGGCCCCGCGAGCACAATCACGGCGATAGCTACCGTCCGCGCCACCAGGCCCAGCCGTCGCCCGAAAACCACCGTCGCGAACACGGCCACCAGCCCGTACACCAGCACATCGCTGTACACGTGCCCGCTGGGGAACCCGTAGGTATCGCGCACGCGGTCCACCTCCACGTCGAGCGCCTCCACGGGCCGCGGCGATTGCACGGCCGCCTTCATGACCTGGTCCCAGTAGCGCAACACCACCAGCGCGGCCAGGGCCCAGAGCGCTTCCGCCCGCGCGCGGCGCTCTCCTCGCGGCGCCCACGCCACCAGCGCGGCCATCAGCCCTACTACCGGCCACTGCCACGCCCATCCGCCCGCGGCGTTCGCAACGCGCGCGGTCCCCGCGAAGGAATCTGCGTCCTGGATGCGGATGGTGAGCCAGAGGTCACCCGGCAGCGGCGCGCCTGCGGAGGCCACCCAGAGGCTGAGGGCCAACGCGCTCGCGCCGAACAACGCCGCGCTCACCAGCGCAGATCGCAGCGGCGCGCGCCATGAAAGCGCCGGCGGCTTCCGCGCCCGCCCGCGAGTGCGCCTCAGCGCAGCGGCCGTCGTGACCATTCTTCCCATGTGGCCCAGCCCAGTTTGTTCGAACCGTCGCTCTTGCGCAGCCCGATATCCTTGAAGGCTGCGGCCGCCCCTTCGCGCGCGAATGCAGGGTCCAGCGCGGCGAACCACACCACGAGGCCGAACCCGCTCGCCTCCGCGGCGCGCAACAGCTTCTCCAGGTAGGCCTGCTGGTCCTCCTCGGTGCCGACGTTCACGCCACCCTCCACGGGAGCGGAAGCGTAGCCCGCCTCGGAGATGATGATCTCACCGTCGAAATGAGACCGCAGCTGCCGGTAATACTCTTCCGGCAGGTCCGCGCTGCTGCTGACATCCGCCAGGTACGGATAGGTGCTGATCGCGAGTACATCCATCTTCCCGCGGAACGAATCCAGCACCTCCCAGTGGGGCGGGTGGATGGTGCCGTAGCGTCCTTCCAGGTCTTCGAGCTGAAACGTGGGGAACACCTTCGTCTTCGGGCTCGCCGCTTTCGCCACTGCGTACGCCTCTTCGTAGAGCGAAACGAACGCCTCGAACTGCTGGCGCGAACGCTCGTAGAGCATGTTTATCTCCACTCCGAGCGCCAGGTACTCCGGGCGGTAGTTCTTTGCGACGTAGGCGGTGTAGGCCACGAAGGCGTTGCGCAGGTCGGGGTCGCGGAAGCCTTCCGCCGGGTCTACCCTCGCAGGCAAGTCCGCGATGCGCGTCCGCTGCACTACGCCGTCCGTCGGGTCGATCGCGTAGAACAGCCGCAAATCGGCGTACTGGTCGAGCAGCGCTGTTTCCAGGCGCGTGTTGTCCGCGGTCGCCTTGGAAACGGAAGCATCGGGCCAGAACTCCGTCCAGGGCGGTGTGCGCTGGATGAGCACCACATCGGCGTACTGAGCGGCGCGCGCGAAGGCCCCGACGTAGGCCTCGCCCGTGCGCTCCGGGGGCAGGGTGCTCAGGCCCAGGCGCAACGTGCGTGGTTCGCCCGCGGGCTCTGCGCGGACAACGGGCGGCCCCGGCCCTTCTCCGCTTACCGGACCTTCCCGGCAGGCGGCGAGCACTAGTGCGCCCCCCACCAGCACCGCTGCTACAATCAGAGACGCGGGGCAGGGCCAGGGACGGCCCGGAGTGACGATGCGCGGCGTCTTCGTTGTGGCGGTCGTGGTGGGGCTCCTTATCGGCAGCGTGGTGGGCGGCGTGCGTGCATTCACGAGCCGCTCATCCAGCCCGCCGGCTGCTCCGGGTGCAACCGCTGAGCCAGGTTCGCCCGGCGCCACCGCCAGCCAATGGGCGGCCGCCTGGTCCGCAGGCGATGTCACCGCGTTGCATGCGATGCTCTCGCTGCCGTCGCAGGCTGCTATCACTCGCGATCGATTGGACGCCGCCTACGCCGACTTCGCGCACGAAACCACACAGGAGCGCCTTCGCGTCACGGTCACCTCCGCCTCGCCCGAACAGGCCACGCTTTCCGTCCATCTTGGCACAGCCTATTTCGGCAACCTTGAATACACCATCACCCTCCCCTTTACGCGCGAGGTCGGCAGTTTCGCCGTCAACTGGTCGGAGGCAGTCATGCACCCCCGCATGGCCGGCGGCAACCGCTTCAGGTCCGAAATCCAGGTCCCACGCCGTGGTGCCATCGTCGACCGCAACGGCGAAGCCCTCGCCATCACGCGCGATGTGCGCCTGCTCGGCCTCAACCGCGCGGTCATCAACGACCGCGCCGCCATCACCGCCAACCTCGTGGAGTTCGGATTTACGCGAGAGCAGGTGGACGCCGCCTTCGACCACCGCGCGGGCATCGACCAGCGCGTGACCGTCGGCGATGTGCGCGATGCCGAGGCCGAGGCGGCTGTCGCCCTCATCCGCACCCCCGGCATCCTCCTGTTCTTCGAAGAACAGCGCGTGCACCCCCTCGGCGGCGCGGCGGCGCACGTCGTCGGGTACACGCGCGAACTGACTGCGGAGGAGCTCGCGGCGCGCGCCGGCGAGGGCTTCCGCATCGGTGACCGCGTTGGCGCCATCGGCCTCGAGCGCACCCAGGAGGCCGTCCTCGCCGGCAAGGTTGGCGCCGAGCTCCGTATCGTCGACCCGGGCGGCGCTACGCTGCAGAGGTTGATTAGCCGGGAGTACGTAGCCGGCGCCGATGTCCGCACCACGCTCGATGCGCGCGTGCTCACGGCCGCCGCGGCCCGCCTCGGCGCCCGCGGCGGCGCGGCCGTCGTCATTGACCCGGTGACGAACGCCCTCCTCGCGCTTAACAGTTCCCCCAGCTTCGACCCAGACGCCTTCGAACGCAACGATGCAGCCGCGCTGGCGGTGATCGCCGCCGCCCCCGGCGGGCCGCAGAGCAACCGCGCCACGGGTGGCCTGTACTCGGCCGGGTCCACCTTCAAGCTGATAACCGGCGCCGCCGGGCTCTCCTCCGGGCTCTTCACCGTTACCGACCAGCTGAACTGCAGCGCCACCTGGACGGGGTTGGACCCGCCCCGGCGCAACTGGGAAGGGAGCCAGGGGCTGCTCACGATTGCCGAAGGGCTGATGCGTTCGTGCAACCCCGTGTTCTACGAAATCGCGCTGCGCCTCTACAACGAAACCGATGGCACGCTTTCGTCCGTTGCGCGCGCTTTCGGCTTCGGCGCCGAAACGGGCGTGCAGGGCCTCGGCGAGGAAGCGGGACTCGTCCCCGACGCCGCCTGGAAGCGCACCAACCGCAACGAAGCGTGGTTCCCCGGGGATGAAGTGAACCTCGGCATCGGCCAGGGAGACCTCCTCATCACTCCGCTTCAACTCGCGAACGCTTACAGCAGCTTCCTCGCCGGGGTGCTGCGCGCGCCCGTTGTTCTCGCCTCGGCAGCGCCCACGCCGCGCGGCGACCTCTCATTGACCGCGGCGCAGTCGGCTCACCTTCGCCGCGGGCTCGAACTCGTCACGAGCGCGCGCGGTACGGCGTCAGCCGCCTTCGCCAACGCCGGTTACAGCAGCTTCGGCGGCAAGTCCGGCACGGCCGAGGACGCCGGCGAGCAGCAACACGTGCTCTTCGTCGCCTATGCGCCCGCCGCCAGCCCCCGCGCCATTGCGGCCGTGGTGCTGGATGACGGCGAGTCGGGCTCCGTCGAAGCGGGCCCCATCGCGCGCGATATCGTGCTGGCAGCGCTGCCGTGAGCACGCTACGGCGCCGGCTGCTCACGGGTGCGGCGGTTGCCACGGCGGGGGCGGCTGTTGCCCTCGCAGCGATCTACACCTTGCGAAGCGGCGCCGACGGCGAGGTGCCGGCTGCCGCCGGCCCCACCGGAACCGCCCCTGCCCTCGGTCCGCTCGAAGACTTCCACCCCGAAGATGGCGGCCGCGCCCCCGACTTCGCGCTTATCGATGTGCGCGACGGCGTCACGGTGCGGCGCCTCTCGGACTATCGCGGGAAGACCATCGTCCTCAACTGGTATGCGAGCTGGTGCCCACCTTGCCGCCAGGAGCTGCCCGAGTTCCAGCGCGTCCATGAAATGCTCGGCGGCGAAGTCGTGTTCCTCATCCTCAATCTCCAAGAATCGCGTGGCGCCGCACGTGGCATGCTGGATGATTTCGGCATCACGTTCCCCGCGCTCCTCGATTCCGACGCCGCGGTCGCCCGCCACTACCGGATCCCCGGCATGCCGACCACGTTTTTCATCGATAGCGAAGGGCGCGTGTCCATCTCCGGCAGCGGCGTCGTTACCCCGGAAGCCCTGCGGCGAGAACTGGGCAAGCTCGGCCACAGCTACTGACATCACACGCCGCGGGCCTGCGGCGAGTCGCCGCAGCGCTCGGGCCGCGAGCGGCTGCCGCGCTCCCGTATAATGCCCCCATGAAGGCGAGCACCGTCTACCTCGAGCCGCGGGGCGAAACGAACGTGGGCAGAGTGACCACCGCCCTGCGCATCGTCAACCGTCTGGACCAGGCGCTGGCTGAGCGCGGGCAACTCGATCCCGAGCAGGTGCGTTCCGTCATGCTCGAAGAGGTGCTCGTCGATACCGGGGCGACCCTGCTCTGTCTGCCGGCTGACCTCATCGCCCGGCTGGGCCTGGAACCGGGCCGCGAGGCGCGCATCATGACGGCGAGCGGCCCGGCGCGCGCCCGGATCTTCCGCGACGCCGGAATCGAGTTGCTCGGACGATCGGGCACTTTCGACTGCCTGGAGCTTCCCGAGGGAGTGCCACCGCTGCTCGGAGTCGTACCCCTCGAAGTGTTGGGCCTGCAGCCCGACCTGGCGCGGCAACAACTGCGCGTGCTCCCCGACGAGGGCGACCATCCGTATCTGCTCGTGCTCTAGCTGCACGCGCCGGCCTGGAGACCCCGATGTGGGGCGGCCAGGTGCGGCTCGCTTCCCCGTATAATGCCCCCATGAAGGCGAGCACCGTCTATCTTGAGCCGCGGAGCGAAACGAACGTGGGCCGAGTCACGACCGCCCTGCGCATCATCAACCGCGTGGACCAGGCGCTGGCTGCGCGCGGCGACATCGATCCCGAGCAGGTGCGGTCGGTGTCGCTCCAAGACGTGCTGGTCGATACCGGAGCGACCCTGCTATGCCTGCCCGCTGATCTCATCGCGCGGTTGGGCCTGGAACCGTTGCGCGACGCACGGATCATGACGGCGAATGGTCCGGTGCGTGCGCGCGTCTTTCAGGACGCGAAGCTTGAGTTGCTTGGGCGCGCGGGCACCTTCGACTGCCTCGAGCTTCCCGAGGGAGTGCCACCACTGCTCGGAGTCGTGCCCCTCGAAGTGCTGGGCCTGGAGCCCGACCTGGCACGGGAGCAGTTGCGCGTGCTCTCCGACGAGGGCGACCACCCGTATCTGCTGGCGCTCTAACACCAGCCGCCACGCGCGGCTAAGCCGTCGTATCATCCGCTCGCGCAGTTTCGCGCCGGAGGCATCGCAATGCAGGAATTTCGGGACCGCGTGGCTGTCGTCACCGGTGCGGCCAGCGGCATCGGCTTCGCGATGGCGGAGCGCTTCGCCGCCGAAGGCATGAAGGTGGTGATGGCCGATATCGAGACAGAAGCGCTCGCCATCGCGGCCGCCGGCCTTGAGAAGAAGGGCGCCGTCATCCTCGCCTCCCGCACCGATGTCTCAAAGGCCGAGGAGATCGAGAAACTGGCCCAGAAGACGTTCGATGCCTTTGGCGGCGTCCACGTCCTCTGCAACAACGCGGGCGTCGAAGTCATCGGCCTCACGTGGGAACACACCCTCGCCGACTGGGAGTGGGTGCTCGGGGTCAACCTCTGGGGCGTGATCCACGGCGTCCGCTCATTCCTGCCACGGATGCTGGAAATGGACGAAGAGGCGCACATCGTCAACACCGCGTCGATGGCGGGGCTGACCACCGCGCCCTTCATGTCCGTGTACGACGTGTCCAAGCATGGCGTCGTCGCCCTCTCCGAATCGCTGTACAAGGAGCTCGCTGCGACGGGCGCGAAGGTGGGCGTGTCGGTGCTCTGTCCCGGGCTCATCAACACGAACATCATCCAGTCGAAGCGCAACCGCCCTGCTGCACTCGATGACGAAGGCCGCTTCGGGGAGGCCTCGAAGGCGTTCCGGGCGGGGCTCGCCACCGGGCTCGAAACGGGCTGGCCGCCGTCCCAGGTGGCGGACGAAGTGTTCGCTGCTATCCAGGCCAAGCGGTTCTACGTCGTCGCTTCGCAGCCGGAACTGAAGGACTCCATCCGCCTGCGCGCAGAGGACCTCATCGAAGAACGCAATCCCACCATCCGAGACATCCTCGCCGAGGCCGATCAGTCGGACCAGGTGGCGCCTCCAGGCGACGACGCAAGCGCAGTCCTGGAATAAGACGGGCTCAGCCAGCTACAGCGACACTAGACACAGACTGGCCTTCTCATGGAAGGGGGGCGGGGTGGGGGCGCTTGCTGAGTCC
>JBPCLM010000143.1:0-17855 GCA_051003295.1 Tepidiformaceae bacterium | reverse complement strand
GTGCTCGTGCCGGCCATCCGCGAGGTCGTACGCGAGATTGACCTCGTGCGCCGAAGGCTAACTATAACACCTTTGCCCGGACTGTTAGACGAACCGCAATAGCCCATTGAATCCCTCTATAGCAGGAACT
This sequence comes from Tepidiformaceae bacterium, assembly GCA_051003295.1. Lineage (GTDB taxonomy): Bacteria > Chloroflexota > Dehalococcoidia > Tepidiformales > Tepidiformaceae. Next base: position 17,725 of record JBPCLM010000143.1, on the reverse strand, counting down.
ACACTGACGCGGGCCGGTGGCGGGGTGAGACTGCGGCCGGTACTCGTCGGGCAAGTCGAGGGGGTCGCTCCATGTCCAAAGCCGAAGCGCTTCAGCTGGTTGGGGACTGCATCCATCACTGGGTACTCGAATCTCCGAGGGGCGAGCTGACGCCGGGGCGTTGCAAGAAGTGTGGCAAGGAAAAGGAATTCACAGGCGAAACCAGCTACCGCATCGGCCGAGGGTCCGGCCAGCGGCATTGAACCAGTCGGCGCCACACAAGAGGTTTGACTCAGATTCGGGCCGCTCTCTACGATGAGAGACGGCCCGAATTGTTCGTGGGGACGTAGCTCATCTGGGAGAGCGCAGCGTTCGCATCGCTGAGGTAAGGGGTTCGAGTCCCCTCGTCTCCACCAACCCTGCTTCCCGCTTCCTCAGCCGATGGCTCCGCTGCTGCGCAAGCTGGCGATGCGCGCCCCATCGTAGCCCAGGCTCGCCAGCAGTTCGTCCGTATCCTGGCCGATGGTGGGCGCGGAATGACTGGCCTTGCCGGGCGTGTCGCTTAGCTTCGGCCCCACCCCGATTTGCTTCACGGGCCCGATCGGTGAGTCCACCTCCACGACCATGCCGCGCGCGAGGTTGTGCGGGTCCCGCACGACATTCTCCATTTCGAGCACGGGAGCCGCGCAAATGTCGTGCTGCGACATGATCTCCATCCACTCGTCCGCGCTCTTCGTGGCCATGACGGCGCCGATCTTCTCCTTCTGCTCCTCCCATCTGGACTGGTCGAACTGGGTGCCCAGGTATTCATCCAGCCCGAGCACGCGACACAGCGCTTCGTAGAAATGTGACTCGATACTGCCGAGGGAAAACCAGCGGCCATCGCTACAGCGATACGTGCCGTAAAAGGGGGCCGCGCCGTTGAGCAAGAACTCCCCCGGGCGGATGGGCGTCCCTGTCGCGAAAAACCCCGTGAACGCAGACGTCATGAGCGACAGCACGCCGTCGCTCATACCGATATCGACATCTTGCCCGCGGCCGGTGCGTTCCCGCGCAATGAGCGCCACGCAGATCGCGAACGCCGCCATGAGCCCACCACCGGCGAAGTCGGCGATGATGTTGATGGGGATAGAGGGCGGCTGTCCCGGGCGGCCCGTCACGCCCAGTGCGCCGCCGATGCTGATGTAGTTGATGTCGTGCCCGACAAGGTTGCTATACGGCCCTGTCTGCCCGAAGCCCGAGAGTGAACACGTGATTACCCGCGGGTTGATGCGCGCCAGCGTCGCGTAGTCCACGCCAAGGCGCGTGACCACCCCGGGGCGGAACCCCTCCATGACCACATCAGCACCGCGCACCAATTCGTAGAAGATGTCGCGCGCGCCGTCGTCCTTGAGATTGAGGGCGATGGACTTCTTCCCCCGCCCGAGGGCGTTGTAGGCGGCCGCGCGCTGCGCCGATTCCGTGCTGCGCGGGCCCGCCCCTAGCTTCGCGGATGACCCTGGCACGGCTTCCACGAGCGTCACGTCCGCCCCGAAATCCGCCAGCAACATCGAACAGTAGGGACCGGGGGCGAGACGCGAGAGGTCGAGCACCTTGATGCCATCGAGCGCCATGACCATGAGAGGACTCCCGGAAAAGGATCCGGCGCGGGCCGGTGTGCGCTAGCATGCCGCCGGCCCCAGCGCGGCGCAACCGCAGCCGGGACCATAGCAGGCGCTACCGGACGGGGGACGTGAGGGAATGGCGAAGCGCAAAAGAACTGCCCGGTTCAGCCGAGGAAACATCCCCCTGGGTGGGCGCTCAGCGAAAGAGGGAGCGCCGCCTGCGCCCGCGCAGCCACGAGATCACTGGCCACGCGGCGAAAAGGAATCCTATCAGCTTGAACATAGGCGCCTCACGTACACGCGCTAATTATGAGCACCGGCAGGAGGACGACGCCGATGACGACCCCGAGGATGAAAATGCCGATCTTTCCCATGGAGGGATCGTAGCGAGACCGCCTCCTTGATTCGGCGGTAAAGGCGCGCGCCGAAATTGCAGCACTGTCGCAAAGCCCGCCGCACCGCGGCTCCCGGACACTACCGACCCTTGCCTGTATCCTGATGCGCCGGGCATCCGCCCCGCGGGGCCGCCACCGGTGGCGCCGGACGCCGGAAATCGTCTTCGGAACACGCCCCATGAGTGTCCTGGTCGATGCGAACACCCGCCTGCTTGTGCAGGGGATCGGGACCGAGGGCGCGAACCACTTGCGCCGCTCCATCGCCTACGGGACGACCGTGGTTGGCGCCATCCACCCCCGCCGCCACGGCGAACAGCAGGATGGCGTGCCGATCTGGAGCACGGTCGATGCCGCCGTCCGCGAAACCGGCGCCAACGTCAGCATCATCTTCGTGCCCGCCCCGGGTGCGGCCGATGCCATCCTTGAGGCCGCGGACGCAAAGGTGCCCCTCATCGTCTGCATCACAGAGGGCATCCCCGTGCTCGATATGGTGAAGGTGAAGGCCGCTCTCCGCGGCGGCAGCAGTGTCCTCATCGGCCCGAACTGCCCGGGCGTCATCACGCCCGGCACCCGCACCCGCGTCGGCATCATGCCCGGCGACGTCTTTCTCCCCGGGAACGTCGGCGTCGTCAGCCGCTCGGGCACGCTCGTGTACGAAGTGGTCGCGCAGCTAACGGAAGAGGGCATCGGGCAGAGTACCTGCATCGGCGTGGGAGGCGACCCGATCATCGGCACCCGCCAGGTCGAGGCCATCACGATGCTGAACGAGGACGAAACGACGAAGGCGATCGTGATGGTGGGCGAAATCGGCGGCAGCGCGGAGCAGGAAGCAGCGCTGTACATCAAGGCGAAGGTAACCAAGCCATTGGTCGCCTTCATCGCCGGCGCGACGGCCCCGCCCGGCCGGCGCATGGGCCACGCCGGCGCCATCATCAGCGGCGAAGACGGCAAGGCCGAAAACAAGAAGGCCGCCCTGCGCGCCGCCGGCGCCTACGTCAGCGATTCGCCCGCGGAAATCGGCACTACCATGAAGCGCGCCCTCCAGGAGCGCGGCCTGCTCTAACTACGTGTGCATCGTGTTGACGATGCGTTCGATCTGCTTGACGTGCGGCCGTTCATGGAGAGCCAGCCACTCTGCATAGAACAACACGGTCCGCTCGAGTACCTTGCCCGCCCCCGTCACTATCGCGGAACGTGACCAGCCTTCGGGCGGCAACGTTTCCAGGACCTCCAGGAGATGGGCACGCTGCGTGGCAAAGGAGCGCATCGAGGGTCGGAATTCCAGTTCGAGATAGTCCGTCTTCTTGATCCAGGTGAGGGGATTGACCGCCCGCAGCGTCGGCTTGTCCTCGGCGATGATCCTCACGATGGGGTCGCCACGGACGTCAGCACAGGCACGGAGGTGGGCAAGCACGTCGTTTGCGGACCAGTCATCGTGGTTGGGTTTGGCACGCAATTGAACTGGTGCGAGACCAGCGGTCAGCGCCGCGATGCCCGTCGGCGTTGCGGCGAGCAGGGTCAGGGCCTGCGCAATCGTGAGCGGTCTGCCGGGCACGTCACAGGTACACCGGCCGCGTGCGGCCGGTGGCTTCACCGAAGCTCCAGAAGTCGATCTCGGGCGGCGTCAGGACGAAGCTCGTCAGGGCCGTGTCGATCAGGCGCTCGGTGGCCCGGATGTGATGGGCGAAGGCATCGCTGAGCAGCGAGGTGGTCATCGGGCGCCCCCGGGTATCGGCCCGGGCCACGGTGCCGATGATTTCGGCGAGCTCCCGGGGACGCGACCACATCGGCCAGTGGCTCGTCGGCAGGTCGACCCAGGTGACGTCTCGCAGCTCGGCCAGGCCACCGAGCCATGCCCAGTTGTGCTCCTTGGCGGCGGCCTCGACCTGCTCGGACGGGAAGCCCGTGCAGATGATCGTGCTCGGGATGTCGCGGCGCTCGTCGTTGGTCAGCGCCACGGCGTCGCGCAGGACACCACCCGGCTCCGGGACCGCACGCTGTCGAAACGTCTCGAGCTGCTCCTCACTGAGGCCGTCGAGGTTCTCCTCCTCCGCGATCTCCTCCCAGTGCAGCGGCTTCTCGGCGCCATCGAAGTCCGGATCCAATGCGCCGATCCCCGGGGCGGAATCGACGTACACCATGGCCGCGATCCGCTCCGGGACCCGGTCGCTAGCGGCGTACCCGGAGAACCCGGCCCCGCTGTTCACGGCGAGCACGACCTTGGCGTCGGCCGCCCGGACGGCCTCGCAGATCGCGTCTACGTGGTCGGCGAGGGTGATCGCGGATCGGTCGGCGTCAGCCGACTCGAGACCGGGGAGCGTCACCGCGGTGACCTCGTGGCCGTCGGCACGCAACCCGGCGGCGACTTCGTCCCACGCCCACCCGCCGAGCCAGAACCCGGGAACCAGGACAATCGGTGCGCTAGTCATTCCTCAATCTTAACCGTGGTCACCGACATGCCGCATCCGTCAGCCGCGCGGCGCCCCAACCGGCCGACGACGAGCGCCCCGCGTGCACCTAAAGCGCGAGCGCCACGCCCGAGGCAACCGACTGCGGGTCGCTCTTCCACACGTCCGAGACATCGACGTACAGCTCAATGCCGTTGCCGTCGGGGTCGCGGAGGTAGAGGGAGTCGGTGACCGTGTGGTCGATGGTCGCATCGATGCGCACGCCGGCGGCTTCCAGGTGTGTCTTCACCTCGCGCAGTTCGTCCAGTGTGTCGCCCACCTTGAAAGCGACGTGGAAAAGCCCGGGTGCATTGCGGGGCGGGGCGGGGGCGTCATCGCCCATCCCCAGCACGGCGAAGTCGTGGTGGTTGCCCAGCGTGAAGAACGTCATCGGCCCCATCGGCGATTCCATGCGCGCGGCAATGGGGAGCCCAAGGATCCCGTTGTAGAAATCTTCGGCGCGCTGCACGTTGCGGACCTTGATGACGGCGTGGCCAAGCGCTTGAATCTTCATCGGTACCCTCCTCGGTGGTGGAAGCTAGCTTACTCCGTGTGCGTAGCTCTGCGGGAAACCCCAGCATGTCATGGGGCCCGCAGATACCTCCCCGCGCCCGTGAACAACGGCCGTTAGGGGAATCCAACAATTCTCCTCTATACTCGGCCCATTCATTCGGTGGAGGCCCAAGGTGGCGGTATTTAACGGTGCATTCCCCGTCCTGCCCGGACGGGAAGACGAAGCAAGGGCGTTCGCCCGCGACGTGGTCGGTCCCCGTCGCGTCGGCTACGAAGCGACGCAGCGTCGCGGCGGCATCATGCGCGAGACATGGAGCCTGCAGGAAACCCCCGTGGGCTCCTTCATGCTCGTCTGGTTCGAAGCCGCCGATATCGACCTGGCGTTTTCCGACATCGCGACCGCAAGCGACGACTACTCGGTCTGGTTCCGCGGGAGGGTGAAGGACGTCACAGGCGTGGACCTGAGCGAACCGGCCGAGGGCGGCCCCGAACTGCTAGTCGACTGGTCAGCGAAATAGGCTGTCCCGGCCTCCGCAAAGCCCGCAATGGCGGCGCGCGGTACGCTCCCCGCGTGTCGTCGCCCGAAAACCCGATCACCCGGCCATCCGCGCGCGTCGTGCTGCTGGACCCGGCGGGCCGGGTGCTCCTGTTCCTGATAGCGGAACCTGATGTCGAAAGCGGGCGGCCCTTCTGGATCACCCCCGGCGGCGGCCTGGAGCCCGGCGAGGACTACCTCGACGCGGCCAGGCGCGAACTCTGGGAGGAGACCGGCCTCCAGGGCATCGACATTGGGCCATGCGTCTGGTTGCGCGAACACACCTGGAGGTGGCGCGAGAAGTGGTACCGCTCCGGCGAGCGCTTCTACCTCGCCCGCACCGTGCACACCGAAATCGATACCACGAACCAGCTCGCCGACGAACTGCAGGCGATGACCGGCCACCGCTGGTGGACGGCCGCCGAGATGCGCGCTTCGGACGACATCTTCGTGCCGCGGCTCTTCCCCGATCTGCTCGACGCACTCTTGCGTGGCGAAATACCCGCCGAGCCTCTGGAGGCGGGCCGCTAACGCAGCGTGCGCCCGCCATCGACGGGAAGGATGGCGCCCGTGATGTAGGCGGCCGCATCGCTCGCGAGGAACACCGCCGCGCCGGTAATGTCCTCCGGTGCGGCCAGGCGCCCCATGGGGACGTCGGCGCGCAGTGTCTCGCCGTGGCGACTCGCGAAGAGTTCTTCCGTGAAGTCGGTTTCGGTCCAGCCCGGGGCGATGGCGTTGACGCGGATGCCGCGGCCCGCCCATTCCAGCGCGAGCGCGCGCGTAAGCTGGTGGACGCCGGCCTTGCTGGCGCCGTACACCGAAAGCCGCTCGAGGGGCGTGAGCCCGCCCGCGGAACTGATGCTGATGACGCAGCCACCCCGGCCGTCGTCGAGCAGGCGGCGCCCGAACTCGGTGGAGCACAAGAACATCCCCCGCAAGTTCACATCGACCACCGCATCCCACTCGTCGATCGTCACGTGCTCGGCGCGCTTGTAGTACGGGCTGATGCCGGCGTTGTTTACGAGGATGTCCATCGGCCCCAGTGCCCAGGCGTGTTCGAAGAGGGCGGCGATCGCGGCGGGGTCCGCGTTGTCGCAGGGGAGGGCGAGTGCGTTCGGGCCAAGGTCACGCGCCGTGGCTTCGAGCGCGTCCCTGCCGCGAGCGGTGATGATCACGCGCGCGCCCGCATCGATGAATGCGGCCGCGATCGCCCGTCCGATGCCGCGCGACCCGCCCGTGACTACGGCGGTCTTGCCTTCCAGAGTTAACAGCGCTGAGGTCACGGGAGCAGTCTAGCGGCGATGCCCCCCCATGGCAGCGACTGGCAGCGGGCGCAGACGTTGCGTACGGTACACGGATGAAGACCATCGATGCCGATGCGGCGCGAGCGCACCTGGTGGCGGCGGACCCCGTCATGGCCCGCCTCATAGCGACCGCGGGGCCGTTCACTCCCCGGCCCGAAGGCGGTGATCCTTTTCGCTCGCTCGCCCGCGCCATCATCTTCCAGCAACTTGCAGGCGCGGCCGCCGGCGCTATCTTCAATCGCTTCGTCGGCCTCTTCGAACTCGACCCCGGCCGCACCGGCCTGCGGCGCACAGACCCCGAGTGGAGCGCAATGGCCGACCCGTTTCCCGAACCCGCGGCCGTCCTCGCCCTGAGCGATGAGCAGATGCGTTCCGCCGGCCTGTCCCGACAGAAAGTGGCCTCGCTGCGTTCGCTCGCCGAGCACTTCGCGGAAAAACGGTTGAGCGCCGAGCTGTTCGATGAATGGGAAGATGAGGAGATCATCGCCCACCTGACACAGGTGCGAGGTATCGGCCGCTGGACGGCGGAGATGTACCTCATGTTCCATCTCGGCCGCCCCGATGTGCTGCCGGTGAACGACCTCGGCCTCAACCGCGCGATGGAGAAGCTTTACGGCCTCAGCGCGCTGCCGAAGACGGCTGACGTGCAGCGCATCGGTGCGCCCTGGCGGCCGTGGGCCACCGTTGCCTGCTGGTACCTCTGGCGCAGCTTCGATGTCGTTGTCCCGGACTGATGCTAGTACTTTGTGAACAAATTTGGCGCCAGTTCCGAAATAGGCCCGGGTCTGTTGCTCCCCTCGCCCACCGCAGTGGGAGAGGAGTTGGGGGTGAGGGCCCGAGGCCGCGGACTGAACGCGTCGTTTCTCAATTGAATGCTAGCCCCCGGGGCCGCTACGGCGGCGGCTGATCCATCACGGCCAGGGGGATGAGCAAGGCAGCGTCCTCCCTCGTGCGGGCGTGACCGGCCTGCTCTTCGGCGTGATAGGAGCTGCGCACAAGTGGCCCCGCTTCCACATGACGGAAGCCCAGCGCAAGCGCCCGTTCCTTCAGTTCGGCGAATTCATCCGGGTGCCAAAAGCGGGCCACCGGCAGGTGCGCCGGGCTCGGGCGCAGATACTGGCCGATGGTGAGGATATCGACTCCGCTCGCGGCGAGGTCCGCGAACACGGGCAGCAGTTCTTCGCGTGTCTCGCCCAGCCCCACCATGAGCCCGCTCTTCGTCAGGCCATCCGGGGCAAGCGCCTTCGCACGCCGCAACAACTCGAGCGAGCGTTCGTAGATGGCCTGCGGGCGCACCTGGTGGTACAGGCGTGGCACGCTTTCCGTGTTGTGGTTGAGTATCTCGGGGCGCGCCGCAAGGACCGTCGCCAGGGCATCCCAGTTGCCCTTGAAGTCAGGGATCAGCACTTCGATGGTGGTTCCGGGTGACAGCTGCCGGATGCGACGGATGGTCTCGGCGAAGATGGCCGCGCCACCGTCTTCGAGTTCATCGCGGTTGACGCTCGTGATCACCGCGTGCGTGAGGCCCATCCGCGCCACGGCCAGCGCGACGCGCGCCGGTTCCCCACGGTCGAGTGTCTCGGGACGGCCCGTCTTGACCGCGCAAAAGCCGCAAGAGCGGGTGCACGTGTCGCCGAGGATCATGAACGTGGCCGTCCCGCGGTTCCAGCAATCGCCGATGTTTGGGCAGCGCGCCTCTTCGCAAACGGTGTGCAGCTGCTGCCCGCGCATCAGGTCCCGCAGGCGCGCGAAGTTCTCGCCGGCGGGCAATCGCACCTTTAGCCACGGCGGCTTCGGTTCGCGAATAGCCATGAACAGAGCGTAGCGTGCCGGCGGGGCGCTGTCCGCCCCTGCTTCGGTGCGGCCGAAGCGAAGCTCGGCGCCCTCCCCGGCACCGGCTAACCCGAGACCCGATAGAATCGCCGGGTGCCAGAACCGCCTGTTCCCGACCTCGACCGGCTCTTCTCGCCCCGCTCGGTGGCAGTTGTGGGCGCATCCGCGAACATCGATAGCGCCGGCCACGACTACGTACGCGCGCTCCGCGAATTCGAATTCCCCGGCCCTGTCTACCCCATCAACCCGAGGGCCAACGAGATCGCGGGCTATCGCGCGTACGCGTCGCTGCGGTCCTTGCCGGGGACGGTGGACCTGGTCATCTCCTGCATCCCGGCGGCCGGCGTGCTCGACCTGATCGACGACTGCGCGGAAGCAGGCGTCCGCTTTTTGCACCTGTTCACCGGCCGCCTGAGCGAAACCGGTGATGCCGGGGCGGCGGAGCTCGAGCGCCTCATCGAGCGCAAGGCGGCCGCCGCTGGCCCGCGGGTGCTCGGCCCGAACGGCATGGGCGTCTACCACCCCGCGGGCCGCATCTCCTTTCGCCCGGACCTGCCCCGAACGGTCGGGGCCGTCGCCTTCTTGAGCCAGAGCGGCAACAACGCCGTCGAAGTTGTTGTGCGCGGCGCCGCCCGCGGCCTCGCCTTCGGCAAGGTCGCCAACTACGGAAACGGCATGGACATAACCCCCGGCGAGATGCTGCGTTATCTCGCCGCCGATGCAGAAACCGCCGTCATCGGTGCCTACGTTGAGGGCGTGGCCGATGGGCGCGGTTTTTTCGAAGGGCTGAGATCGGCTGCGCGACGAAAGCCGGTGATCGTGCACAAGGCCGGCCGCACCAAGGCCGGGGCGCGTTCGGCGGCCTCGCACACGGCGGCGCTCGCGGGTACGGCCGAGCTCTGGTCGATGGTGCTGCGCCAGGCGGGGGCCGTCGAAGCGCGCAATCAGGAGCAACTGCTCGACCTGATGGTGGCCGCCGCCCGCTTGCGGCCGGCAGCGGGGCGCCGCGTGGCGGTGGTTGGGGGCGGTGGTGGCCGCAGCGTGCAATCCGCCGATGCGTGCGAAGAGAACGGCCTTGTCGTGGCGCCCCTCCCCGCGGCCCTGCGGGAGCAGTTGCGCGCGAAGGCGCCGGACCTGGCCGACTGGATCGGCAACCCGGTGGACCAATCAATCCTGGCGGGCAGTGGGCTCTCGTCGAACGGTCTGCTCACGATGATGCTCGAAAGCGACGCCTACGATCTGGGCATCGCCAACGTCGGTGAGGACTGGTTCCTCGGCCGCCCCGATGCTGAAGGCAGGCTGCGGCACGCGTGCAACCGCCTGGCCGAAATCGCCACCGCTGCTGCGAAGCCCGTGGCGATCGTGTTGGGCACGACAGAGACCCCGATAGCGTGGCAGCGCGCGGTGATCGATGCCGTTCGTGAAGACATGACAGCGCGCGGCGTTGCCATCTTCCCGACTGTGGAACGCGCAGCCTTCTCTCTTGCGCGCCTCGCCCCGCCCGGGTGAGGGACACATCGGGCGGCTCCCGCGGGTTATGCTCATCCTGTGAGTGCGATAGCCCCCAGCGCGCCTTCGATGGATCCCAAGACCATCGAACGCCTCCTGCCTCCGTACCGCGTGGTTTTGCACAACGATGACCACAACTCCATGGACCACGTCGTGCGCTCACTCCCGAAGGCCGTGCCATCGCTGACGCCAGAGCGCGCGGCGGAAATCATGCTCGAAGCCCATAACCACGGGCGGGCCACCGTTATCACGTGCCCCAAGGAAGCCGCGGAGCACTATCGCGACCGCCTCGAAACGTTCGCCCTGACCGCCACCATCGAACCCGCCTGAAGCCGCGTTCGCCCCTCCCATGGGCATCGAGTAGAATCGCCGCCTGAACCCCCGGCCCCCCTTTGGCCAGGACGCGCGGAGCGACCATGAACACGATCGAATTCCTTCAGATCTCAGCGGCGGTCGTGGCCGACCGCGAGGCCCTCGTCGAGGTAGGCGGCAACGGCAAGCGCATCCTCTATATGGAGATGTACCCCCTCGTCGTGAAGCTGGCGAACGGTCTCCAGGGCCTTGGCGTCGAGCGCGGCCAGAAGGTGGCGGTCATGTCCGTCAACAGCGCCGACTACGTCATCAGCTATTACGCCTGCGCGATGCTGGGCGCCACCTTCGTTCCCCTGAACTACCGCGCCAAGGACGAAGAACTGACCCACATGCTCAACGTGAGCCAGTGCTCGGCGCTCTTCGTTTCCGACCGCTACCTGCCCCTCGTCGAGCGCATCCGGCCGACGCTCAGCCACACTCAGCATTTCATCGCCTACCACGGGGGCCCCGACTCCTACCTCGACTACGACCGCCTCCTCGAAGATTCATCCGAAGAAGAGATGTACGTCGAGATCGATGACAACGACCCCACCATCCTCATATTCACGAGCGGCACAACTGCCCTCCCCAAGGGTGTCGTACTCACCTACCTGGACATGACCGCCTACGTCACGAACACGATGAGCCCCGCGGACCCGGAAGTTCACGACAAGACGCTCGTCTCAGCGCCGTTTTTCCACATCGCGGGGGCAACGGCCATGATGTCGTCGATCTGGGGCGGACGGACACTGGTGATCCTGCCCGTGTTCACCCCCGAGGCCTGGCTGGAGGCGGCCGAGCGAGAACGGGCCACCCACTCCTTCGTCGTGCCCACCATGCTCAAGCGCATCATGGAGGAGCCGGCCTTCGAAAGCTGCGACATCTCCAGCATGCGCCTCATCACCTACGGCGCCGCACCAATGCCGTACGAAGTGGTCCGGCGCGCCTGCGACATCTTTCCGCCCAAGGGCGTCGGTCTGATGAATGCCTACGGCCAGACCGAATCGACCTCCACGCTCACGTTCCTGGCGCCCGAAGACCACGATCTGAGCGCCGACGTGGACGTGCGCGAAGCCAGGCTGCGCTCCGTCGGCCGCCCCATGCCCGATGTGGAGATCGGCATCATGGACGACCGCAACCGCGTTCTCACAGCGGGGGAAGAGGGCGAGATTTGTGTGCGCTCCGACCGCGTGATGAAGGGCTACTACAAGCAGGAGGACGCCACCAGCAGCGCCATCATCGATGGCTGGCTGCACACCGGCGACCTGGGCCGCGTCGACGATGGCGGCTACCTGTTCATCACCGGGCGCAAGAAGGACCTCATCATCCGCGGCGGTGAGAACATCTCCGCCGGCGAAATCGAGAACTGCCTCGAAGGGCACCCCAAGATCGAGGAAGCGGCCGTAATCGGCGTGCCGGACCCCGACTGGGGCGAGGTGGTCAAGGCGGTGGTGGTGCTCAAGCAAGGAGAACGCGTGACGGCTCCCGAAGTCATCGAGTATTGCAAGGCGCGCATCTCTTCGTTCAAGGCGCCCCAGTACGTGGCAGTGGTAAACGAACTGCCACGCAATGCCCTCGGCAAAATCCTGAAGAACGACCTGCGCAAGACACACGGGAGCCCCGCCAACGAAAACGCGTAGGCCGCCTTGTGCCTGAACTGGCGCGATTCTTTGGAATTATCATCTGGACGTAGCCGGAGGCTGGCGGCCAACATCACCGGCCGCATCTCCATGCGTACGTCGGAGATGACCAGGCTGCGGTCGCCATAGACAGCGGCGAATTCCTCGGCGGCCAGCTCCCCCCAACGATCGGAGAGACTGCTTCTGGCCTGTATAGAACTCCACCATGCAGAACTGGCGACCAATTGGGAACGGCTCCAGGAAGGAATGCGGCCGCTGCCGATAGAGCCGTTGCGGTAGTATGGATTCCCAATGCACGAAATCTTCCGGGTCACGGACGTGGCGGTTGTCGGCATCTCCTCCCTCCGGCTTCGGTTCGACGACGGCACTGAACGGACGATCGACTTCGAGCCCCTGCTCACCGGTGACCTCTTAGGCCCGCTTCGCGATGCGGCCCTCTTTAGCGCCGTGCGGCTCGATCCTGAGACCCACACCGTCACGTGGCCGAACGGTGGGACTTCGACGCGGAAACGCTCCGCAACTGGCCTCAATACGAAGCAGCGCTCACAGAACGTGCTCGCGCGTGGCGACCGGCCAGAGCAAAGGGGGCCTGATTGCGAGGGATCGCTGGCGGATAGCGTCCGCTCCCGCCGCCCCCCACGCCGCGCGTCAATACGGGAGTTCCGGTAGGATTCGGACGAGACACCTCCCATGGGGTTGCGCCTGAGCATGGATCAGCCTTCCACACAGAACGAGACGGACCCCCGGGCGCCACAGCCGGGCGGCGGGCGAAGCGCCCGGCGCGGCTCCCGCCTGCGCGCCTCGAGCGGCGGCATCCTCGTACCGATCGCCATCCTCGCCGGCATATCGGCCCTCGAAACGGCGCGCACGAGCGGCGCCCAGCGCGAGGTGTTCTTCAACATTGAAACGCCCGCGTTGATGTACTTCGTCTTCGCAGCCTCCGTGGCGGTCATCGCGGGGGCGTTCGTGCGGCGCCTGCGCATGTGGCGGCTGGGCCGCCCGCAGGACGTGCTCAGCAACAAGGGAGCGCGCCTCACGAACGCGCTCACCATGGGAGCTGCCACCAGCCGTGTGAAGAACGACCGCTTCGCCGGCGTGATGCACTGGTGCATCTACTCCAGCTTCATCGTGCTCACGCTCGTGACCATTACGCTCCTCATCGATGACTACCTGCCGCTGATCTTCGGCAGCGATGCCGAGCACGCCTTCCTGAAGGGAGGCGTCTATCTCGGCTACAGCCTCATCGGCGACCTCTTCGGGCTGATCGGCCTCCTTGGTGTGGGCATGGCGGTCTACCGTCGCTACGTCGCCGCGCCCGCAAAGCTCACCTGGGACCGCCGCGGCACGGAAGATTCGCTCATCGTCGGCTTGCTGGGCGTGGTGCTGTTCACGGGCATCCTCGTTGAGGGCTTGCGCATCGCCGGCGACGAAATCCCCGCCGGCAACGAAGAGTGGTCCTACTGGTCACCGGCCGGCTGGGCCGTGGCGAAGATGCTCGGCGGCGCCGGCGAGGGCCGCCTGCTCGACGTACACGTCGGCTTCTGGTGGTTCCACGTGGTGGGCGCCTTCACGCTACTGAGCCTGATGGCGGTGACGAAGTTCCGCCACATCGTCTTCGCCCCCGTCAACGCGTTCTTCAAGAGGCCAGGGGCGCAGGGCTACCTGGCGCCCATGGGCAACATCGAACAGCTGGTCGAATCGGGCGCCGGGCTGGGCGCGGGCAAGCTGCAGGACTTCACCTGGAAGCAGCTCTTCGATGCCGACACGTGCGTGCGTTGCGGCCGCTGCACCGAAGCCTGCCCTGCGTGGACCGCGGGCCAACCGCTTTCACCAATGGCGATCATGCAGGACATGAAAGCCTACATGAACCACGCCGGGCCCTTGCTCATCGCGGGCAAGGACCCGGCCAAGGAGCTCAAGGGCGAACTCGTGGGCGACTACATCAAGGAGGAGTCGCTCTGGGCCTGCCGGACGTGCATGGCCTGTGTGCAGGCCTGCCCCGTGATGATTGAACACGTGTCTTCGATCGTGGACATGCGCCGCTACCTGGTCATGGAAAAGGCGAGCGTGCCTGCCACCGCACAGGCGGCGCTGCAGAACATCGAGCAACGCGGCCACCCGTGGCGCGGCACGCAGCTCACGCGCACCACATGGATAGAGCAGCTGCAGGCGCAAGGGATCGATGTGCCCGTCTTCGATGGCACGCAGGAGTACCTCTACTGGGTCGGGTGCTCGGGCGCCCTGGTGGAACGCAACGTTCCCATCACGCAGGCGGTCGTGAAGCTGCTCATCGAATCGGGCACGAGCTTCGGTGTGTTCGGACAGAGCGAGACCTGCAGCGGTGACCCCGCGCGCCGCCTCGGCAACGAATTCCTCTACGCCACGCTGGCCGAGGCTAATTCGCAGGCGTTCAGCGCAGCGGGCGTGCGCCGCGTGATCACGGCCTGCCCGCATTGCTTCAACACCTTCAAGAATGAGTACCCGGACTTCGGCGGCAGCTACGAAGTGACCCACCATTCCGACTTCCTGCAGATGCTCATCGCGCGCGGCAAGCTCAAGCCCAAGGAGATGGACGGCTCTACCATCACCTTCCACGATTCGTGCTATCTCGGGCGCGGCAACGGCATCTACGACTCACCCCGCCAGGTGCTCGAAGCGATCCCCGGCGTGAACCTCGTGGAGATGCCGCGCAGCCGCGAAAACGGCCTCTGCTGCGGTGCCGGCGGCGGCAACATGTGGATAGAGGAGAAGGGCACCCGTGTGAACCACCTGCGCGCCGCCGAAGCCGCCAATACGGGCGCTTCCATCGTCGCTACCGCTTGCCCTTTCTGCGTGCAGATGTTCGAAGACGGCATCCCTGCCGTGCAGCCGGACGAGGAGAAGCGGAGCATCCGCGTCTTCGATATCGCCGAATTGCTCGAAGTCTCCGTGAAGCCCGCTGCCCTCGCCATCCAGGAACGAGCACTCGAGATCCCACCCGGTGTAGCGGGGTAGTTCGCACGGGACCGCCGCGCCCGGCGTGTGGGGGTACCTACCCCGTCGAGCGCTCGGCGGCGCGCACCGTATTCACGAGCAGCATCGCGATCGTCATCGGCCCGACGCCGCCGGGCACGGGCGTGATCCACGCGGCCACGTCCTTCAACGCCTCGAAATCCGCGTCACCGACGAGCCGCCAGCCGCGTTTGCGCGTCGCGTCTTCGATGCGGTTGGTGCCGACGTCAACGACGACCGCCCCGGGCCGCACCATCCCGGCCGTCAGCGTGTTCGGGCGTCCCGCCGCCATCACGACGATGTCTGCGTCGCGCGTGTGCCGCCCGAGGTCAGGCGTGGCCGTGTGGCAGATGGTGACGGTCGCGTTGCCCCCGCGCGCCTTGTTGCTTAACAGCACGGCCAGCGGACGCCCCACGAGCGTCGACCGCCCTACGACGACCACGTGCTTTCCCGCGGGGTCGTTGCCGGTGCGCAGCAGCAGTTCCAGCACGCCATTGGGGGTGCAGGGGATCGCTCCCTTCAGGTCCCCTCGCAGCAGGCGCCCCAGGTTCACCGGGTGCAGGCCATCGACATCTTTGCGCGGATCGACCGCGTCGATGACGCGCCGTTCATCCACGTGCTGCGGGAGCGGCAGCTGCGGCAGGATGGCGTGGAACCGTGCGTCCGCGTTGAGTTCGCCGACTACATCCAGCAGGCGCGCCTCGGTCGTCTCCGCCGGCAAGCGGATGGTCTCCGAATAGACGCCCGCTTCTTCGCAGGCCTTCGCCTTGGCCGTGACATAACTCACAGAAGCCGGGTTGTCGCCCACCAAGAGCGCCGCCAGGCCCGGCCTCACCCCGCGCGCCCGCAAGGCCACTACGCGTGCCGCCACCTCCGCGCGGATGTCCGCGGCAATCGCCGCGCCGTCGATGATCTGGGCTGCCATTCGCCAAGAGTACCGCACCATGTGGCCAGCTCGCCGCGCATCTATCGGCGCCCTCCCGTACCATCACCGGTTGTGCCCACCAAGCTGGCCGTCGGCATCGACATCATCGAAATCGACCGTGTTGCGGATGTCATCGCCCGGCACGGGGATCGTTTCCTGACCCGCATCTACACCGCGGACGAAATCGCGCATTGCCGTGGGCGCATCCCCGAACTGGCCGCCCGCTTCGCCGCCAAGGAAGCGGTAATGAAAGCGCTTGGCACCGGCATCCGTGGCGTCGGTTGGAAAGACATCGAGGTGCTCCCGAACCGCCGCGGCAAGCCGCTGGTCTTCCTCTACGGCCGTGGCGCCGCGCGCGCCGAGCGCATCGAACTGCGAGCCCTCGAAATCAGTCTCACCCACTCGCGCGACTACGCTATCGCATCGGTCGTGGGCGAACGCGCGCTTTCCGAAGCGGAGGACACGCCCCGCCGCGGTGAGAGCGCCCTGCGCCTTGTGCAGGAGAAGGGGCTGCGGTGAGGCTCGTCACCGCAGCCCAGATGCGCGTCCTCGAAGCGGCGGCTGTCGCCGCTGGCTCGTCGCCCGCGCAGCTGATGGAGGAAGCGGGCCTGGCCGTCGCGCAGGAGGCATGGATGCTCTTGGGCACGCTCGAAGGCCGCAGCATCGTCGTGCTCGTTGGCCCGGGCAACAACGGCGGCGATGGCATCGTGGCCGCGCGGCACCTGGCGAGCTGGGGCGCAGGCGTGATCGTTTTCCTGCCGCTCCCGCGTCCCGCCGCTGACCCGCTGCTGGCGGGACTCGAAGGAGCGGGTGTCAACCTCATGCCGCCCGGTGGCGATGGGGACGCGCTCGCCCGGGCGCTCACGGGCGCCGACCTCGTCGTGGATGCCCTCCTCGGCATCGGCCAGTCGCGCGCCATCGACCCGGCCGGCCCGATGGGCCTCGCCCTCGCGTCCGTGGCCGAAGCGCGCCGCGGCTACCAGCCCCCGAAGCTGATTGCAGTCGACCTCCCCAGCGGGATGCAGGCCGATACCGGCGCCCTCGACCCGCTCACGGTCGCCGCCGACCTGACCGTCACCTTCGGCCTGCCCAAGGTGGGCATGTACCAGGGCGCGTCCGGGGAAGCGCTCGGCCGCGTGCAGGTCATCGATATCGGCATCCCGCGCGCCGCACAGGACGCGGTCACGCTCGAACTGCTGACCTCCCGCTGGGCGCGCGAGACGCTGCCGCCACGCCCGGCCGGCGGCAACAAGGGCACCTTCGGGCGCGTCCTGATCGTAGGCGGGTCGATGCGGTACCCGGGGGCGCCGCGGCTCGCCGCGTTGGGCGCATATCGTGCCGGCGCTGGGCTGGTCACCATTGGCTGTCCGCGCGCCGTCCTCCCCCAGCTCGCGCCGGGGCTCGCCGAAGCAACCTGGCTGCCCTTGCCCGGCGGAGAGGACGGCGCGCTCTGCGGTGAGGCAGCGTTGGCGCTGCGCGACGAATGGCACGCCTTCGATGCGGCGGCGATAGGCCCCGGCGTGGGGGACACCGAAGAGACCCGCGCCCTCACCTGGGCAATCCTGCCCGATATCGCCGCGTCGCTCCCCAACGGCGTCGTGATCGATGCCGATGCCCTCAATGCGATCGCCGCCATGCCCGACGGCGCCGGCCGCCTGCCGCCTCACGCGGTGCTGACGCCGCACCCCGGCGAACTCTC
>JBPCLM010000142.1:0-12520 GCA_051003295.1 Tepidiformaceae bacterium | reverse complement strand
CGCTCCGGGTGCCCTGGGGCCGCGGACTCGGGCCTCGGGCCTCGCTCCTCCGACGCCTCAGGGCACCGGGTCCGGCCCGCGGCTGCCGCCGGGGCGGCAGCGCGCGATGCGTCGCAGTGCCAGCCAGCCGCCACGCAGCGCGCCGTGCCGCGCCACCGCCGCGTAGGCGTAGTGCGAACAGCTCGGTTCGTAGCGGCAGACGTTGGGCATCAACCCGGAGAAGGTCACCTGGTAGAGGCGGATCAGCCAGAGCAGGGGGTACTTCACTGCGCGACATCCGCGAGCAGGCCGGCGCGGCGCAGCAGCTGCTCAAGCGCCACTCGCAATTCCGACTGGCGCGCCTCCACCGCCCCCTGGCGCGCGGTGAGGACGAAATCGTGGCCCGCGGGCACGGGCAGGGAGCGCGCCGCCTCGCGCAGCCGCCGGCGCACGCGGTTACGCAGCACCGCGTGCTTCGCCAGGCGCTTGCCCACGGCGAAACCCCAGCGCGTGCGGCCATCGCCGTTCTCCAGGTGGCGCAACGCGAGAAGGGGGCCGCTGAGGGCAGCCCCCTTCTGATACAGAGTCTCAAAATCGCGCTTGCCGAGCCGCTGTGAGCGGTCCACGACTGCTGCCTCCTGTGGGGGACGCCCCACACCCGCTAGACGACGGTCAGGCGCTTGCGGCCGCGCAGCCGCCGGGTCTTGAGCACGAGCCGGCCCGCGCGGTCCGCCATGCGGTGGCGGAAGCCGTGCCGCCGCTTGCGGGGAATCACGTGAGGCTGATAGGTGCGCTTGGTGGCCACGGGCGCGCCCTCCTTGGGGTCGTCGGCTGCTGGTGGAGCGCCGCCAGGCCAGGCCGCCCGCGTGCGCGAAGATCGAATGTAGCGCACCGCGCGCCAGGAGGCGAACGGGGGGCCGGCTCAGCTCGCGTAGGCCACCAGGTAGTGGGCGTAGTGCTCCATCACGGACTGGACGTAGCCCTTCGTTTCGGCGAACTCGACGGCCTCGACATAATCAGCGGGGCCTTTGCCTTCCGTCCGGCTCGCCCAGCGCGAGGCGTTGCCGGGGCCGGCGTTGTAGGCGGCGAGCGCGTGGTAGGGATTGCCGAAGCGCCGCACCTGGCCGCTCAGGTACTGCGCGCCGAACTGCAGGCTGACCGCGGGCCGGAAGAGGTCGTCGGGGCGGAAGCTTTCGAAGCCGAGGGCGGCGGCGATCGCCTCGCACGTGGGCGGGATCACCTGGGTGAGCCCGCGCGCGCCCGCATGCGAACCGGCGGCCGGGTTCCAGAAGCTTTCCTGGCGCACCATGGCGGCGATGAAGAGGGGGTCGAGCCCGTATTCGCGGCCATACCCGTCTAACAGTGTTACATAACTCACAGGATGAGTGACCTGCATGAGCGCCGCGGGGATTTCCCAGTCGCTCACACCCACCGAGATGCGCAGGCGCACAGCGAGACGCGCGGAGACATCCGTGAGCCCCAGCCCGTGCGCTTCGCGCACAAGGGAGGAGAGCGCCCAACCGGTCGCGCCAGCGGCTGCGTCGTTGACGGCGGCGGCGGCTTCGGGCCGCAACCCGGCGGCGAGCAGTTCGGCGGCGAGGCCCGGCGGCGAGGCTGCGGGCGCACTGCCCCCGATCCGCGCGGCGAGCCATGCGCCCACCATCTCCCAATCCGCTGAGGCGTCCAGGGCGCGACGGCGGTACGTGACATCCGCGGGGCCGCGTTCGCCGAGCTGACGCGCCGCTTCGAGAGCGTGGAACTGCAGGGGCTCCACCTCGGCCGCCTGGCGGTAGCTGGCCGAAGCAGCGACGGCATCGCCGAGGGCGGCGTGGGCGCGCCCCTTCCAATAGAGTAAGGCCGCGTCATCACGCAGGCCGAGCGTTTCCCAGGCGGCGATCGCAGCCGCCGGGTCGCCCGCTTCGAAGAGCGTGAAGCCGGCGCGGAAGGCCGAGTCGTCCGTGAATTCGCCCGCTGGCCCTTCGTTGAAGAGCGCCGCGTAGCGTCCGCTGGCGGCGGCGCGATCTCCCAGCGCTTCCGCCATGCGCGCGCCCCAGTAGCGCGCGCGGTGGTGGTAGCGGTCGCCGCTGCTCTGCGCGGCCGCCAGGTCATAGTTCGCGATCGCGGAGGCGTAGTCGCCGGTGTCTTCGTAGGCCGCGGCCAGGTAGAAGTAGCGGAAGGCGCGGTCGGCCGCTGAGACGGCGGGGTCGGAGGCGGCGGCGGAGAGCACGCGGCGCGCTTCGGTATAGGCGCCGCGCCGGTAGTGCACGAGGCCCTCGGCGCCTGCATCGAGGGCATACCCGCCGGCGCGCAATGCGCCTACGGCGAGCGACGCCTGCACCGTCCCCGGCGAATTGAAGATGATGGCGCGCAGCTGGGCCGTGAAGGTCGCGATATCGCCGCTGGCCGCGGCGGCGTTCGCGTATTCGAAGCGGCCAGCGGGAGCGCCCGACACGGCGACAAGCTTCGCCAGCCACGCGAGCCGGGCGGTGGCGTCGCCCGCATCCCGGGCGCCGTCGGCGCGTTCACGGTAGATGGCGGCCTCCACGGCCGCGGTCACGCCGGGGGAAGCGAGGGCACGGTCCCAGGCAGCCGCGGCGGCTTCGGGGTGGCCGGCGTGGGCGGCGGCACGGCCGTATTCGAAGGCGACGTAGGTTTCGAGCGTGCCGGCGGCAACGCGCACGGGCGCCAGGGCGGCTTCCGCCTCAGCCCAGCGTGCCGCTTCGTTCAGCCGCCGCCCAAGGAGATAGGCGGCGCGCACGCCCGTCACTGTTTGGGGCCGGGAGGCAGCGAGCGCCAACCGGAGGCCGCTTATCGCCTGGTCGTGGCGGCGGCGTTCGTAATCGGCGATTGCGCCGCCCATGAGGGCTTCGGCGCGAGCATCGCTGACGGCGGGGGCGGCCGCCGCAACGGCGCGAAAGGCCGCCGCTGCCTCATCGAAGCGGCCTTCGCGCAGGAACTGGGACGCTGCTTCGAGCGCCGCCGCGGCCGCCCCGGGGTCCGGTGGCAGAGGCGTCGCGGTGGCAGCGGCCGTAGGCTCGGGGGTGCTAGTCTGAACCACGTCCGGCGGCGACGCCGCCGGGAGGACGGGCGGGCTCTTAGAATCGCCGCAGGAGAAGGCAACCACCGCTGCCGCCAGCACGAGCGCCGGCAACAATGCGCGCCCGGGGCCTGCTGGCTGCCCGCCGACGGGTTTGCGTCGCAGGTTCACCGTCCGATGCTAGGGGGCGTCTCCACAACAGTCAAAGATGGGGACCCAACACGGAAAGGTATGGTCTAGTTGGTTTTGCATCCTTCCTCCGACCCCTCCCGCAGCCTCGCGGCCGTTACGCGCGAACGGAACGCATGGCTGGAAATCGACCTGGACGCGGCCGCTTCGAACGCCACGGCCGTGAAAGCGTGGGTCGGGATGGGCGTCGAGTTGATCGCGGTGGTGAAAGCGAACGCCTACGGCCACGGCATCGCCGGCATCGCGCCCGCAATCGAAGCGCAGGTGGACCGCTACGCGGTGGTATGGCCCGCGGAGGCGCTGACGCTGCGCGCGCTGGGCGTGCGCAAACCGGTGCTCGTACTCGGCCACGCTTTCCCGGGGGATGCGGCGGACTGCGTGACCCGCGACATAACGCTGACGGTACACTCGCTCGCGCTGGGAGCGGCGCTATCGGCGGCAGCGACCGCGGCCGGACGCACGGCGAAGGTGCACGTGAAGGTCGATACGGGGCTGCACCGCTTCGGCCTGGCGCTCGATGAGGTGGTAGCGCTCGCGCAGAAGCTGCGCGCGTTGCCGGGGATCGAAGTCGAAGGGCTGTGGACGCACATGGCCAACGCCGACGAAGCTGACGATTCCTTCAGCGAGCACCAGCACGCCATCTTCGGCGAAGCGGTGCGGCTGCTGCCGTGGATCCCGTACCGGCACACGGCGAATTCGGCTGGCGCCCTGCGGCGGGCGGAGCTTCGCTACGAAGGCGTGCGCACCGGGCTCAGCCTGCGCGGTCTGCTGCCGCCGAACACCCCGGGCCCCACGCTGCGGCCTGTCCTGGCACTCAAAGCCCGTCTCGCGCGCGTTCACGATATCGCCGCCGGCGAGGGCGTCAGCTACGGGCTGACGTGGCGGGCGGCGGCGCCTGCGCGCATCGCGCTCGTGCCCGTGGGCTACGCCGACGGCTGGAAGCGCCAACTCGGCAACCGCGGACACGTGCTCGTCGGCGGCCTGCCGTGCCCCGTCGTCGGGAAGGTGGCGATGGACCAGTTCATGGCCGATGTGACGGCCGTGCCCGGCGCGGCGGAGGGGGACGAGGCCGTGCTCATCGGCACGCAGGGCGGACACACGATCACGGCGGACGACGTGGCAGAGGCGGCCGGGACCATCAGCTGGGACGTGCTGGCGTCGCTCGGGGCGCGCCTGCCGCGCCTGCACCACCGCGGAGGGCATGTGGTATTGGAGGAGTGAGCCCGCGGCCCGCGATTGACGAGTGACGACTGACGATGACGATTCGGGATTCCCGCATCCCATCTCGCGGGGCGAGAGCGGCGGCACCGAGGGGCAATTTTGATTGCTTTTCTAACGGTGGCGGTTGTAGGGTCACGGCGTGCGGGGGAAATGATGGCTTTGTGGCCCGGGGAGGGCCCTGAGAATGCGAGAGCCGGGCCGTGGCTAATTCGCCGCCAGCATCTTCGAACCGCGGGGACGCCCTCCGGGCGCGCGAGGAACTGCTCGCCTTCCTCGCCCATGCCGGCGAGGCGCTAGCCTCGTCGCTCGATTACGGCTCCACGTTGCGTTCGGTCACGCGGCTGGCGTTGCCCTTCCTGGGCGATTACTGCGTGGTGGACCTGTTGCGCGAAAACGGCGAACTGGAGCGCATCGCCTGGTCTCACCGCGACCCGCTCCTCGAACGCGAAATGGACCTGGCGGTCCCCGATGGGCGCAACTTCGGGCCGGCGCATCCCATCACGCGGGTGTTGGAGACGGGGACACCGGTGGTGCTGCACGGCGATAGCGTGGCGCACAGCATCGCGGTGGACGATTCGCACCTCGGCATCCTCGAAAGGCTCAACCCGCACACCTACATCGTTGTGCCGCTGACGGCCGCGGGCGAAACGATCGGCACGATCGGCTTCGCCTCCGAAGCGGCGCTGGGACCCGGCGATTGTGCAGCGCGGCTCGAAGCGGCGCACGAACTGGCACGGCGGGCCGCGCTCGCCATCAGCAACGCGCGCAACTATCGCCGCGCCGAGGAACGGGCGGACGAACTGCAGCGCGCGAACGAATCGCTGCGCCAGGCGAATGAGATGAAGGACGAGTTCCTGGGCCTGGTATCGCACGAACTGCGCACGCCCATCACGATCATCAACGGCGGCGCGCGCGTGCTGCAGACGCGCCAGCAAACGCTCGACCTGGAAGCGCGCCAGGGGCTCGTCGATGACATCGTCAACGAATCGGGGCGGCTCGCGCGCATGCTCGATGACCTGCTCGCGCTTTCGCGGCTGGGGCTCGATGAAGAGCTCGCGCTCGAGCCGGTCTCGCTGGCGCGCTTCCTCGAACGGATGCTGCGGGAACGCGGGTCGACGCGGCCGCGCGCGCTCCGCGCCCAGCCGGGGCTCGCGCCCGTCGCCGCCGAGCCCGGCTACCTCGAACACGTGGTGGCGAACCTGCTGAGCAATGCTGAGAAGTACAGCCCGCATGGTTCAGCCATCGAAGTCGAGTTGGTCGCGACGCCCGCGGGGGCTGAGGTGCACTTCCGCGATGAAGGCGTGGGCATCGCGCCGGAAGAAGCGGAGGCGATCTTCGAACGCTTCTATCGTTCGAAGCGCACCTCGGGGCTGGCGCGCGGCGCGGGCATCGGGCTGGCGGTTTGCCGGCGGCTCATCGAAGCCATGGGTGGGGCCATCCGCGCGGAGCCGCGCGAAGGCGGTGGGCTCGATGTGTCGTTCCTGCTGCCCTGGTATGAGTAGGCAGCAGGCAACAGGCAATAGGCAGTAGGCCATAGGGGAAGCTTCGCTTCTCATTCCTATTGCCTGTTGCCTCGTTGCCTATTGCCTTCGCGCCCTCTTGAGTACAGCGGCGATGAAGGGGGACTTCGCTTCCGTGTAGGCGTCGGTGTCGGGCGCGATGCCGTGGACGGTGGCGGCGTCGCGCTTCATCGCGGCGTAGGCGGCGGCGGTCTCGGGGTGGGAGCGCAGGTAATCGCGGAAGAGCAGGTGGCGCTCCCAGAATTCGCCTCCCACTTCGACCATATGGAGGTGGTGGGTGCGCGGCTCGGGCCCATCGCCCTTGCGGAAGTAATGCCGCCGGGCGATGCCGAATTCGCCCAGGTAGGCGTACCCGAGGGCTTCGACCGCCGGGACCAGCGTGATCGCCGCCTCGAAGCTCGCGACGCCGGGCATGAGATCGATGATGGGCTTGGCGGCGAGGCCGGGCACGGCCGTGCTGCCTATGTGCTCGATGGCGAGCAGCGCTAGACCGCATGCCTCCTGCAGGCGCGCGGCTTCCTCTGCGAAGAGCGCGGGCCAGGCCGGGTGGTACTGCGCAATAACGACGCGGCCGGGGAGCATGCCGAGGGGCATCGGGCGACCTCCGTTGGGCCGCCGGAGTTGTCGGACCGTCGGGCCTCAATGCTCGCTGGTGTGGGTGTGCGCGCCGTGGGCCGCATCCGCTCCGGTGGCGTCGCCGGGCAGTTCGCTACTGGGCATGATGGTGATGGGCGCCACCCAGGTGGGGTTTTGCGGGAAGCCGCCGACGCGGCGCTTCAGCAGGTAGAGCGTGCCGAAGCCAAGGGCGCCGATGCCGGCCGCCGCGACGGTCCAGAGCACGGCGGGGTCGGTGGCGCTGTCGTCGTCGTGCGCCTCGCCCTGGTGCGGGCGGATTTCGCTCACGGTGGGGAGCGGCTCGCGTCCCAGCGCGGAGGCCACGGCGGGCACGGCGGCGAATGGCAGCAAGGCGGCGATGCCGGCGAGAACCCAGCGGATGCGGAGGTGTTTCATCCCGTGGGCCAGTGTTAGGGGGCGGGGCGGGCGCGGTCAAGCGGGGCTGTTGGATGCCCGACCTTCGGAGAAGGAGGCCGCGATGAATTGTGACCGATGCGGCGATTCCCAGTTGTGGCCTGCCCGTTTCACGTTCGAGCGGGTCACTCCCGATGGCAAGGTCCTCCGCATGGAGGTCGATGGGTTCGAATGCCCGGCGTGCTCAGAAGAGGTGCTCCTGGGCCGCGATGCCGAAAGGATCTCGGAGGAGTGGCGCCGCATCCCCGGTGTGAAGCACCCGGCGTAGCGGCGGTCGGCCACGCCAGGGGAGCGCGCCGGGGCGCGCAGACGGCTTGCGGTGCCGCCCTGACGCGTGCTACAACAGTGCCGGGGCTGCGTGGATGTCGTGTCCGCTCCACACATCCAACGCGCCCCCTTTTAGGCCGTAGGCCGTTGGCCCGTTGGCGTTCTCGCCTCATCGCCACCGCAGCGCCGAGAGCCCGTGGCCCCACTGACAGTGAGGGCGTCCGTGACGTGCGAGCGGAGATACGCCGGGAGCCACCTGTCCGTCACGGCTGAGCCCACGGCTAGCGGCCAATAGCCATTCCGCCATTCGCCACACGTCTGTAATGGTCCGGGCGCTTACAATACTGGCGTTGCTCGTTGCGGGCGCGTAACGATCTGCCGGACGCAGAGGACTGGAACGCCCCCACGCACAGGAGAGCCCCATATGGAACCGCAACGCACAATCCTCGCCGTGGACGACGAGCCCGGCATTCTTCGCCTGCTTTCGATGGAACTGGAAAACGAAGGCTTTCGCGTCATCACCGCGCGTGGTGGCAAGGAAGCCATCGAAGCCGTCGAAAAAGAAAAGCCCGACATCATCCTGCTGGACCTGATGATGCCGGATGTCAACGGCGTCGAAGTGATGCGCCGCATCTATCCCCACTCCAAGGTGCCCATCATCTTCGTTTCCGCGCGCGACAAGGAACAGGAGCGCGTGCGCCTGCTGGAAGCGGGTGCGGAAGACTACATTCTCAAGCCATTTAGCCCCGAAGAGCTCGCGGCGCGCGTGCGGGCGGTGCTGCGGCGCCGTTCGGGCAAGGCCGAAACCGAGCGCGTGGTGCACGCCAAGGGGGTCGAAATCGACCTCGAACGGCGCCTGGTGAAGCGCGGTGGGGCGCTCGTTTCGCTGACGCGCACGGAATGGATGCTGTTGCACCACCTGGCGCTCAACGCGGGCAAGACGGTGCTCAACGCCGAACTGCTTTCGAACGTCTGGGGTGTGGAATACCGCCAGGACCTGCAATACCTGCGGGTGTGGGTATCGCGCCTGCGCCAGAAGCTCGAGCCGGACCGCGAGCACCCCGCCATCCTCATCACCATCCCTGGCGTTGGCTACGTGCTCAAGCCAGACGAAGAGACGGTGGAAGAAGCCGAAGAGGACATGGCCCTCGCCGTCGAGCACTAGCGCGGGCGGGTGTGGATGCAACGCCTCCTCGCCTCCTGGCGCAGGGCGCCGCGCTAGGCCCAATCTATCCGCTATCAATGACGAAAATCGTGGTTTACCCTTGCCCGCAGGCCCGCGAGGATGCGCAGGCGGGCTCAGGCGGCCGTCTCGTAAGGAGATCATCGGTGAGATGCGTCCGGGCGTCCGGAGGGCTCGGGCACACTGGCACAGGAGGTAAGGATAGCGTGGCGATGGTTCTGACTCTCGGGGGCCGCGTCGAGTTCCGCTGTGGCCTTCCAGTCGAGCACAAAGGCGCACGAGCGGCGCCAAATCGCGCCGCCCAACGCCCCTTACGCCGGCTCTCCCAGGTGGCGCTTGAACCAGGCGAGCATGCGTTCGAGCACGTCTTCGCGGTGTTCGGGCGGGCCGATGCGCACGAACAGGTGCGACTGGCCCGGGTAGCGCGCGAACTCCACTTCGCAGCCCGCCTTCTTGAGCGTCACGAACATCTGCTCGCCCTGGCCCACCGGGCAGCGTTCGTCTGCTTCGCCCTGGATGATGAGCGTGGGCGTGCGCGTGTTGTGCGCGAACTGCGATGGCGAATGCGTGGCGTACCACTCGCGGTCTTCCCACGGTGTGCCGCCCCACTGCATCGGCCCGAAGAAGTGCGAGATATCGCTCGTGCCGTACATCGATTCGAGGTCGAAGCAGGGAGCGCCGCAGACGGCCGCCTTGAAGCGATGGTTGCGCGCTATCGTCCGGGCGGTCATGTAGCCGCCGTAGCTGTATCCCCAGATGCCCGTGCGCGCGGGGTCGCAATAGGGCTCTTCGAGGGCGCGATCGATGACGGCCATCAGGTCCAGGTAGTCCTCTCCGCCCCAGTCCTTCGTCACCTGCTGGGTGAAATCGCGCCCGTAGGAGCTCGAGCCGCGCGGGTTCGAAAACACGACGATGAAGCCGTTCGTGGCGAGGCACTGCTGGATGGCGTTGAAGCCATAGCCGTAGAAGCCGTTCGGGCCGCCGTGGATATCGAGCACGACGGGATACTTGCGGGCGGGGTCGAAGGCCGGCGGCTTGAGCATCCAGGCTTCGGTGGTGTGGCCGCCGCGCGTGATATCGAAGCGCTCCCAGGCGGCGGGCGGCGATTCGGCGAAGGTGGGGGCGCTGTACTGAGTGACAACTTTGCGCCCACCGTTGCGCCTATCGAAGACGCTGATTTCGCCGAACGAGTCGAGGCTGGCGACGGCCTGCACGACGTGACGCTGCTCCGCATCCACGCTCATGCCGACGCGCAGCTCGCGTTCGCCCTCCACCTGTTCGACGGCGCCGCTTTCGAGATCGATGACGTACAGACCAGCAGAGCCGGCGCGCACGGCGTGGAAGAGCACGCGCTGGTCATCGAGCCAGGCTGGTTGTGACGGCGGCACGATGGGCGCGAAGTCGGCATCGGGCAGGCATTGCAGGTCATCCGTGACGCGCCGCGTATCGCCCTTCGCCACGTCGTAGACGAAGAAATCGGTCTGCGATGACTGCCAGGTATCGCCGGTGTAGACGATGCGGCCGCCATCCGGCGACCAGGAGTACGTCGAAGCGACGCCGGTGGGGTGCGTGAAGAAGAGGGGCGAGCCTTCGCCAGCCGCGGGCACGATGGCGAGGCGCGTGACCATGCCGTTCTCCGTCGCCACCTTGCAGAGCAGGCGCGTGCCATCGGGCGACCATTCGGGCGTGGTGTGGTCGATGGGTTCGCAGGTAACCATGTGACGCTCGCCGCTAGCGACATCGACGACGAACAGCTGCGAACGGACATCGGCCAGGTAGCCGCGCACGTCCTGCTTGTAGTCGATGCGGCTGGTGACGCGCACCTTCGGGGCGGCGCCGTCTGGCGGCTTGTCGCCTGCGGGGTTGGCCGGGTCATAGGCGGCGGTGAAGGCGATGCGCGTGCCATCGGGGGACCATGCGAGGTCGTTGAGGGCGGCGTGGTAGCGCGTCAGTTCGCGCGGTTCGCCCCCGGCCATGGGCATGACGAAGAGGCCGGCCTTCTCCACGCGGTCGGAGGTGAAGGCGATCTGGCGGCCATCGGGCGACCAGCGTCCGCCGCTGTTGCGCTGCCCGCCAAAGGTGAGCTGGCGGGGCTGCGAACCATCGATGCCGCAGAGCCAGAGCTGCGACGAGGTCTTTTTCGTCTCGCGGTCCGTGCTGGAGAGGGTGTAGAGGACGGCGCGGCCATCGGGCGAAACCTGGGGCTCGCCCGCCACGGTGAACCCGTAGACGAGGGTGCTGGGAGAAAGCGGAGAGGGCATGGCGCATCACCAGGGAGGGGATGGCGGGGAGTGTACCACCGGGCGTGGGTTATGATGATGCGGGCGTGGACGGGGCGGCGCCGCGCCGTCAGGTGGCCACGAGGTTTGGCCGAGCCGGGAGCGTAAGCGACCGGTCCGTGGGGCAAGACCGAACACGGAGGCCGAATCCCAAGCAACCGGTGCCTAGGCTTGTCCCGGCCCCCGCCAAGCGCGGGTTCCGCCACGGGCCCGTCGCTGACGCTCGGGGCTCGGCCAAACTTGGGCGGGCAGCGGTACAATTCCGCGATGTGCCTTTCGCCAGCGGATGAACTCCGCGCCGCATCGCGCTACCCGCTCGCCTATTTCCTGACGTGGACGTGCTACGGCACATGGCTGCCCGGAGACGACCGCGGCTGGATTGATGCGGGGCACAACCTGCCTGGGACTCCGCGGCTCCAGCCGGATGCGACAATTCGCGCGCACACCGGCGCCCGGCTGCTCTCGGCGCCTGTCACCCTGGATGGGGAGCAACGCCAGGTCGTCGCGAATACGATCCGCACCGTGTGCGGCTATCGCCAGTGGCAACTGCACGCACTGAACGTGCGCACGAACCACGTGCACGTCGTCGCCTCAGCGGCGGAACAGCCGGACCGGCTGCTGAGTGCGCTCAAGGCGTGGTCCACCCGGCGGCTACGCGAACTTGGCATGGCGCCGGGCGGCTCCCCGGTGTGGACGAAGCACGGGAGCACGCGCTACCTCTGGTTGCAGCGCGATGTCGATGCAGCGAGTACGTATGTGCTCGACGGCCAAGGCGCACCGCTCACGCGTGAAGTGAAGGATTGAGGGCTCGGTGGGGCCCGCGGCTCGGCCAACAAGGCGGGACTTAGCTTCACGCTCTACGCGGCCGCGCGGACCGGTCGCTTACGCTCGCGGCTCGGCCAAGGGCGCGGGCCGGCACGGAAACGTGTGGGAGTTCGCAACGTTGAGATCTGCCAGTGGGGTCCTGTTGGGGTCCGTTGTGGCACGCGCGGGGTTTTCCCGCGCCCGCGCGCCGAGCCGCCGGTAACCCGCCGCCCAAGCGTGTTTCCCCGCCCATCGCAACACTTTCGCAACATCGAGGGCCACCAGGAGGCGCTTCCTGCTACGAACCTGAAACAGCGCTGCCCTCCGCCGCTTCCAACGAGCCCACACCACCACCGTCACCCCCGCCGTCTCCTTATTGATAGGCAGGTGGGTTTGTGTTGCTTTGGGAGGCCGGGTAAGGCGTGAGGGGGAGAACCAGTCGGCGCTACCCGCTTGCTCACGCGCGCGGTTCTGCGCGGACGTGGCGATAGGCGCCAGGCTAACGGCCAACAGCTAACGGCCAACGGCTACGATGGAACCATGCTCGATGCGGTCACTATCACGGTCAGCGGCGGGGCAGGCGGGCACGGGCTCACCAGCATGCACCGCGAAAAGTTCGTGCCTAAGGGCGGCCCCGATGGCGGCGATGGCGGCCGCGGCGGGCGCGTCGTCATCCGCGCGGTCGATGACGTG
The DNA here is from genome assembly GCA_051003295.1 of Tepidiformaceae bacterium. Taxonomy (GTDB): domain Bacteria; phylum Chloroflexota; class Dehalococcoidia; order Tepidiformales; family Tepidiformaceae. Next base: position 319 of record JBPCLM010000142.1, on the reverse strand, counting down.
TACACGCTGGAACAGTACCGCGCGCGCAAGCGGTTTCGCGCGGGCAACGGTGGCAACGGCGCCCCCAACCTGCGCACAGGCGCCCACGGCGACGACCTTGAGCTGCTCGTGCCCGCGGGGACCATCATCATCGCGGACGAGAGCGGCGAGACGATCGCTGACCTGGCGCACGCAGGCGATGAGACCACCGCGGCCTTCGGAGGCAAGGGTGGCTGGGGCAACAAGCGCTTCGCCACCAGCACCAACCAGGCGCCCGCCTTTTCGCAGAAGGGCCACGAAGGCGAGGAGCTGGTGCTGCGTCTGGAGCTGCGCCTGCTCG
>JBPCLM010000141.1:0-5169 GCA_051003295.1 Tepidiformaceae bacterium | reverse complement strand
GGTCGCGGCGGCGCCGGCCGCAGCCCCGAGCGCATCGTCATGGCCGCGATGATTACGAAGATGAAGATGACGGCGATGAGCGCGAGCCTCAACAGCAGCAGTTCGTCTGTGCCTGCCTGCATCAGCTGCTCTCCAGCCGCAACTGGATGTCGCCGACGGTCACCGCGACCCCGGGGGCCAGCGCGACCGTGTCACGACGCTGGCCATCGACGACCAGGCCATTCCTGCTGCCCAGGTCGCGCAGGGCGTAACCTTCGGCCTCCCGCACAACCTCCGCGTGGCGGCGTGACACGGCCAGGCTCGGCAGCACCAGGTCGTTCCCGGGGCCGCGACCGACGGTGAAGGGCGTGTGCGTCACGGCCACGCGGTTGCCATCGGAGAGCACAAGCGTGAGGTTGCGATGGCGCGTGAGCCGCCGCGTCGCTCCCGGGGGCGGAGCCTGCGCAAGCGGCCGCGGGTCCGCGAAGCGGGCGCTCACGCGTGGCGCGCCCTCGGGGACGCCGGCGGCTACTTCGAAACGGATGCGCCGCCTGCTCATGACGCGCAGACCCTCGCGCTGGTCTGCCTCGGCGAGCATGGCCTCGATTTCGCTGCGCAACACCCCCAGGCCATCGCGGTAGCGTTCGAAGTCGGCGGGGTTGAGCGCGAGCAGGATGTCGTTTGGGGCGCTTCGCTCGCGCACGGCGGCGTCGAACGCCTCCTGCACGCGGGCGAGCACCTCGAGCGGGTGCAGGGAGCCGCCGCTGACACGCCGCGCCGCCTGCGAAAGGAAGCGTTCGAGCGGGTGGGATGGCTGGCTCATTTGCCCAGCGCCGCGCGCATGAGCGCACCCGCGATGGGCGACGCCACGACGCCGCCCTGGCCGCCGTTCTCCACCAGCACAGCCACCGCGATCGTCGGCGCCTCCGCAGGGGCGAAGGCGATGAACCAGGCGTGCGAAGTGCCAGTGCCCGATTCGGCCGTGCCGGTCTTGCCGGCCACCTTCACGCCGGGGATGTTGACGCCGCTGGCCTGCCCCTTCGCGACCACGGCCACCATCAAGTCACGCAGCTGCTTCGCCACTCGTTCACTGATGACGCGCCGTCCGTGGCCGCTCTCGAGGCTGAAGAGTGTCTTTCCCCCGCGGACGGCGCCGAGGCCGAGGTGCGGAGGCACGAGCACTCCTCCGTTCGCGATAGCGGCGGCCACGACCGCCATCTGCAGCGGCGTCGCGAGCAGTTCGCCCTGGCCGAAGGCGGTGCTCGCCAGCAGGACGCGCGTCAACTCCGAACCGTCGCCCACCACCTGCGTGGGGGCTGTCTCCACGGTGAAATCGAGCGCCGATCCGAAGCCCAAGCGCTCGGCGGTTTCGAGGAGTGGCGCCCAGCCGAGCTTGACCCCCACCTGGGCGAAGATGGCGTTCACGGAAAACGCGAAGGCATCCGCGAACGGGTAGGTGCCCACCCCCTGGGGGACGTTCTGGCAGGAGACCGGGAAGCCATCGATTACGATCTGGCCGGGGCAGGTGACCGATGTCTCCGGGGCGACCACGCCGTGTTCAAGCGCGGAGATGGCGGTCACTGTCTTGAACGCCGATCCCGGTGGGTACTTGCCCTGCGTGGCGCGGTTGAGCAGCGGAGAACGTTCGTCCGCCACGAGGGCCTCGCCTTCGGTGGCGACGCTGCCGGGGTCATAGGAGGGCACGCTCACCATCGCGAGGACTTCGCCGTTGCGCGGGTCGATGGCGACGACGGCGCCGCGGCGGTCGCCGAGACCGGCAGCCGCGGCCTCCTGGAGCTTCGGGTCAATGGTGAGGCGGATATCGAGCCCCTGCCTGGATTGGCGGCGCAGTTCGGCGTTCACAGCCTCATCGAGAGAACCGCCCGCGAGCCCGGCCAGCACTTCGTTGAAGGCGAGTTCGGCCCCCTGCGTGCCGAGGCGCGCATCGAGGTAGCCCACGGCGTGCCCGTAGATGCTGCTGGCCGTGTATTGGCGTTCACCGCCTGGCGCCGATTCCGCAAGCACATTGCCATCACGGTCGAGGATGCGCCCGCGGTTGGGGTTGTTGAAGGCGGCGAGCACGCGCGGGTTGCGCCCGTCATCCGCGAGGTCGATGCGAAAGACCTGCCAGTACGTCAACGAGCCGAGCAGGATGAGCATGCCCAGCAGCACCATGGTGCCGGTCGCAGCGAGCCGCTGTTCGAACCGTCCGGGCGCGAGCACGCGGTCATTGTACGGCAGGCGGGGGTGCGGCCTGCGTTACTGCTTGAACCCGTCTAGCCCCGCGGCAACCCCAGCCCGCGCGTGGCGATGATGTTGCGCTGGATCTCGTTGGTGCCGCTATAGATGCTGGATGGCACCGCCAGGAGGTACGACTCCGGGAGGTCGCCGCCGAGCGGGGCGCGCGATTCCTCCGGCCGCATCTGACCGGCCAGGCCGAGCATGTTCACGCCGAAGTTGTAGAGCCGCTGCCCCAGTTCGGACTGGTAGATTTTCACGACCGAGGCCTCGTAGTTCGGGACCATGCCCCTGGCCTGCATAGAGCCGATGCGGTAGCCGAGGAAGCGCCCGACACCATTGGCGACCACGAAATCCGCCAGCTTCGTGCGGTATTTGCGGCGCGTTGACGGGTCGCCTGCGCGCAGCGTCGCGGCCAGGCGTTCGAGCGTTTTCTTTTGCGAAGCAGTGGTGCCGATGCCGGAACGCTCGAAATCCAGCAGCGTCATGCCCACGTACCAGCCACGATTCTCTTCGCCAACGATGTTGCGGGCGGGGACACGCACGTCTTCGAAGAACACTTCGTTGAAGTGGTGGCGGTTGGCCATGTTCACGAGCGGGCGGATGGTCAGCCCCGCGGTGTGCTTGATGTCGTCAATGAGGAGGAAGCTGATGCCGCGGTGCTTGGGTGCGTCCGGGTCAGTGCGCACCAGGCAGAACATCTGGTTGGCACGGTGGCCTCCGGATGTCCAGATCTTCTGGCCGTTGATGACGTAGTCATCGCCATCGCGCACGGCGCGGGTCTGCAGGCTGGCGAGGTCGGAGCCTGCGCTCGGTTCGCTGTAGCCCTGGCACCAGATGTCCTCGCCGCTGGTCATGCGCGGCAGGTACTTCTTTTTCTGCTCTTCGTTGCCGTGGATGATCAGCGTCGGGCCGATCATTCCCACGCCGAAGCCACGGGTACCGGTATCGGGCGCGCCGGCGTACCCGAACTCCTCGTTGAACACCATCTGCTCGTAAATCGTGGCGCCGAGTCCCCCGTATTCCTTCGGCCAGGCGGGAGCTATCCAGCCGCGCTCGCTCAGGTCGGTGTTGAACTGCCGGGCCTGCTCGAACTGCTCATCCGTACGACTCCCGAAGCCTCCAGCGCCGCCTTCTTCGTGGGGCATATGGTCCTTCAGGAACGCCCGTACCTCGCCGCGGAGCTTTTCTTCTTTTTCGCCGAATCGCAGTTCCATGCAGACCTCTCGTGTGCCGCGGCCGTGCGCGACGCCGGTGTTGTGCATCCTATTCTGCGGGATGGAGGGCCGGACGGGAAACCACGAGGCCGGGGGACTACAGAAGGCGCCCCTGCCTCCCCACCCGTCGCCCCGGTACGGGCAGGTTCAGCCCAAGCGCCAGCGAGACAACGCGCACGGCCGCGGTGACGCCCGCCCCGGCGAGCGCCGCCGCGCCTGTCGACGCGGGCTCAACGAGCCACACCGTGAAGCCGCCCAGGGCGGCCGCCGAGGCGTTCACTTCCGAGCGCAGCACCAGAGGTACGCGGTCCGCCAGCAGATCGCGGATGACACCGCCACCGGTGGCGGTCACGACCGCCAAGAGCAAGGCAGGGAGCAGCCCGAGGCCGCTGTTGAGCGCGGCCAGGGCGCCCGCCACGGCGAACGCCCCCAGTCCGACGGCGTCGGCGGCTGCGAGCAGCAGGCGTGGGAATCCACGGCCAGCCCATCCGAGCACGATGGCCGCCGCCGCCGCCCCCAGCGCCCAGAGCAGATAGTCTTCGCGGTCGATCACGAACGGCAGGCGCACGAGCAGGATATCGCGAATCAACCCGCCGCCCGTTGCCGTGACGACGCCCATCACGACGAGTCCGAAGACATCGAGGCGGCGCCGAAGCCCCACTTCAACGCCCGAAAACGCAAAGGCGACGATGCCGATACGGTCGCAGGTGCCCACGATGTCGGCCGCAGAGAAGTCCACGGGAGAAGGGTAGCACCGCGCTCCGGGCGGGCTAGAAATATTCGATGCGCCCGCGCGTGGACGCTTCGCCCAGAGCCCGCGAGTTGATCCTGCTCCGGCACAAACCTAGGATCGCGATGCCACACAGAAACAAAGTCTGGCCTATCCGGCCCGCGCAGGCCCCGGTCGGGCCTGGTCGAGGGTGACATGTCGAACTTCAGTTCTTCCGTCTTCGAAACTGCGCCGCTGCGCCTCGGCACAAACGATGAAACCATCGTCAAGGGTGGCCGCGGGCTCTTCGGCAAGCTGGCGCAGGCCTTCGAGGGCGTGCGCCAGGTAGGGGTGATCGGCTGGTCTTCGCAAGGCCCGGCGCAGGCCCAAAACTTGCGGGACTCGCTGGAAGGCACCGGCGTCAGGGTGGTGGTGGGGCTGCGAGAAGGGTCATCGTCGATGGCGGCCGCCGAACGCGCCGGCTTCAAACGATCAGACGGCACACTCGGCGAAATGTACAGCGTGATCCACGAGTCCGACCTGGTGCTCCTGCTCATCGCCGACGCTGCGCAAGCGACCGAGCACAAGAGGATCTTCGCGGCGCTACGCCCGGGGACGACGCTGGGACTCTCCCATGGATTCCTGGTGGGCCATCTCAAGAGCGTGGGGGCATCGTTCCCGCCGAACGTCAACGTAATCGGCGTGTGCCCCAAGGGAATGGGACCCTCCGTCAGGCGCCTGTATGAACAGGGGGCGGATATCGACGGCGCAGGGATCAATTCGAGCTTCGCTGTCCACCAGGATGTGACCGGCCGGGCGACGGAGCTGGCCCTCGGCTGGTCGGTGGCGCTGGGTTCGCCTTTCACTTTCGAGACCACACTGGAATCGGAGTACCGCTCGGATATCTTTGGCGAGCGAGGCATCCTCCTTGGCGCGGTCCACGGCATCGTGGAACTGCTCCACCGGCACTTCGTGGCCGGGGGCATGGACCCCGAAGACGCTTACATCCACTCCGTCGAAAGCATT
>JBPCLM010000140.1:0-22571 GCA_051003295.1 Tepidiformaceae bacterium | reverse complement strand
CCCGCGCCATCTCCACATGGTACCCGCACGGAAATGGGCCCGGCAGAGAACCGCCGGGCCCACGGTGGTCTGCTGACGCGCAGGGCTACTTCTTGGTGGTTTCAGCGTCGATCACGTCGCCAACACGCTTAAAAGCGTTCTCGGACTGCGACCAGCGCTGCATAAACTGCGCTTCGACGGGCTTGTGGTCAGCCGCGGTGATGATGGTTGGCTTCAGGCAGATGGAGCACGTCCAGTCGCCCTGGAAGGCCATGTTTTCCATCGCGAAGATGATCGATTCGCGGTTGAGGTTCTTCCCGGTGATCGTGAGCAGACGCTCGAGGTGCTGCGCCGCTATCCACGCAAAGAGGTGGAAGTTGTTGATTTGTTCCTTCGCGATGCCCTGGGCGATGAAGAAGTCGATCGCCTTCTTGACCTCGGGGTTGGTCGCCGCCTCGGAAAGGTCGGGCTGCCAGCCAGAGGTAAAGACGCCGTCCATGGCGCCTTCGGCGAGTTTCGCCGTGGTGCTGGAGGCCGTCACCGAAGAGGACACCCAGACGACGTTCTTGCCCTGGGACTTCAGGTTCTTGAGGGCGGCTGCGAACTGTGTTGGTGTGGAGTAGATGCCGATGACATCGGCGCCGGCGTTGACCAGCTTGAGCGCCTGGCTCGTGATATCGGCGGCGTTGGCCTCGTAGGTCTCTTCGCCCACGAGGGTCAGGTCACTTCCGACGCCCTTCTTGATGCCGTCGCGGCCATCCTTGCCGAAGTCGTCGTTCTGCAGCAGGATGCCGTACTTCTTGCCCTTGTAGTTGGCCGCCATGTACTTGCCGAGCACGTCGCCTTCGTTGATGTAGTCAGGCTGGAGGCCGATGACGTTGGGGCCGAGCTTCGCCCACTTGCTCGCGCCAGAGGCGATGAAGAGGGCGGGCACGCCCTGTGCCTTCAGGTAATCGATGACGGCGCTGACGGTGGGCGTGCCGAGGGGGTTGAACATCGCAAAGACCTGGTCCTGTTCGACCAGCTTCTTCATGACGTTGACGGTGTTTGATGGGTTGTAGCCGTCGTCTTCGATGACGAACTTGATCTGACGGCCGGCGATCCCGCCCTTCTTGTTCACATCAGCGAAGTACGCCTGCCAGCCAACGTTGATGTCGTTGTAGACAGCGAGGGTACCGGTCTTGGGGGCGTTGGCGCCGAACACGACTTCCTTGTCGGTGACGCCGGTGGTGTCGCCCTTTATCTTGTCGAGCTGAGCCTGGAGAGCGCTGGCGCCGCCGGCACCAGCGGCTTTCGTGGCCGTGGCCTGGGGCGTTGTGCCGCCACCATCGTCGTCGTCATCGTCATCGCCACCACAGGCGACGGCGAACAGGGCGACCGCGGCGAAGAGCGCGAACGCGAGCATCCATGGTTTCCGGAAAAGGGTCATCGTGAGTTCTTTCCTCCCTGCACGAATGTGACTGGGACAGCCTGTCTTTGAAGAAGTTTCGGTTCGTCGTGAGATGCGCCCTCCTCTGGATAGACACGGCCTATCCGCACTACTCGTTCCTTACTACCTACGTTGCATCGGCCTTTCCCGATTCATCACGGCGCATACCGCGTGGGATTAACCGGCGGCCGGCGTGGTACGCGCCGAACCAGATGTCCTGCGGCGCGACGATGAGCGCGCCGGCGGCGAACACCGCCCAGATTGTTCCCGCCACCAGTCCGATGATCACGACAACGAGGCCCCCCGCCGCAAGGGCGGCCCAGAAGGCGCCCGGGCGTGAACGGCCCCAGCCGGAGATCTGGGCTTGTAGCTGCACCCACGAAAATCCGTTGAGGCGCACCATGGTGCCCCAGATGCCCTGCGGCATGCGCGTCATGACGACGATCAGCCCCACTCCGACGAGCGCGCCCTGGAGGAGGTCGAATTCCTTGTACTGGCGGGCGATGAGGCCTGTCATCTCGGGCACCCACTTGATGCCGATGGCGCCGATGATGGGCCCACCCGTGGAGGCGAGCCCGCCGATAACGAGATAGGCGAGCGGGTTGATGGAAAGGTTCACCAGGTCGAAGGATTCCGGTGCGACGAAGGCGATGACCATGTAGAGGAGCGCGCCCGTGACGCCCGCGTAGAGAGCGCTGATGCCGAAGGCCACCACCTTGTAGAGGGGCACGTTGATGCCCATAGAGGTGGCCGCCACTTCGGCATCGCGCACAGCGATGAAGGCGCGCCCGATGCGGCTGCGGGCAAGGTTCCAGGCGGCCGCGATGAGGATGACGGCGGGCACCAGCGTGAGGAAGTAGATCCAGACATCCTGGGCGTATGTCTGGCGCTCGCGGTCGAGTTGCTCGCGGGCACGCGCTTTGGCCGCGGGTGCGGTGTCGGGGTCATTCAGCTGATCGACGAGGAAGGACTTCGTCGCGGGGATGCGCGAGATGTTTTCGCTTTCGAGGAAATCGCCGATGAAGGCGGGCGGATGGGGGCGTTCTTCGCGCGAGATTTTCAGCCCCTGGACGGTCCCCGTGTAGTCGTGGAATTTATCGAGCTTCATCACGAGCGGGAAGATGATGGCGGCCGCGACCGTGGCGATGGCGAGGTACGGCCCCGCCAGGCGGAGGGCGGGGATGCCCAGGCCGAAGCCCACGAACGTGGTCAGGGTGATGGCGACAAGCGCGGCCGGGAAGAGCGGCCAACCCCAATGGTCCATGAGGATAGCAACGGTGTAAGCGGAAATGCCCACGAGAGCGCCGTGCCCGAGTGAAATCTGCCCCGTCAGACCGGTGACGATGTTCAGGCCAAGGATGAGGATGACGAAGTAGGCCGTCTGCGTCATGAGGCCGAGTTGGAAGGAGTTGAGGGCCAGCCAGGGGATGACGATGGCCACGGCGACGGCGATCACCAGCCACCAGCGCATGTCGTTCATGGCGGCGCGCAGGGCCACACCCAGCACCCAGGCAATGGCGACCACGGCGAAGGTGGAGAGTCCGGCGATGGCGTCGTTGTCGTTGCCGCCGTAGAGCGCCTTGCCATCGAAGAAGCCCATGGGCCAGCAGAAGAGGACGAAGGCGAGCAGCAGCACGGCTTCGGAAGCGGAGGGAACGAAGCGCTCGACGCCCGTACGGTAGTTTCCGGTCGTCTTCATTCCTAAACCTTCTTCACCACCGGTGCGCCAAAGAGACCGGTCGGTTTGATCATGAGCACGGCGATGATGAGGCCGAAGGCGGCCATTTCGCGGTATTCGTTGCCGATGTACTGGCCGACGAGGTTTTCGCCGATGCCGATGCTCAGACCGCCGACGACCGCGCCGAGGGCGCTATCGAGACCGCCGAGCGTGGCGGCCGCAAAGCCGAAGAGGAGCACGCCGACCATCAGGTTGGATGAGACGCCCGCTATGGAGGGCGCCACCATCATGCCCGCGAGCGCGCCGATGGCCGCCGCGAGTCCCCAACCGAGCGTGAGCATGCGGCCCGTGTTGATGCCCATCAGTTGGCTGGCCTGGGGGTTGAGCGCGGCGGCGCGGACGGCCAGCCCCAGCTTGGTGCGCTGGAAAAACAGGTAGATCGCGACCATGAGGGCAACGCCAACACAGAGCGAGAAAAAGCTGTGCTGGATGATCTTGAAGAGGCCGAAGTCAATGGCGGCACCCTGGAACGGCGCCGGGTAGGGCTTGGGGACCGAACCGTAGCGCCACAGCGCCACCGAGTTGAAGATCGTGAATAGCCCCAGCGTCACGATGATAGCGTTCAGCAGGTTCTTGCCTTCGGAAGGGCGGATGATGAGGCGTTCCACGAGGGCGCCGAAGACGAAGGCGATGGCCACTGAGGACAGGAGGACGATGAAATACCCCAGGCGCGTGACATCGCCGATCTGTTCGCGGCCGAAGTAGACTGGCACGCCGAAGAGTTCGGGGTCCCAATTGAGCAGGTTGACATGCGTTTCGATGCCCAACAGCGGCAGCCACGCGAAGCTCAGCGGCCGGGAAATGGACCAGCCGATGTAGGTGCTGAACATCGCCATTTCGCCCTGGGCAAAGTTGATGATGTCCGTTGAGCGAAAGATGAAGACAAGGGCAAGCGCAAGGAGCGCGTAGAGCGTGCCCTTGCTTACGCCATCGGCGACCTGTTCGAAGAAGATGTCCATGAACTTCCCCTAGTAGCCGAGATAGGACTTGCGGATTGCTTCGTTGCTCTGGAGGACACTCGCTCGCTCGTGCACCGCAACGTTGCCCGTCTCCAGCACGTAGCCGTAGCTGGCCACGGAGAGCGCGATACGGGCATCCTGTTCGACGAGCAGGATGGTCATCTTCTGCTCTTCGTTTATCGCCTGGATGATCTTGAAGATATCCCGCACGAGCAGCGGCGCGAGCCCCAGGCTTGGCTCATCGAGGAGCAGCAGGCGAGGGCGCGCCATGAGCGAGCGGCCGATGGCGAGCATCTGCTGTTCGCCACCGGAAAGCGTCCCCGCAACCTGCTTCTTGCGTTGCGCGAGCTGGGGAAAGTATTCGTACACCTTCGTCATGTCGGCGGCGATGTTGCGCTTGTCCTTGCGCGTGTACGCCCCCAGTTGGAGGTTCGCGTCCACCGTCAACGTGGTGAAGATCTGGCGCCCTTCGGGGACGTGGGAGATGCCGCGGTTCACCAGCGAATCGGGCGAGTGGCCCGCGATAGATTCGCCTTCGAAGAGGACGCTGCCCCCGAGGGGCTTGAGAAGACCGGAGATGACGCGCAGCGTGGTCGACTTGCCCGCTCCGTTCGCGCCGAGCAGCGTGATGATCGCGCCATTGGGGACCGAGATGGAGATATCGTGCAGCGCCACCACGGGCCCGTAGGCAGCGCGCACGTTTCGCAACTCAAGCATCGCGCGCCTCCACGGAGTCGTCGCCGCCGAGGTAGGCCTCGATGACGGTCGGGTCCGCCTGCACCTCGGCGGGCGTCCCCAGCGCTATCCTCCGCCCGAAGTCGAGCACAACGACGCGGTCGGAGATGCGCATGACGAGGGCCATGTGGTGTTCGACGAGGAGGATGGTGAGGTTGAAGCGCTCACGCATCTGGCGGATCTCGTCTCCCAGTCGGGTGACTTCTTCGTGGTTGAGACCGCCCGCTGGCTCATCGAGCAGGAGCAGGCGAGGCTGTCCGGCGAGGGCGCGAGCGGTCTCCACGCGCTTCTGGACCCCGTATGGAAGTCCCCGGACGACGGCGTCGCGGTAGGGCATCAGGCCGAGATAGTCGATCGTTTCGAGCGCGCGCTCGCGGGCATTGCGTTCTTCCCTGCCAACGAACGGGAGGCGGGCGGAGGAGGAGACCGGGTCGGCTTTGAGCAGATGATGCTGGCCCACCAGCACATTTTCGGTGACCGTCATGCTCGGAAAGAGCGCGAGGTTTTGGAAGGTCCGCGTGATGCCTGTGCTGGCGATGCCATGCGGCGGCACCTTGAGCAGGTCCTGGCCGCTAAAGATGATGCTGCCGCGGTCCGGGCGGTAGAGACGGGTGATGCAATTGAACATCGTCGTCTTGCCGGCGCCGTTGGGGCCGATGAGGCCCACGATCTGGCCTTCATCGACATCGAAGGAAACATTATCCAGGGCGACGAGGCCCCCGAACGTGATGGTGATATCCCGGACTTGCAACAGGCCCGTTGCGTCAGGCATGCGGCGCTCTCCCCCGTTCCGGCTAACGGGGACGGATTCTAAGGGGGCATCGGGCTTACCACAAGCAACATCGGAGCATCGCTCGCGGCCCCCGGCTCACACGGACAACCGGAGAGGGCTATGCGGACGCTTGACACTGCTTTACAATCGGCATCACGGCTGCCCACAAGGGGGTCTCTGCCATGCGCCGACCTGCGATCATCGCAACACTGTTGCTACCGCTGCCATTCGCGCTCTTGCCGCTGTTCAGCCTGCTCTTTTCGCCGGGAGACCCGGCTCAGGAAGCCACGGTGGCGCAGAACACCCTGCCGGCGCCTGCGAGCGCCGCCGTCGCCGAAGCTGCCGATGAGCCCATGGCCTACCGCTCCGATACGGCAACCAACTCGTCCTGCCCCGGAGCGTCAAATACAGCTATCGGAGGGTAGCGGGGCGGATTCCGCGTGCTACCATCTTTGCGGAAGGCAGTGGGCTCCGCAGCCCGCAGCCCCGGCTGGCGTTGACCGCATAGAGGCAGCATGACGACGACCCGCACCAGGCGCGCCCGTTCTCACCAGACAATTGAGGACTACCTCCTCAGCGAACAGCAGCTCGAGGACATGTACTACTACATGCTCCTCGCGCGGCGCCTCAACGAACGTATGCTCGCCCTCAACCGCCAGGGGCGGGCGCCCTTCGTGATCGCGGGAGCGGGGCAGGAGGCGGCCCAGGTTGGCGCCGCCATGGCGCTCAAGAAGGGCGTGGACTACCTGGCGCCCTACTACCGCGACCTGGGGATGAACCTGGTGCTGGGCATGAGCGCGCGCGAAGCCATGCTCAACCTGCTGGGCAAGCGCGATGACTCGAATTCCTATGGGCGGCAGATGCCTTCGCACTGGGGCAACACCGAGCGTCACATCGTCACCAGTTCGAGCGTGGTCACCACGCAGTTCCTGCACGCGACGGGGATCGCCCTCGCCGCCAAAATGCGCAAGGATCCAATCGTGGCGCTCACCTGCTGCGGTGAAGGCAGCACGAGCCGCGGCGACTTTCACGAGGCGCTGAACTTCGCCGCCATCCACAAGCTTCCCGTGATTTTTTATGTGCAGAACAACGGTTACGCCATCACCGAACGGACGGACAAGGAGATGTCAGTGGAGCACGTGGCCGACCGGGCGAGAGGCTATGGCATCCAGAGCGCCGTGGTCGATGGCATGGATTGCATCGCCGTCTACCAGACCCTGCGCCCGGCCGTGGACCAGGCGCGGCGCGGGGGTGGGCCTTATCTCATCGAGGCCAAGTGCTACCGGCTCTGGCCCCATTCCAGCGATGACGACGATAGCCGTTACCGTCCCAAGGCCGAGCTCGAAGAATGGACGAAGAAGGACCCCGTCACGACCTTTCACGGGCGCGTTGTGAGCGACGGCATCTTCCCGCGGGAAGACCTTGAGGAGATAGAGAAGCGCGTCGAGGACGAGGTGCGCGAAGCCGCCCAGTGGGCCCTGATGCAGCCCGACCCCGCGCCCGAAGACGCGCTCGGGCACGTGTACAAGGAGTTGTAGCGATGGCGCAAGTGACCGTCATCGAGGCCATCCGCTCAACCCTCGATGAGGAGATGGCGCAGGACGACCGCGTATTCATCATGGGCGAGGACGTGGAGGCGGGCGGCGTCTTCCGGGTCACGGAAGGACTCTCAAAGAAGTACCCCGGGCGCATCATCGATTCGCCCCTCGCCGAGTCGTCCATCATCGGCATCTCCATCGGGGCGGCCCACTATGGCCTGCGCCCGGTCCCCGAAATCCAGTTCGCCGACTTCATCCACGCCGGGTTCGACCAGCTCTGCAGCGAAGCGTCGCGCTGGTGCTATCGCACCCGCGGCGATGCCTACCTGCCGATGGTGGTGCGCACGCCCTGGGGGGGCGGCGTGCACGGTGGCCAGCATCATTCGCAGAGCATTGAGGCGTACTACACGCACATGCCCGGGATCAAGGTCGTCACACCCGCATTCCCCGCCGACTACCGATCGTTGCTGAAGGCGTCCATCGCGGATCCCAACCCCGTGCTCTTCCTCGAGCACAAGCGCACCTACCGCCTCATCCGCCAGGATGCCGATGCCCAGGGTGAAACCGTGCTCGGCCGAGCGCGCGTCACGCGCAAGGGCAGCGACCTGACGATCTTCGCCTACGGGCTGATGCTGCACGAATCCCTCGCGGCCGCCGAAGTGCTTTCGGGCGAGGGGATCGAATGCACCGTGGTCGACCTCCTCACCCTCCAGCCGCTCGATATCGAGACCGTCCTGGAGCAGGCGAGGGCCACGGGCAAGGTGTTGGTGGTCCACGAGGACACGCTCACCAGCGGTTTCGGCGGTGAGATAGCGGCGCTCATCGCCGAGCACGCCTTCGAATACCTCGATGCGCCCATCCGGCGCGTTGCCGCGCCCGATATCCCGGCGATGCCCTACCACCACAGCATGGAAAACTTCTTCATGCCGGATAAGGAAAAGATAGCTTCAGCGGCGCGCGAACTGGCCGCTTACTAGGAGGCGCCATGACGACGGTCACCATGCCCCAGCTGGGCGAAAGCGTCACCGAGGGCACGATCCTTTCGTGGCTCAAGCAACCGGGCGAAGCGGTCGCACTCGACGACCCCCTCTGCGAAATAGAGACGGAGAAGGTCACGGCCGAGCTGCCATCGCCGTACGAAGGCGTCATGGGCGAAATCCTCGTGCCCGAAGGTGAGACCGTGGAGGTGGGGACGGCCCTGTGCACCGTCGAAGAAGCGGCCGCCGGGGCCGCACAACCCCGCCCCGCGGTTGGCGCGAAGGCCGGTGGCGGCTGGGGCGGCGGCCCAATGGCGATCCCGCCCGATGAGCCGCCCCCGGCTCTCGTGGTCCCGACGCCCAACGGCGCTTCGACCGCACACGAGCCCGCGATAGCAGCGGCGGCGAGGCAGCCCGCGCGGCCCGCCGCTTCCAACGCCGCCCCGCCAGCAACGCCGGGCCGGGGTGGGCCAAAAAATCGCGAGCGTTACTACTCGCCCGCGGTCATGCGGCTGGCTCAGGAGCATGACCTGGACCTCGCCGCGCTCAGCGGGACCGGCGTCGGTGGCCGCATCACGCGCAAAGACGTGGAGGCACGCATCGCCGCCGGGCCCGCACAGCCGGCGGCGGTGCCGGCGGCCGCCGCCGAAGCCCAGCCCGCGGCCGCGCCCGGCGGCGCAGGCTACGAAACGGTGCAGCTCTCCGCGACGCGCCGGACGATCGCGGAAAACCTCAGCCGCTCCAACCTGGAGGCCCCACAGGCGTGGACCATGGTCGAGGCGGACGTGACCGCCCTCGTGCAGTTGCGAGCGCGCGAAAAGGAGCGTTTCGAAGTGCAGGAAGGCGTCCCCCTCACGCTCCTCCCGTACTTCACCGTGGCTGTCTGCAAAACCCTGCGCGAATTCCCCATGCTGAACGCGCGCTGGGAAGGCGACGAGCTGCGCCGCTACCACTCGCTCGATATCGGCATCGCGGTGGCGGCGGCGAGCGGGCTTGTGGTACCGGTCATCCACGGCGCTGGGGACCTGACCGTCGCGGGCATCGCAAAGCGCATCGCGGACCTGGTCGCGCGAGCGGGAACGCGGAAACTGCGCGTGGCGGACATCGAAGGCGGCACGTTCACGGTGAACAACACGGGCGCTTTCGGTTCGATAGCCTCGAAACCCATTGTGAATCATCCGCAGGTCGGCATCGTCACCATGGAACGCGTGGTGAAGCGCGCCGTGGTCATGGAAGCCGACGCGATCGCCGTGCGCTCGATGGTGAACGTGTGCCCGAGCTTCGACCACCGCGCGATGGACGGCCTCGAGGCCGGCGGGTTCCTGGCGGCACTGAAGCGGCGGCTCGAAGCGCTCGGAGCGGCGTAGGCGAGAGCACGTGTGCGCCACCCGGCCGCGCCGTGAAAAAAGAGTAGCGCGCAAGGAAGATCGGGGCGAAGATAGCATCACGAGGTTATGTGAAGAGTGTAGAACTAGTTATGACGCCCCACGGGCATGACAGCTCGTGTTGAGCGAGGATAACGCGATCTTCACACGCCAGGCCTCGATTTCTTCTGGACAGTCCGGAGAACGCGCCCCTATGATAGCGCCGCTCTGGATGCCACGCGGTTGGAGAGGTGCCCCCGGATGGACGACAGCATCGCCCAGTTTCTGAACTTTTTGTCCGTTGAGAAGAACGCTTCGGGCAACACGATCGCTGCTTACAAGAACGACCTGGCGCAGTTGGAGAAGTTCGTCGCCATAAAGCTCGGCAGCAGTTGCGCCGGCCCGTGGAAGGCCGTGCCGGGCACCATGGTCATCGGTTTCACGGAGGACCTGCGCTCCCACGAGTACAAGGATTCCACCGTTGCGCGCAAAGTCGCGGCCGTAAAATCGTTCTTCGGCTTCCTCTCCGCGGAGGGCCTCGTCGAGGTGGACCCGACGGAGCATCTTAAGTCGCCGCAGGTTGGAAAGAGCCTTCCGAATCCACTCACAACCCAGGAAGTGGACGAATTGTTGGAACAACCCGCGCGTCGCAACACGCCCGAAGCGCGGCGCGACAAGTGCATGCTCGAGGTGCTCTACGCCACCGGGGTGCGCGTGACGGAGCTGATTTCGCTCGACGTGGCCGATATCGCGCTGGAGAGCGACCCGGTGACCGTGCGCTGCATCGGCAAGGGAGACCGCGAGCGCGTGCTCCCGCTGTACCAGCGACCCGTGGATGAACTGCGCCAGTACATCTTCCATGTACGGCCGCGGCTCGTGCGCAACCGGCGCGAGTCCGCACTCTTCGTGAACCGCCGCGGCCTGCGCCTGACCCGCCAGGGATTCTGGTTGATACTCAAGAACTATGCGCGTGACGCCAACCTTGGCAAGAGCATCACGCCGCACACCCTGCGGCATACGTACGCGACGCATATGCTCTCCGGCGGCATGCCACTTCGTAATGTACAGGACGCACTCGGGCATGCCAGCATCAGCACCACGCAGATCTATACGCACCTCACCGACGACCATAAACGTCTCCAGTACGACAAAGCCCACCCCCGCGCCTGACGCGCCCGTCACGAGCCTCCGCGTACCCCGCGTGGCCTAAACTGGCCGCATGGACCCGCCCGCCCGCCTCATGCAAGCGCTCACCGCAGCCGCCGCTGCCCCGCCCTTGCGGGCGCTCGATGAGGAACGGCAACTGACGCTCCTCATCCCCGAACTGGAAGCTGGACGGGGGTTTCAGCAGCCGGAGTTGCACTACTACGACGTGCTCGACCACAACCTCGCCGCGGTAGCAGCGCTCGATGCTGCCCTCGGTGCTGGCGCCGACGGGCAAGAACTGCGGACATCGCTCGCCTGATTCGATTTCCAAGCAACCCTGGCCCGCTCGGTCGAAGGCATACCGATCGTGGCGTTGACGAGGCTCGCCTGCCTGTTGCACGACGTCGCCAAGCCGCACACCGCGGCCACTGTGGATGGACGCCTGCGCTTTCCCCGCCACGGCCCGCGCGGCGCCGAGGTCGTCGCCGAGCGGCTCCCGGCACTGGGGTTCGGGCCGGCGGCGACCACGTTCGTGGCGGCCATGGTGCGCTACCATCTGCGTCCCGGAGAACTCGTGCGCAACTGGCCCGCGACTGACCGGGCGGTGCGCAAGTTCGCCACCGACCTCGATGGCGAGGTGCTCCCGCTCATGCTCGTGAACCTCGCCGACGGGATGGCCACGCGCGGGCCCCGGTACACGCGCGAAAACTACCGGCGCCATTGCGGCTTTCTCAACTACGTCGTGGCACGCGCCTGGGCAGTGACGGAAGCGGGCGAAACGCCGCTCGTTACGGGTGAGGACCTGATCCTCGAGCTTGACCTCGAAAGTGGACGCTTGTTGGGGGCAGTCCTAACATCTGTTCGCCGGGCCCAGCTCGCAGGGGACGTTTCGGACCGGGAGGACGCGCTCGCGCTGGCCCGCGACGCCCTCGCCGCCCTCACGGCGGACGCCGGTTGATACGCCGGCCATCGGGGCCGGGGCAGGAGCAACCCCATGGCCGTCATGTGGAGCGTCATCTTCTACACGGTGCTCGCCGTCGCTGCCTTCTACTTCATCCTTCTCCAGCCCGTGCTCAAGAACCAGAAGGAACAGCGCAAGGCCGTCCGCCTCCTGCAGGTGGGCGATGAAGTGATCACGACGGGCGGCCTCATCGGCGAAGTGAAGGACGTCATCACGCCCCCCAACGGGCCCACGGAAATCATCCTCGAACTCGCGCCCAACGTGCGCGTCCGTGCGGTGACAGACGCGATTTCGCGCCGCTTGACCACGCTCGAAGCGGCGCCCCCGGAAGGACGCCGCGCGCCCGAAACAGGCATCCAGGAGGCCACCGAGCCCCGTGCGTAAGAGCCAGGATATCGTCCTCTTCCTCTTCGTCATCGCCCTCACGGTGTTCGCCCTCGTGGCTGTCTGGCCGAGCGACCCCGCCCGCTACCTGCCGGGTTCGAACGACTTCTGGCCGCAAGGCAAGGGCATCAAGTTCGGCGGCTGGGAACGCGAGACCATGCGTCTCGGGCTCGACCTGCGCGGCGGATCGCACCTCGTCCTCGAAGCCGACCCGCCAGACGACTTCGAGGGCAGCCTGGACGAGGCGATGGATGTCGCCAAGGAAGTGGTGGAGCGCCGCGTGAACGCCTTCGGCGTATCCGAAGCCGAGGTCGTGAAAGCGGGCAACAACCGCCTGGACGTGCAGGTCCCGGGCATTTCCCTGAATGACGCACAGAACCTGATCGGGCGCACGGCGCAGCTCGAATTCCGCGTGGTGGACGATAGCGGCCAGGCGCTCGTACCGGCCACGGGCGTGGTCGATGGCGAGACCCTGACCATGACGGGACGGTTTCTGAAGAGCAACACCTTCCCCAGCCGGCAGGGCACCACCTTCGCCGTCAATTTCGAAACCACCGGTCCCGGCTCCAGGCTCATGGAACAGATAACGAGCCGCGCGCTCCGCTTCCCCCAGGGGGACCCGCGGCGCGAGCTCCTCATCTACCTCGACGAGGAAGAGATCTCGCGCGCTACGGTGCAGGGCGTCATCTCCGACCAGGGGCAGATCACAGGGCAGGACTCGTTCAGCAGCTCGCGCAACCTTTCGAAGCAGTTGAACGCAGGCGCGCTGCCCATCCCCCTCAAGACCATCCAGGCGAGCGAGGTGAGCGCGACGCTTGGCGAGGACTCCGTGAAGGCATCCGTTCTCGCGGGTGAAATCGGCCTCCTCGCCGTTGCCCTGTTCATGATTCTCTATTACCGGTTGCCGGGCGTGCTGGCGGCAGCCGCCCTGGGTGTGTACACGGCCACCACCCTCATGGTGTTCAAGCTCTGGCCCGTGACGCTGACGCTTTCCGGGATCGCCGCCTTCGTCCTTTCCGTGGGCATGGCCGTCGATGCGAACATCCTCATCTTCGAACGCACGAAAGAGGAGTTACGCCGCGGCCGCACCCTAAACTCCGCGATCGACATCGGCTTCCGCCGCGCTTGGTCGTCCATTCGCGATTCGAACATCTCCACGCTCATCACCTGCTTCATCCTCTACTGGTTCGGTGACCAGTTCGGGGCGACGGTGGTGAAGGGCTTCGCACTGACCCTGGCCGTCGGCGTGGTCATCAGCATGTTTTCGGCGATAACCATCACGCGGACCTTCCTCAAGATGGTCGTGGGGACGCCGCTGGCGCGCAATCACTGGCTGTTCAACGCCTCGGAGACGCATACGCGCGCAGAGGTAGATGCGGCCACTGCGGTCGGCAAGCCGCGGGGCCTGGGGCTGCTCGACTTCGCGGGGCTGCGCTGGTGGTACCTGGGCGTCTCGCTCGTGCTCTTTGTGATCGCCGTCGGCGTGCTTGCCATGCCGCCGCACCTCAAGCCGGGCATCGAATTCTCGTCGGGCTCGTCCTTCACCATCCAGTTCACGCAGGACGTGGACCAGGGCGACTTGCGTACGGCGATGGGTGACCTGGGCCACGCCGAGGCGCGCGTGCAGGGTGCGGGCGAAAAGGCCTACCTCATCCGTACAGAGGAACTCGAAGGCCCGGAGCCGCCGCCATCGGGCGGTCTTGGGGAAGGGCCCCAGGAGCCCGCCCAGGGCGAGATCGCCGACATCCTCGCCGGGCTCCAGCAACGCTTTGGCGATACCGTGCCTTCCGATCGGCCGAAGGAGTTCTCGACCGTCTCCGGCACGGTTTCCACGGAGATCGCGCGCAACGCCACCCTGGCGGTCCTCGCGGCGGCCGTCGCCATCCTCGTCTACATCTCGATAGCGTTCCGGCGGGTACCGAAACCGTTCCGCTACGGCACCGCCGCCATCATCGCCACGCTGCACGATGCCTTCATGATCCTCGGGCTCTTTTCGCTCCTCGGAAAAGTCCTCGGCACGGAGGTGGACGTCGCCTTCATCACGGCCTTGCTGACGGTCATCGGCTTCTCCGTGCACGACACCATCGTCGTCTTCGACCGCATCCGCGAAAAGGTCACGAACGACCCGTACATCCCGTTCGAGGAGGCCGTGAACGCGAGCCTGACGGAAACGCTGGCGCGCTCCATCAACACCTCGCTCGTAGTCGTGTTCACCGTGACGGCGATGCTCCTGATCGGCGGCGTTACCATCCGCAACTTCCTGCTGGTGCTGCTTGTGGGCATCATCAGCGGTACCTACAGCTCGATAGGGATCGCCAGCCAGGTGCTGGTAGCCTGGGAGAACAACGACATCGGCCGCTTCTTCCGGCGCTTGCGCGGCCGCAAGGACGAAGAAAAAGCCCCCGCCGGCGAGCCCGAGCCGGCCTGATTCCGCTCAGTCGCTGCGCGGGCCGAAGAGGCCCGAGGGCGTAACTGGCTGTAGCGGCCTGCCCCCGACCACCGCCAGTCGCTCGCGCAACGACGCACCGGGCAGCGCGTCCCGCGGCAGGTCTGGCGGCCGCACGACCACCGGCATGGGCAAGGCGTGACCGTAGACCAGCGCCTGCTGCTTGCTTTCCAGCGACGCTATCACCTGCTTCAAGCCCGCGCGGCCCTGCATGCCGCCGACCATCGCCTCCACATCGGCCTCGCTATCGAGTTGCAGGCAGAAGCGCGTGCCAATCTGGGAGAGCACCTCGGAGTCGATCTGGCTGGGGCGCTGGTCGATGACGAGCAGCGTGACGTTGTACTTCCGCAGTTCGCGCGCTATCTGGCCGAAGATACTGTGCCCGGCGCGTGTCTTATCGATGAACTTGTGCGCTTCCTCGATGACGATCACGAGGCGGTTCGGTTCCTTCGTCGTGTCGCCACGGGCTTTTTCCATGTCGTCGCGGTATTCCTCCCAGATGCGGCGCGAAAGCATGTTGGCGATGAGCATGTAGCTCGTGAGGTCGTTGCCGTGCTTGCCGAACTGGATCACACAGCTCTTGCCCGCCTGCAGCATCTGCACAATGGTGGCGATCGAGCCGCTGAACTGCTTGCTGCCTTTGTCCACGAATTCGCGGCGCGCCAGCGTGCGCAGGCCCCGTCTGAGGCTATCGAACGACCCCGTGTGGATGCCAATACGCGTGGCGACGCGGTTCCAGCTCAGATCCTCGGGTTCGTCGCCATCGCGCCAGGCAGCGCGCACAACGGCCTCCGAAGGCTCGTCGTTGAGCAGCTCATCCAGCCAGCCCGCCCCGAAGCGCGTCCGCAAGTCGAACGAAGCTTCGATGGCCTGATCGGTGAAGTAGGCGCTGTCCTGGAGGATGCGCAGGTCTTCCGGTTCGATGTCGCGCGTGCCCACAACGATGCGCCCGTCGGAGTTCGGCACATTGTCTTCCAGGGTGTAGACAGCGACCGCGCTGGGGTGGCGCCGCTTGAGGGACGGGCGTTCGCCCTCGCCCTGCGCCTTGACCCCGTAGCCGTAGTCGTTGTGCATATCGAAGACGAGGGCGACCGTCCGGTCGCGGTTGGTGGGCGCGCGCGAACTGTTCGCGATCATGGCGTCAAGCAGGGGCAAGGCAAGGAAGGTCTTGCCGGTGCCGCTCTTGCCGAAGATGCCCGCGGAGCGTTCGAAGAGCTTTTCCAGGTCGATGAAGAGTTCGACATCCTCCATGCCCAGCGGCGTGCCCACACGGATGGCGGCCCGGTCGCCCGTGTTGAAGGCGACATCGAGGGCTTCCTGGCCGGCGAGGGAAACGGCTGCGAAGTGACGCGGCAGCCGCCGCGCGCGAGCAGTCTCGCCGGTGTGGCGGTTCACTTCGAGGTATGGATTCACTTCCACCGCTGTGTACACGCCCGTATCCAGCAGCACATCCCGGAGGAGCTCCGCCTGCAGGTCGTCGCCGGAGGGCGGTGGCCACGAAATGGAGCCCGCTTCGGCCGAACGCAGGATGATGTCCGTCACCATGCCCAGCACCTCCGCACCGTCGCCGAGGGGAGCCATCACGTAGTGGCCGAGGGCTGCGGAGCGTCCCGGATCGAGCCGCACCTCGAGGCTCTTCGTGAGCGAACCACCGACCACGACGCCGAGTTGCTGCCGGCCCGTGGGACTTTCGGTCATGGCGCCACCCCGCGGAGGATGCTGGTGAGCCGCGAAGGCTCGGCTTTGAGCAGGCGCGCGAGCTCCTTGCCCGCACGCACCGTGAATTCGTAGCCGCCGGGCCCGAACGACGCCGCCGCGCGGCGAATCGCGGCCGCCACGACCGCGTCATCGCAGGCCGGCGAATTGACGAGAGGCCCGAGGAAGGCGCCGTCGTTGGCCCCGAGCACCACCTCCGGCTGCGACGCCTGCTCGACAGCCGCCAGCAGCGGCGGAGGCGTCGGCGGGAGCTGGGCGTGGGCCGCTTCGCCTTCGATGTAACCGCAGCAGACCACGGTGACGCGCGTCCTCAGCAACGGGCGGATATGAGGGTTTTCGCGCAGGATCTGGTCCGCGCTCTGGCCGGTCGCGCCCGGGGGCGGCTGCAACGGCCGAGTCGGGTCTTCGGGGCCGCTCAAGCTTTCGGCCACCACGCCGAGGATGATGCAGGGCCCTTCGCGTACCGCCACCATGCACCCCAATTCGAAAGGCGCCTCCACGTACTCTTCGTAGGCGCACGAAAACTGCCGCAGACCTGCTTCGACCACCCGTGGCACGGCGCTCATACGGCCCTCCTGCGCTTACTCATCTGCTTGCTGTTGACGCCCGAACGCAACGCGTGGCGGGCCGCTTCCGATTCCAGCAGACGCGAGAATTGCAGGCGGTCGCCCATGGAGATGACCGCCTGTTCGTGCGCCTCCTGGAGCGCGCGGGGGTAACCGCCGCAGCGCGCGCACTGGTCGATGATGGTGGCGTGCAACCGCTCGACGCGGCTGGCCGCGGTCGCCCAATGGGGCACTTCCACGCGCGCCACATCATCGCCGATGCGGATGTAGAAGAAGCACACTTCGTGCCGCGGGCTGAAGAGCTTCTCCACGCGGCTCACGCGTTCGCTGCGGGCGCGGAAGAGGGCCGTCCGCTCGCCATCGCCAAGCAGCCGCGCAAAGAGGTGACCATCGGCCGAGGGCCAGTCGATGCCCCCAACGTTCGAAAGCGCACGCAGGCTCGTGGTGACATCACCCGAGCGTGAGCCGGAGATGTAGGCGCCGATGCTGACGCCCTCGCCCAGCGCGTACACGAGGTCAAGGGCGTCTTGGGTGCGCTCCTTCAGGTCATCGCGGGTAGCCTTGGCGACGCGCGGCGAGTCGAGGTCCCACGGGAACAGGGTGCCATCGAGCAGAAGCACGACGGGCCCATCTGGCGCGCGCTCCTGCGCCAGGCGGGCGGCCTGGTCCAGCTCGGCGACGTCGCGGCGCAGGTTCACTCCCCAGCCCGCAGGCCCGAGTTCGTCTTCCCCATGGTCATCGCCACCGGGGGGCGGCTGGGTGGGGCCGATGTGTGGGAGCGAATCGAGGATGGGAGTGCCCGCCAATCCGTAAGGAAGGGCAACAAAGCCCGTGTTCAGCACATAGCACTGCACGGCCGCGAAACGGTCGGGTTCGATGCTCGAGCCATCGGCGGCGACAACGGTCACCGCTCCGAAGGGCGGCGGCGCATGCACATCGGCTGGTGACCCTTCGAAGGAGAGCGCGTACGGCTCGGGGCTGTTCGCCATAGCCGCCGAGATGAGGCTGTCGGCGCCAGCGGGGTCGGCCGCCCAGCCGGAGAGCGCCTGCTCGGCCGCCGCCAGGCCCGCATCGAGGGCGCGCAGGCCCTCGGCGTAGCGTTCGACCACAGCGGGCAGCTGCGCGAGGGCGCGCTCCATGCGCAGCGTCATCGCGCGGCCCCCGCGGGCGCCCGCAACACGCGGGCATCGCCCACGCGACGGGTGACGTGGCAGGCATCGAGGTGCTCGAGGAGCGCCTGGGCGTACTTGCGGCTCGTGCCGAAGAGATCCCGCACCTCGCCCAGGCTGATGCTCCCGTTCGCTTCGATGTGGGCGACGATGCGCGCGGCCAGGCCGGCATAGACGGCCGCATCGAATACCACGCCGGCGCCCGTGTCCTCCACCAGCCCCTGTCCCGCCAGGTAGGCCAGGAGCGCGGGCTCGGGGAGGTTATCGGTTGGCGGGCTGGCGCCGGCGCCCGCGAGCGCGGCGAGGAAGGCTTCCGCTTCAGCCTGCTGACGCGCAGACAGGGAAGGGGCATGGCCCGGCGGCGCGAGCGCGGCCCCGCGCGTTTCCAGGCGGCCGGCGCTGACGGCGTGGCCGATGACGGCATCGAACGTGGCGCCGTCGAGGTTCACGCTGGCGCGCACGTGTTCGCGCGGAGCCGCCGGGCGCAGAGGATTCGCCGCGAGAAATTCTTCGGCGGCGGCGGCCACGCGCCCTACCGCCGATTCGAGCCACACCCCCGAAAACAGGCGGCCCGAGATGTCGAGGGCGGCGCCGCCAACAATGGCTGCGTCCATCGCGGCAGCGGCGACAGCGGGTTCCAGGGACAGCTCCGCCGCCACTCCCGCCCTCGGCCGCGGGCCGCGCAATAGCAGGTCGAGCAGTCGCTCTTCGGGGCTGCCCGCCCGCTGACGTTCCAACGCCTCGAGTGTGGGCAAGTGGTTGCGCCGGTGGCGGCGCGGGTTGACCGCCACGATGACGCCGCCGGCGACCGTGTCGTTGGGCGTGCGCACCACGCAGTGATCCCCGCGAGAAACAGCCACCGGCGTCTGCAGGATGAGTTGCGCCCACCCTTCTTCCCCGGGCAACAGTTCCATGCGATCGAGCAGGCGAAGCTTTGCTTCGGATTCCGTGGTGGCGCTGAGGAAGGTCACGCCCGCTCCGTGCGCGAGAGGATGGCTGAGCATCCGGGTTGCGCGCAGGCGCACATCCACCGCGTGCACGGGAGGCAGCGCGCCGGGGCGGGCGAGCACCATGCCGCGCCGGACATCCTCGGCGCGGATGCCGCTCAGGTTCACAGCGGCGCGCGTGCCCGGCTCCAGGCGCCCCACCTTCGTGCGATGGCGCTGCAGGCCGCGCACCCGCGCGCGCGCCCTCCCCGGGGCCAGCTCGACTTCCTGCCCGGTTTCCAGGGCGCCATCGAGCAGGGTGCCGGTGACAACCACGCCGAATCCCTGCATGGTGAACGCGCGGTCGATCGGCAGCCGCGGGCGGCCGAGGTCGCGCTTCGGGGGCGTGCGGTCGAGTTGTTCATCCAACGCCGCGAGCAGGCCCACGAGGCCATTTCCGCTGCTGGCCGAAACACGCACGATCGGTGCGCCCGCGAGCCGGCTCCCGGCCAGCGTCTCTTCGAGTTCGGCCTGGACGAGGTCGACGTAGTCCGCCTCAACCAGGTCGGTCTTGGTGATCACCGCAATCCCGGAGGGCACATCGAGCAGGTCGAGGATCGCCAGGTGCTCGCGCGTCT
Source organism: Tepidiformaceae bacterium (assembly GCA_051003295.1). Lineage (GTDB taxonomy): Bacteria > Chloroflexota > Dehalococcoidia > Tepidiformales > Tepidiformaceae. The sequence goes on along the minus strand of JBPCLM010000140.1, from coordinate 3,128 downwards.
GGGGCATGGGCCCTTCATCGGCGGCCACGACCAGGAGCGCGAGATCGACGCCGCCCGCGCCCGCGAGCATGTTCTTTATGAAGCGCTCATGGCCGGGCACATCGACGATGCTCACTTCGCGGCCGGAGGGCAGTGTCAGCCACGCGAACCCGAGGTCGATCGTGAGGCCGCGCTCCTTCTCTTCGCGCAGGCGGTCAGGATCGATGCCCGTGAGCGCCCGGACGAGCGTGCTCTTGCCATGGTCGACGTGGCCGGCAGTGCCGATGACGTACATTTGTTCGGCATTCTAGCGGACTTCATGCGCCAGCGGGGAGACGGCTCGGCCCGGCCGGCAGCGCCCTGCCCACCGACTCGCGGGTCTCGGCGATGAGACGGACGGCCACCTCGCCGTGCAACAGCAAGCCCCTGCGGCTGAGCCGGACCACCGCGCCTTCGCGCTCGATGACCCCCGCGGCTTCGCAGTCGCTCAGGGTTTGGCCTGCGATGGCATCGATGGCGGCCCCGAACTTGCGCTCGAAGTCGCCCGCATCGAAGCCCGCGAGGCGGCGAAGCGCGAGTGCGATCCAGTCGCTCATGGCAACGTCGGGCGCCGCACAGCCCGCGGACACGATCGCGGGGCCATTGCTCTCCAGCGCCGCCGAGCTTGCACGGACGGCGTCGATGTAGGCGCGAGGATGGGCGATGTTCTCGTGGCGGCAGCCATCGATGTAGCCGTGCGCGCCCGCACCGATGCCGAGGTAGTCCCCATCGGTCCAGTAGGCCTGGTTGTGGCGCGATTCGTGGCCAGCCAACGCCCAGTTCGAGATTTCATAGTGGTGGTAGCCCGCCGATGCCAGCAGCTCCCCGGCGTGTTCGTACATGGCAGCAACCAGGTCGCCATCGAGCGGGATAACCGCGCCGGCGGCCACGCGTGCCGCCAGAGGGGTACCGTCCTCCACCGTGAGGGCGTACGCCGAGATGTGGTCGGGCGCCAGCGCGATGGCGGTGTTGAGGTTACGTTCCCAGGCGGCGCGTGTCTGGCCAGGAAGCCCGTAGATGAGGTCCACGCCCACGCTTTCGAAGCCGGCCCGGCGCGCCAACCCGATGGCGGCGCGGTTCGCCTCCGCAGAATGGATGCGGTCGAGGAAGCTCAGTTCGGCGGCATCGAAGCTCTGGACGCCAAACGAAATGCGCGTCACGCCCGCGGCGCGAAGGGCGCGCAGACCGGCCAGCCCGGATGTCCCGGGGTTCGCCTCGAGGCTTACCTCGGCCCCCGCATCCACCGGCCAGGCAGCACGGACGGCGGAAATGACGCCCGCGATGTGCGCAGCCGGCGACTCCCCCGGCGTGCCGCCGCCAAACGCGATCGTCCTTACCGTGCGGGCGCCAAGAGCGGCGCGCCACGCTGCGACCTCTTCGACAAGGGCGGCCGCATAATCTGCCTTCACGGTGTCCATCCCCGCGTAGGCGTTGAAGTCGCAGTAGCCGCACTTCGCCGTGCAGAAGGGGATGTGCACGTACACCGAGAGTGGCTTCACACGCGCCCCTCCAGCAGGCCGCGCAGATCCTTCACTTTGTGGGTCGTGATGCCCTCGACGCCCCACGCGATCAGCTCGCGCGCGCGCTCCAGGTCATCCACGGTATAGGCGACCACGCTGAGCCCGGCTTCGTGCAAAAGGCGGACGGTGGTCGCCGTCAACAGCCGGTGATGACAGGAAACCCCGGCCGGGAGCAGGTCCCGGCCGGAGACAGCCAGCATCAGGTCCAGCTTGGCCTGGACATCGATCGAGTAGAAGAGGGGAACTTCCGGGCAGATCCGTTGCAGCGCCCGCAGGATGGGCCAGTGCTGCGAAGAAGCAGCGAGCTGGGCGCCTGGCGCTTCATCCAGCGAACGGCGCACCAGCTGGGCGGCGCGGCTGCCGCCGTCCTTGAGGTCGAGGAAGATACGCGCCGAGCCGCGCACTTCCCGCAGGGCCTCCGCGAGGCCGTATGGCTGCCGCGGTGCCAGTCGCAGGTACCACTTTTCGAAAAGCAGCGGAAAGGGGTAGATGCGCCGCTCGTGACGCGCTTCAAAACGGCCCTCGTGCACATAGAGGTCGATCTCCAGGAAGTCGGCGATTTCCGCGAGCGCGATTCGCACCCCGCGGACAGTGTTGCCGGCCGAGTGGGCGATGACCGCGGGCCCCATCACGCCCGGGATGAGGGCCTCGGGAGCGCGCCGCGCCAGCTCTGGCATCAGGAGGAGGCGCTGCTCGGCTGCGGAGCAGCGACAGGATGGCGCGGTGAAACTTGCAGGTCGCCATTGGCGATATCGTCGAGGAGGTCTTCATCGGCGATGCGATAGCCATCGCCGATGGGGAGAATGGCCCCCATGGTGACGAAGCGGCTGAGCAGCGCGGTAACCGTCTCGCGGCTCGTGCCGATGGTTTGCCCCAGTTCCTGGTGCGTCAGCCCCAGGTAGACGAGGCCCTCTTCCTGACGGCTAAGCAGCATATCCGCGAGGCGGGCGGAAACCGGCTTGGATACGAGGTTCAGGAAGCTGCGCTGCATCCCGGCGAGGCGCTTCGCCATCAGTTCAGCCATGGCGAACCCCAGGCGGGGCGATTGCTGCAGGAGATGGGAAAAGTCTTCCCATGAAATGCTCACAGCCACGGTGTCATCGATCGCCTGCGCGCAGGCGGTGCGCTCGCCCGCTTCGACGATGGCCATGTCACCCACAAGCCCACCCCTGGCAACCACATCGAGGATGATCTCCTTGCCGTTCTCCGCGGCCTGGTAGATCTTCACGCGGCCCTTCAGGACCAGGTAGACCCGCTCGGCGGGGTCCCCGGCAGAAAAGATCACCTGCCGCGGCCGGAAGCGGCGTTCGGTGAGGAGCGGGATGAGGCGCTCCATCTCCTCATCGCTGAGCACATTCATCAGACGGCTAAGCTGGCGCAGGTACCACGCGATGGAGCGCTGCAGGGCCACCTTCCCGCGGGGGACGGGGCGAGGCGGCAGCGCTAGCTCGGATGCGATCACGGTGGTCACAGGAGTCCCCCATCGCCCCCATAGCGGAGGCGGAGTTCATCGAGGAGGGGGGGTGCGCCGCCGGGCACGGTCCCAGCTTCTCAGCTATTCCCGTAGCGTTCGCGGTCATCCAGGGATTC
>JBPCLM010000139.1:0-4741 GCA_051003295.1 Tepidiformaceae bacterium | reverse complement strand
GAAGAGCGCTTCGCGAAGGCCGACGAACTCACCCAGGAGGGCGCCCGCGGCGGTCCCGGGGAGCATCGCGCCGAAGCCGATGAAGCGGATGCTCGCGTTCATACGTCCCTGCACGCGGGCGGGCGTGATCGCCTGCCGAAGGCTCGTGTCGTTGATATCGTAGTAGGTCCAGGCGGGGTCGGTGACGACCTGAGTCGCCACGAGCAGACCCGCTCCGAAGACCGATGCCGTGGTTACGAACGGCGTGAAAAGCCCGCCCGCCGAACGGATAAACGCCGCCACGATCATCGATCTCCCGAAGCCGCCTGCCCAGCGCGTGTTGCCGGCAACGAAGGCTCCGCCGAGCGATGTCAGGCCGCCGATGGCGAAGATAGTCCCTAGTACGCCTGGGTCGAACCCCACCTCATCGAACCAGGTAGAGGAGGAGCACGACGGTGATGATGCGGCCGGCGAAATCCATGATCGCGCTGGCGCCGGCGAGCGCCCGCAGGACCGGGTCGTGGAGGACAAGGCGCAGGCCCTCGCGTGCTTCCCGGGCGACGCTCGTGCGTCCGTGGCCGTCCCCGGGCAGGGGTTCCGACGCACGGATGCGACCGATGAAGAACGCGGAGCCAACGAACGAGAGCGAATCGATGAGGATGGCGCCGGGGCCGCTGAAGGCCTGCACGAGCCAGCCGGAGATGCCGAAGCCGCCGACTTCCGCCACGGACGCGCTGGCGGCGAGCTTGCTGTTGCCTTCCACCAGTTGGTCGGCGCGCACGAGCGACGGCAGGTACGCCTGGTAGGCGGTATCGAAGAACACCGTGAGGACGCTGGTGACGAGCCCGACGAGGTAGAGCTGACCGAGCGTGAGGGCGTCGAACACCGCCGACAGGGGGATGCTGCCGAGGGCGGCGGCGCGGCCGAGGTCGGCGATGATCATGATCGGGCGGCGGCGGAGACGGTCTACCCAGACGCCCGCGAAGAGTCCGGCCGCGAACCCCGGCACGAGCTGCGCGGCCGCGAGCAGGGCGACTTCGGCGGGGCGCGCATGGAGGAAGATGACGGCGGTGAACTGCAAAGCGAGCTGCCCAACGAGGGAGCCGAAGACGGAGACGGTTTCGCCCGCCCAGAGACGGACGAAGTCGGGGTGGCGCCAGAGACCGCGGAATCTTGGGGGCACAGCGAGTATCCTTGGGGTCGCACCTTCGCGCCGCGGGCACCATCAGATGACCTGCGCGGCGGTGCCTGGGCACCGGGCGGCGGCGGAAGCAGAGACTGAGGAGCGGACGCGGACTAAGTGCGCGGCAAAACAAACTGCGCGCTGGTGGAGGGCCCCGGTGCGGACGCTACCCCGCCGGCCGAACTCCTCTCAGGCCCGGGCGGGCGTGGAGCTGGTGCTGTTGGTGACCTTCATTCCATGGACCTCGACGGGATTATAGGCACGGTGCCGATTACGCGCGCCGGTGTTGCGCATGGTGACGTCTGGCGGTGTACTGGGGCCACAGCGACGGACAGCGCGGCTGCGGGGGGATCGACCATGCGTGCGATTGTGGACCACGACAAGTGTGAAGGGCACGGCAAGTGCGAGATGGCGGCGCCGGAAGTCTTCGAACTGCGCGATGACGACCTGAGCTACGTGAAGCTGGAGCCAATCCCCGAGGAGATGCGCCAGCAGGTGGAACGGGCGGTGCGGCTCTGCCCGCGGCAGGCGATCCGCGTCGAGGGCTAGCGGGTGTCGACGATCTGTTGCGGCTGTGCGCGGATGAGGCATACTGGCGACTCACACTTCTTACTTACCGCCCGGTAAACAAGGGGGAGCCATGACCCAACCACTGACCCAGCCGGTGACCCTCGAGACAATCGACCTCGGGGACGAGACGGTCTTCGAACGGGGGGAATCGCACGAATCGTTCCGCATCCTGCGGCGCGATGACCCCGTGCACTGGAACCCCGGCAACGAGTTCGTGAAGGGCTGGTGGGACATCACCCGCTACGAGGATGTCCTGTACGTCTCGCGCAACCCGGAAACGTTCGGTTCGGAGCGCGGCATCACGATGTACGAACCGATCGATCCGGCGATGGAGACGCAGGCGGCGGCGGGCAACGGCAAGATGCTCATCACCATGGACCCGCCGCGGCACGTGCGCCTGCGCCGGCTGGTGAACAAGGGCTTCACCCCGCGGGCGGTGAACGCGATGGAGCCGCACATCCGCCAGATCACGAACCAGCTGCTGGATGACATCGCGCGCAAGGGGCGCTGTGACTTCGTCCTCGATGTCGCTTCGCAACTGCCGCTCGCGGTGATTTGCGGGATGATGGGGGTGGAGAAGAAGGACTGGCCGCTCATGTTCGAGCTCACGAACAAGGTGCTCGGTTCGGGCGACCCGGAATACCAGACGGACGTGCCAGAAGAGCAGCGGGGCACGCCGGATGCGGCGCGCATCACGGGCAACGCGGGCACGATGCAGATGTTCGGCTTCTTCGCGCAGATGCTGCAGGAACGGAAGAGCGAGCGCCGCGAGGACCTCATCAGCCTGCTCGTGGATTCGGAAATTGATGGCGAGCAGCTAACGGACGAGGACATCCTCTGGTTCTGTTTTTTGCTCATCCTGGCGGGCAACGAAACCACGCGAAACGGCATTTCCGGCGGGCTGTTGGCGCTGTGCGAGCACCCGGCGGAAAAAGCGCGGCTGCTGGAGGACGGCTCGCTCATGGCCACGGCCGTGGAGGAGATCCTGCGCTGGACTTCGCCCGTGACACACATGGCGCGCATCGCCACCAGGGACGGGGAGATCCGCGGCCGGAGAATCGCCGAGGGCGAACGCGTCGTCATGTGGTACCCCTCGGTCAACCGCGACGAAGCGATCTTCGCCGAGCCGGAGCGCTTCGACATCACGCGTTCGCCGAACGATCACCTGGCCTTCGGCATCGGCGAGCATTTCTGCCTCGGGGCGGGCTTCGCGCGGCTGGAACTGAAGGTGATGTACGAGGAGTTGTTCCGCCGCTTCCCGGATGTCGAACTCGATGGACCGGCGGAGCGCCTGCGGTCGACCTTCATCGGCGGGATCAAGCACCTGCCCGTGCGGTTCACGCCCGAGCGTTAGGGCTCCAGCGCCGGCGCGTTCGAGCCCTCAACGGCGGGGGCGTTGGCCCTGGCGGTAGCTCAGGCCGAACTTCTCGATCGCCATGGCGCGCACGTACTCCACCGCTTCGTCGGCGGAATCGGTCACGAACAGCCGGTCGAGATCGAGCACATCGATGGTGCTGGAGCGCAGCAGCGTTTCGCGCATGAAGGCGAGGAACGGGTCCCAGAAGTCGTGGCCGAGCAGGACGATAGGGAACCCGCGGATCTTCCCGGTCTGGATGAGGGTCTGCGCTTCGAAGACTTCATCGAAGGTGCCCAGCCCGCCCGGCAGCGCGATGAAGCCGTAGGAATACTTGACGAGCATCACCTTGCGGACGAAGAAGTAGCGGAAGGTGACCAGGCGGTCGATATAGCGGTTGGGCTGCTGTTCTTCGGAGAGGAGAATGTTGCAGCCGACGGAGTCGCCTTCGCCCAGGCGCGCGGAGCCGAAGACCGTCACGCAGGGCCCCAGGTGGTGAAAGGCGCGCAACGCACGGAAATATTCGGCCATCACGCGCAGGCCGTGGCGCAGTTCGAAGCCGCGGCCCTGGGCGCCTTCGAGGAAGCGCCGTTCCTGGGCGGCGCGCGCGGGCTTTTCGGCGGGCACTTCGGTGATGGGGGCAGTCTGTTCGGTGCTCATCCTTCCATGCTAGTGCGCCACGCTGCGTCTCAGGCGCGAGCGCGCTGCGATCTGGCACGCCCGGTGGCGAGTGTCGTCACCTCCATGCATAGCGCCTCAAGGCCGCGCCGCGCGACCGTGACATGCCGCAGCGATGGCGGACGTTCATCGGCGTAGGAGACGGAGACTTTGTGCGGCAGCGGAGTGGAGGCCCAGATGACGAGCAGGTGCGCCCAGGCGAGGTCGCTCACGGCGTCTTTCTTGGTGGGGGTGCGCTCCGCGCCATCGATGCAACGCAGTTCGATCGCGCTGCCGTTCAGGAGCGCGCCGAGTTCCCCGTGCAGCCTGGTCGTGCCGCCGACGATGAGCAGCCGGGCAAGGCCGGCGGCGGCACAGGCTGCCGCCATGACGCGCGCCGCCCGGCGGTTGTTGGACCCCGCGCAGACTTCGCAGTGCGCCGCGGACGCCGCCACGCGCTGCCGGACGCCGGTGGTCAGTTGCGCGCATGCCGGGTGGCCGCAGACGAGAGCCAGTCGCGCGGCCAGCAGGCTGCGGGCCGCGGGCGCTTTGGTGGCGAGCATCGATCGCTTGCGGGGGTTGGTCAGGCCGGCGCCTTCGAGCAATGCGCGTGCGGCCGCACGTGCGGTGGCGGTGACGTAGCCTTCGCCTTCGAGCCAGGCAGCTATATCGACCGTCTTTTCGATCGGTGGTCTCCCCCTGAAGTCGGGGTGGTAGCTGGCACCATAGCGGGCGATGGCGAACTATGCGGGCTCCGGGCCGCCGTTCCATGGGTTTTCCACGCGTGCGCCGCATCGTTGGAAGTCGCGCACGTTGTGGGTAACGACCGTGAAATCGTGAACGAGGGCGATGGCGGCGATCAGCGAGTCCATGAGCGGCGGCTTCTGGCCGCGCGCTTTCATGTCGCCGTAAAACGAGCCCCATCGGGCGCCGGCCTCAGCGTCGGAGGAGAGCTCAGCCAGCCATCGGGCGACTCCGGGGTTCGCGTCTTGCCGTTG
>JBPCLM010000138.1:0-2527 GCA_051003295.1 Tepidiformaceae bacterium | reverse complement strand
AAGTGTCAGGTGTGTAGAAGAGACAGGGCCCAACTTGTGCAACCTGCAAAAGAGCGACGGCTTCCACTTCGTGGCGGGCGCGGCCGATCCCCTCCCGGCCGCGCACCGAGCGACGCCGCCCTACCGGCTGCAGGTGGTGAAGGCGGGGACGCACGTGGGCTTCTGGATCGACGAGCTGCCCGTGCTGCACTTCGCGGACGACGGCCAGGCCTACGGTCCCCTGCTCGGCGAGGGGAAGGTCGGCTTCCGGCAGATGGCGCCGATGGTAGGGCGCTACGCCAACCTGCGGGCGTACGCGGTGGAGAAAACGGAGGCGTTCGACTGGGCCGCCGCGCTCGCGCAGCCACTCGACGACGGCGGCTAGCGGGAGTGGGAGTGGCTGGAGGTGGACTGACGTTCCGGCGGGCGGCGAGGACGCCGCTCCTGGGACTGGAGGCGGTGCCGTGGTGCGCCGAGGAGGTGAGGCCCCGCCCGAGCATCATTTTCCCGACCGTGGTGGACACGGCGGCGTTTGGCGGGGCGCTTCACGAGCCGCTCGACCGCTTCTACATGTACTACGCGCCGCACCACAGCGACGGCATGGGGCTGGCGACGGCGCCGCACCCCGAGGGACCGTGGACGCCATACCCGGGAAATCCGATCCTGCGCATGGGGGACGCGCCGGGGCTGCGGAGCCACATCAGCTCGCCGGAGATCGTGTTCCGGCCGGACCGGCCGGCCGCGCCGCTGTGGCTCTACTTCCACGGGCGTGCGCTCCAGGAGGGCGGCGGGCAGGAGACGTGCGTCGCGGAGTCGGCGGACGGCATCGGCTGGCGGCTGCTGTCTCGGGAGCCCGTGCTCAGGACCACGCCGGAAGAGAGTGGCGAGGGCGTCACCGCCGCCTACGCCCGCGTCTTCAAGCGCGGGGAATGGTTCTACGCGCTGTACAAGGGCGGGCGGACGCACGGCCTGGCGCGCGCGCGCGACGGGCTGACGTGGGAACATCGCCCTGGCAACCCCTTGCTGCGTGCGGAGCCCGAGGAGGGCGAGTGTCAGCTGATCCGGCACACGGGGCTGCTGGTGCAGGGGGACACGCTGCTCATCTTCTACTGCTCGCCGACGCTCCCCGACCTCTCGCGCGAGGAGATCATGCTGGCCACGCTGGATATCGGCGCGGACGACTGGCGGGAGTGGGGATCTTTGCGACGGCGTGGAGTCGTCGTGGCGCCAGAACTGGATTGGGAGGCGGGCGACCTGCGCGACCCGTTTCCGCTAGTCCACAAGGAAACGCTCTATCTCTATTACGTGGGGGGGCACGAGCAGGGCATAGGACTGGTTTCGGCCGGGGCGGAGAGCCTGCCTGCCGGGCGGTGAACACAGGCACGTCATCGAGGCGGAGGCGACTCGTCCAGGGCAGGCGGACGAGGTGCAGCGGCAGCGTCGGCTGCGTTGGCGCTCCAGCAGTGAGCGCGGTGGGCGGTTTCTACGCTAGAGCGTTGGAGCGACGAGCTCCTCCGGCGCGACGGGCGGGCACGCGCAGCCTACGTCGTACCCGTGGCACGCGCACGGCGGCGCGGCCCGCGAGGTCGCACTCGCCCCAGCAGGGCGGTGTGGTCGATCTCGCCGAAGCACGCCGTGATGTCTGCCTCGAAGACCCACTCGTAGTTCCGAGTGGGTGTCCCGAGGTAGTGCCCGCTTGATTGAGAAGAGGCTCCGGTTTCGACCCGTTCCTGCCATGGCTAACGCGGTGCGCGCCGAATTGGTGATCTCGATCTTTGCCACGTGTGACTCCCGTGCTATGGTAGTCGGGCGATGGCGTCGCCCCCCAAGACACGCCCCGCGTGGGCGCTCGACCTCCTAGAGAGAGTCGCGCGGCCTGTGAGCGAAGAAGAGCTGGCGCGCCGCCGGGAGGCGGCGCGCCACGTTCGCGCGCTACGAGACCGTGCGGCCACCATCTCCCCCGACACCACCGAGCAGTACATTCGCGAAACACGAGAGGAACACGACGACAGTTGGTGAGCGCCGGGCCTCCCGGTGCGCCGCGCGTTCCAACGCTGGTCATTGACGCGTCAGTTGCCTCGAAGTGGTTTCTGCGCGATGAACCGCACGTAGACGCGGCGGACTCCCTCTGGGATGAAGCCGCTGGCGGCGGACCGGCGCTCACGGCGCCGGCCCAGATCGAAGTGGAAGTGGTCGCCGCTATCCGTCGCGCCATTCTTCGGGAGCGAGTCGACGAAGAAACGGGGCGCCAGCTCGTGAAGGAATGGCTCGGCGAGTTTTGCCCTTCATTGAAGCTTGTGCCCAATGCCGTACTCCTGGCAGATGCACACGAAACGTCGCTGCGTCTGGGCGTGACGCTGTTTGACGCGCTGTACATCACGCTGGCGGATCAGATCGGAAGCGATCTGGTGGTGGCCGATCGAGACTGTGAAGTTGGGCTGGGGAGCGGTGCAATTCGGGCGTGGGCAGCGTTGAAGGCGGCGTGATCCCGAACTGCCTCGTGTGTAAGGCACCGGCGCTGCGGTGCGACGGGTGGACGGCCGCTGGT
>JBPCLM010000137.1:0-4009 GCA_051003295.1 Tepidiformaceae bacterium | reverse complement strand
AGCGAACAAACCACGCGACGCGAAGAGCGCGAAGAACAGTGCGGAAACGACGGGAAGCGGGACGTTCGCGCCCGCGCGCGGGCGCGCGCCCAAACCGGTGTTCATAATGCCGTTGTCATTCAGGGAGACGGGCAGCAACCGGTTCCGGCCCCGCGCGATGCGCAGGTTCAGACGCAAAAATCCGTAGGCGGCGAGGCCCACGCCAACGACGAGGGCGAGTCTTGTGGTGATCTCCCTGACGAGAACCGTCTGGAACCCAACCTCACGCATCCACAGCCAGCTCGCCGCGAAGTCCACGAGACCCGGCAGGACGATCAGGAAGAGCAGTATGCTCCCCGCGGTCATGATCTTGAGGGTATGTCTATGAATGGCGTGGCGCATGGCGTTCCACGGGGTGAAAGGGAAAGGCTACACCGAAACATACGCCGGGTGGGAAGTAGGGCGCAGTCCCCGCGCACGTGCATCGGCGCTCACTCCGCGCCTCCTGCTCCACCGCGCCGTGCGACGATGCCCGTCACCGTCAAGTCCGCTGTCACATTGCCCACGGTCTTGAATATGTCCGGAATCACATCGACGGCGAGAAGTAGCGGCAGGACTTCAATGGGCACTCCCAGCGTGAGGCAGATCGGTAGCACGGTAGCAAAAAAATTGGTCTGCCCTGGCAATCCGGCGATCCCTACGCTCGTCACCACGGCGACAACTGCTCCAGCCGCGATCTGGGCAGGGGTGAGGTAAAGATTATAGAGCGAGGCCACGAACAGCCCGGTGGCCAGGTTCACAGGCGGACTGGTGATGCGAAACACGGAGACCGCCAGCGGAAGTACGAGGCCAGTGATCCGGGCTGGAAGTCCCATGTGCCTCTGCGCACCCTCGATCATGGCTGGAAGGGAGGCGAGCGAAGACTGCGTGGTGAACGCAACCACCTGAGCCGGTGCGGCGGCACGAGCGAAAAGGCCCAACGGGAAGCGTCCGCCAATAACGGCCAGGGGATACAGGCCCACAGTGATCAGCAGGGAGAGAGCTGACAGCAGAACGACGTAGTGAACCAGTGCGCCTGCCGAGGCGATGCCCGCTCGCAATCCGACTCCGAGAGCGAGAGCGAAGACGCCCACCGGAGCGGCCCAGAGCACCCACTTCACTATCACGAGCATCGTCTCCCCTACGGCCTGAAAGAAGCCGAGTAGCCGTTCGCGCAGCGCCAGGGGAATTCTGGTTGCAGCAAACCCGAAGAACAGGGCAAAGACCACGAGAGGCAGCATCGCGCCCTCCGCGGCCGCCTGGAAGGGATTGGTTGGAACGATGTTCGTGACCCACTCGCTGAACCGGGGAACTGCAGGAAGGGACGCATTTACGCCACCTGCCCCGGCGCGCAAAGCGGAGGCCGTTGCAGGTTCGATCGGCCACCACGCAAGCAGGGCGGGGGTGACCAGGGCGCTGAAGAGCGCAGCCGCGGTTAGAAAGACGACAATGAGGAAGAGTGCCCGCGCGCCCATTCGACCCGTCGACGACGTGTCCGTTGTGGAAGCAACGCCCGTGATGAGCAGGGAGACCACGAGTGGAATGACGGTCATGCGCAACGCGCTGAGCCAGAGCGTACCCACAGGCTCGACCGCGGCGACCAAGCCGCTGAGCGAAGGGCGCTCTGCCGCGGCAAGCGCAGCTCCTGTTGCGAGACCAGAGACGAGACCGACAAGAACGCGTAAGGTCGGGGACATCGGTGCCGGGCTGAAGTGGGGAGAGAGGCGAGGGTTACCCCAATCTTCGGCCCCTGCGCCAGCAGGGCAATGCCTCGCAGGTGCGGCGGGCTAAAATGTCCCGCTACCCGCCGTTAGACCTATACACTGGCGCTCTTCATCGTCTACGCCATCCGGGCTGGCCGCGGAGCATTGCACATTGTACGATTGCGGCATGCGAACAGCTGACCTCCCTGGCGGTGACATTATCCTTTCCGGCATCGAGGACCTGCGGCGGGGCGACGAAACCGCCGAGGCGCTGCTCGTCTCAATTGGCGCGCCGCGGCTCCGCCGCCTGGGCTACGCGGTACCGATTGGCACTCCGGATCCCGAGCAGCGGTTGTACGCCCTCCTCGCCCGGGGTGATGCCAATTCGGCGCACGGACGGTACAATGCCCTGGTCCGCCGGCTGGTGAGCTTCGAGCGGGCTGCTGAATGCGTGCGCTAGCCGACCGCGAGCGCATCGAACGGCTCATGCAGGCGTTCGGACGGGTGGCCGGAGGCAACGTCCGCATCTATTTCGTCGGCGGCACCACGGCGGTATTGATCGGATGGCGCACCACGACTATCGACGTGGATTTCGCCATGCGGCCCGAAGACGACTCGCTACTTCGCGCGATCCCTGCGCTCAAGGAGACACTCGAGATCAACGTCGAGCTGGCATCTCCGGCCGACTTCATTCCTCTCCCGCAGGGGTGGGAGGACCGCGGTACCTTCATCGCTCAAGTTCAGCGCGTTGAGTTTTATCACTTCGACCTGTACGCGCAGGCGCTCGCCAAGGTGGAGCGCGGCCATCGCCAGGACGTGTCTGACCTCCAGCAAATGATCGAGCGCGGCCTGATCGACCCACGACGGGCGCTCGAGTATTTTTCGAGAATCGAGCCCGAGCTGTACCGGTTTCCCGCCGTTGACGCACCCAGCTTCCGGCGTGCCGTCGAGGAGTCATTCGGCGAATGACCGGGCGCTGGCATGCACCCGCTTATCGCCGTGTTTTGTGCCCCCTCTCTGGCGCGGGCGGGTAAACGATGCAATCTTCGCTCGCTGCCAGCTTTTTGTGGCACTCACCTCGTTCGCCCTTGTGGAGGTTGCCCACGGATAGTAGCTCAGCCGCGCGCTGGGCAACTCCACCGTGGTGCCCGCTAAGGCGGTAACTGAAACAGCGCCAGCTATGAAACAGACAATGCCCGATACGACATGGAGAGTGACCTCCTTCCCCGAGCATTTACTCGACCGAAGAGCCTTCCTCGGCGCACTGGGCATCGCCGCGCTTGGCTGCTCCAAGCGTAAGGTGGAGGAAAGCAAATCGGCGGCAGTTGGCACGCTCGAGCGCATCGGCGTTCAGCTCTACACCCTGCGCGGCGAAATGGAGAAAGACTTCGATGGCACGCTGGCGCGCGTGGCAGCCATCGGCTACAAGGAGGTCGAGTTCGCGGGCTACTTCGGCCGTTCGGCCGCGGAGGTTCGGCGGATTCTCGACAGCCACGGACTGCGAGCACCCTCCGCGCACGTCGGTACACCGGCGGCGCTCGCGAAGGATTGGCACAAAATGCTCGAGGACGCCAAGGTCGCGGGACATGACTACCTGGTCGTCGCGTGGCTTTCGGAGGAGGAACGGCGCAACCTCGACGACTACCGCAAACACGCAGACCTCTTCAACAAGGCCGGTGAGATCGCCAGGCAGGCCGGCGTTCGCCTCGCGTACCATAATCATGAATTCGAGTTTGTGCGCATGGAAGGGAAGCTTCCGTACGACATTCTTCTGGAGCGCACCGATCCTTCGCTCGTCGCGATGGAGCTGGACCTCTTCTGGATCACGCAGGGAGGCCAGAGCCCGCTGGATTACTTCGCGCGGCATCCCGGCCGCTTCGAGCTGGTGCATGTAAAGGACATGGATGGCTCTCCCGAAAAGCGGATGGTGGACGTCGGCCGCGGCTCAATCGATTTTGCACGCATCTTCGCCGCACGAGAGAAGGCGGGCACCCGTCACTTCTTTGTGGAGCACGACAATCCGGAGCCGTCGGCGCTCGAGAGCATCAAGACGAGTTATGAATATTTGGCGCGATTGAAGTTCTGACGGCATGTCACTCGCCTCCCGCCTACCGCCCTCCGCCTCCCTCGAATGACCTCGCTTACGCGGCGCGAGATGCTCGCCGCTACAGCCGCCGCGGGCGGTGTGGCCGCTATCGCCGGTTGCGGGGGCGGGGGGGGGCGCGAGCAAGGGGGGAGGGGAGCGGGGGGGGTCGAGGCGTAGGTATCGCGCTGGCGGTGCACTGGCA
>JBPCLM010000136.1:0-4460 GCA_051003295.1 Tepidiformaceae bacterium | reverse complement strand
ACATCATCCTCGAAGCGGCAGCCGCCGGCGTCCTGCTGATCACGACGAATGTCGGCGGAATTCCAGAGGTGTTCGGCCCGCAGGCTTCGCGCCTGATCCCGCCCGGCGATGCCGCGGCTCTCGCCGCCGCGATCTCTGCCGCCCTCGCCAACCCTGCAGCCTTGCGTAACGAAACGTTAACGCTGCAGGCCCGCGTTCGGGCGGGTTTTTCCGCCGAGGTCATGGCCGATGCGGTGCTTGCCGCCTATGGTGAGGCGCTGGCCAGCTTCCGGTTAGGCTCAGGTTGAACAAACGCCTAAGCTTTTCTTGAACCTTTTTCGCTAGATCAGGGACGTGGCGGGGGCTCTGTGTTCGCTGAGTGAGTGCGATGTCCATGATGAATTTCGATGCCGGCAAGATGGTGCAGGCAGCACCTTCTGCCGCAGGCGCAGCCACCGTGCCGGGTATCCGTGCCACCTCACGGGCGTTGTCGCCGCTCGCGCAACTGGTCGCAGCCCAGCACATCGTGCCGGCATTCTCGCCGATCGTCGTCGCCGGAATCGTGCGCTTCGTCGAGTTCATTCTGATCGCGGCGGTCGGCGTCGCGATCTATCTCGGCTACGTCTATACCCCGTCCAGCGAATTCGACTGGTACTACGTCGCGACCGCCATCGGCGTTGCGGCCCTCGCGATGATCGCGTTCCAGGCCGCCGACATCTCTCACGTCCAGGCGTTCCGCAATCAGGTTGGGCAGTGCGCGCGGCTCACCGTCGCGTGGGCAATCGTGTTCCTTCTCATCGCGACGCTCGTGTTCTTCGGACAACTCGGCAACATGTACTCGCGCGTCTGGGTGAGCAGCTACTTCGGCATAGGCCTGTTCACGCTCTATGCCGCACGCCTGTTCGTGTTCGGCATCGTGCACCGCTGGACCCGCGAGGGCCGGCTCGACCGTCGCGCCGTCGTAGTCGGAGGCGGCGACCCGGGCGAGCATCTGGTGACCGCCCTCGCGCGTCAGACCAACTCCGACGTGCGGCTCGTCGGCGTATTCGCAGAACGCGGCGACGAGCGCGCTCCGACCGCGTGTGCCGGCCTGCAGAAGCTCGGCACGGTCGATGATCTCGTGGAATTTGCGCGCAAGACCCGCGTCGACCTCGTGATCTTCTCGCTGCCGATTTCGGCCGAGAGCCGCATCCTGCAGATGCTGAAAAAGCTTTGGGTGCTGCCGGTCGATATCCGGCTGTCGGCGCACACCAACAAGCTGCAGTTCCGCCCGCGCTCCTATTCCTACATCGGCTCGGTGCCGGTGCTCGACGTGTTCGACCGGCCGATCGCCGACTGGGACGTCGTGATGAAATGGCTGTTCGACAAGGTTGTTGGCGGCCTCGCGCTGCTCGCGGCGCTGCCCGTGATGGCGATCGTGGCGCTCGCCATCAAGCTCGACAGCCGCGGGCCCATGCTGTTCAAGCAGAAGCGCTACGGCTTCAACAATGAGCTGATCGAGGTGTTCAAGTTCCGCTCGATGTACGTCGAGGCGACCGACGCAACCGCCGCGAAGCTGGTCACCAAGGGCGATCCGCGCGTCACGCGCGTCGGCCGCTTCATCCGCAAAACCTCACTCGACGAGTTGCCGCAGTTCTTCAACGTGGTGTTCAAGGGCAACCTGTCGCTGGTCGGCCCCCGCCCGCATGCGGTGCATGCCAAGGCGGTCGACCGGCTCTATGACGAGGCGGTGGACGGCTATTTCGCGCGCCACCGCGTCAAGCCCGGCATCACCGGCTGGGCGCAGATCAACGGTTGGCGCGGCGAAACCGACAACGACGAGAAGATCCAGCGCCGCGTCGAGCACGACCTCTACTACATCGAGAACTGGTCGGTGCTGTTCGACCTCTACATCCTGGCGATGACGCCGTTCGCGCTGGCCAAGACCGAGATCGCCTACTGATGTCGACCGTCACCCTTCCCTTGACAGCCGCAGGGCATGCTCCGCGGCTTATGCGTTCGGTCGAGCGATTGCGCGGAGCACTGCTGTGGCTCACCGGATTTTCCGGCGCGTTCGTGTTCATGGAGCCGAGTCCGTACGAGGTGGTCTCGCTGCTCACCATCATCGTGTTCGCGCTCACCGGCCTGGCGCTTCGCCCGGCGCACATGCCGCTGATCGTATTGCTATTGCTGTATGCGGTGGGCTTCGCACTCGCCGTCGTGCAGATAAGCGACCAGAGCAAGGCCGTCATCTGGGTGCTCGTCACCTGGTACCTCTGCGCGACGGCGGTCTTCTTCGCCGTCATGCTCGGCGCCAACACCAACGAGCGGCTGTCGCTGCTGATGCGCGGCTGGATGATGGCGGCGGCCATCACTTCGGTCACCGCGATCCTCGCCTACTTCCAGCTGCTCGGCAGTCTGTCGGACCTGTTCCTGCGCTTCAACCGCGCGCGCGGCACATTCAACGACCCCAACGTCCTTGGGGCGTTTCTCATTCTCCCGACCCTGCTGGCGTTGCAACGCATCCTGAACGGCCGGCTGCACGACGCGGTCCGCGCCTCGGTGTTGCTCGGTCTGATGGTCGTTGCGATCCTGCTCACGTTCTCGCGCGCCGCCTGGGGCCAGTTCGCCCTCACCGCCGCGCTGCTGATGTTCTTTACCTTCGTCACCAGCCGGTCGAGCAATGAGCGCCTGCGCATCATGCTGATCGCGATCGCCGGGATCGTCGTGCTCGCGCTTTTCCTCGCCGCCTTGCTCTCCATCGACAGGATCGCGGACCTGTTCAAGGAGCGCGCGAGCCTGGAGCAGGAGTACGATGTCGGTCACCTCGGCCGCTTCGGCCGCTATATCCTGGGTTTCCCGCTCGCACTCGAGCACCCGCTGGGCATTGGGCCGTTACAGTTCGGCAAGATCTTTCCGGAGGATCCGCACAACACCTATCTCAACACGTTCGTGTCGGGCGGTTGGCTCTCCGGCTGCGTCTATCTCACGCTGGTTGCGACCACGCTGGTCATGGGCTTGCGCTTCGTCTTCGCCCAGACGCCCTGGCGGTCGAACTACATCGCGATCTATTGCGCCTATGTCGGCGTCGCGGTCGAAAGCATCATCATCGACAGCGATCACTGGCGTCACTATTTCCTGCTGCTTGGCGTTTTATGGGGCCTGATGGCCGTGTCCCGCCGTCACGCCGATGGACGTCTCGCGGCTCAATAGACCGCCTGTCCCGTTGCGGGACGGCCCTCAGGCACGCGAATTGCGAAATCGACCGATGCCGATCCAGCTTCGGCACGAGGGATTTCGCATGTCGCCGCCGCTTAACCCTGCTCATGACGGCACGCAGGGCCGAGTCGAAGTTCTCGATCTGCTCCGGCTGTTTGCCGTTCTGGCGGTGCTGCTGTTCCATTATGGTTTTCGCGGCGCCGCGGCGGATGGTTTTACCACGGTCTCGCTGCCCGACCTTACGCCGATCGCCAAATACGGCTACCTTGGGGTCCAGCTTTTCTTCATCATCAGCGGCTTCGTCATCGCCTACTCGGCCGAAGGACGCACCGCCACGGGCTTTGCCGTCGCGCGAATTGCCCGCATCTATCCGGGCTTCGTCTTCTGCATGACCGCGACCTTCATCGCGACGCTCGCGATCGGCGCGCCGCGCTTCGAAGCGACCGCGCTTCAGTGGCTGGCCAACCTGTTCATCGTCGCGCCCGGCCTGAAGCAGCCGTTCATGGATGGTGCATACTGGTCCATCGTGTACGAGATCACGTTCTATGCCTGGGTGTTCGCGTTGATCGCGACCGGCTTGCTCCGGCGCGAACTCGGCTTCATCGTCGTCATCTGGCTCGCGATTTCCATTTTCAACGAATCGCTGCTTGGCTCGATGGCCCTGCGGCGCCTGCTGCTCACGGACCAGAGCGCCTTTTTTGCCGCCGGGCTGCTGCTTTATGAAATCTATCGCGGCCGCTGGGATCGCAGCGTGCTTCTCCTGCTGGCGCTCGCAACCATCACGGCGGTCAACGAGGCGCTCGCCGGGGCCGCATGGCTGCGCGGCCACTATCATGTCACGCTCGACAATTGGGTCATCGCCGGTCTGTGCCTCGCGGCAATCGCCCTGGTGTGGCTCTCGACGCGGGTGCGGCGCTTGCCGCTGCCGCCGGGACTGATCCTCGCCATCGGCGGGCTAACCTATCCGATGTACCTGCTGCATCAACACATCGGCTACATGCTGCTCAACCGCTTCGAAGGGACCGCGACCGCCGCCCAGTTGATCGTTGCGACGACGCTCGCCGTCACGGCGGCGTCCTGGCTGATCTGGCGCTACATCGAGCGCCCGGCACAAAAGTGGATGAAGCGCAGCCTGAATAGTTGCGTCGAGCAGCTTGGCGGCTGGGTCTCTCTCATCCGCGCCCGCATGGTCCGCAGCACCGCCAAGTGATGGCGGAACCTGGACCGCGCCCTTGCGCGGCCTGGCCGGGCGGCGTAGGTGTCGCCTCGGCGGAGCGTAGCGC
>JBPCLM010000135.1:0-65216 GCA_051003295.1 Tepidiformaceae bacterium | reverse complement strand
CCGCATCGCCCGCCCGGAACTTGTCCGCGGGGGTGCTGCCGGCGGCGGGAGTGGTCGCGCCGGCAGCGCGCGTCGCGGCGGCGGTGGGCGAAGTTTGCGCGCGCGGAGACCCTTCCACGCCCGGCGTGGTCACCACGGCATCCCCCGGTTCGTCGCTTTCGCTGATGCGGTCGAACAGCCAGATGACGCCGAAGGCGATGCCAACGGCGAGGAGGGCGGCCGCCGGGAAGTACCAGTATCCGAGCAGCCGGTTCCGCCGGTAGATACGAGGCATCGGGCGAGCGCCGGAGGCCGGGCCGGGTGGCGCGGGGACGTAGCGCCGCGGCGGCGTGGGCGGGTCCACGTGCGTGGGGAGTGGCTCGCCACGGTGGATGACGCGTCCCGAAGCGAGGACATCGCCGCCCGCCGGCGGGGGCCGGCCGGTCGCGCCGGCGCCGATGACGGCCACGCCCGCCGCGAGGGCAGGGGCCGGATCGTCTGCATCCGTGGCGTCGGAAAGGTCGGGCGCGCCGCTGCTGGTTGGGGCGATGGGGGCGGCATTCTGTTGGTAGGCGAGTGCGATGGGAGCGACGCGATGTTCCGAGGGCGTCGCGCAGCCACCGTTCTTGACCCAGCAGCCGGGGTGGTGGAGGACTTCGCAGCCTTCGCAGCGAAGCACAGCTTCGCCTTCGTTGAAGGCGCGGTTGCATAGTGGGCAGAAGCGTTGTTGATGGGCCAAGGCGTCGTTCCCCGGGGCGTGTCCAGTATCAGCGAGGTGCGCGCGGCCATCAAATAGCCAAACGCCGGGGGGGCGCAGAAGGTTCCCGCAGGCGTCGCAGGGCGAATGCAAGAGCCGGGTGTAGGCCGGGACGCGGCCGGCGGTCGGAGGTTGACGTCCGCGGCGCTCGGGGCGACGATTGGCGCGAGCGGGAAGGAGGCGGCTATGCAAACGGCATTCGTACAACAGCTCTCCCCGGCAACGCCCGGGATGCCGTCTCCTCAGGCGCGCTCGCGCCCGTAGGGGCGGCACCCAAACGACCCCTGGCGGGTCGCGGCGCGGCCGGGTTCGCCCCCTGCCCGGCGATTTGCCGGGCGCTGGAAACCCAGGAGAAAACGTCATTGGATTTGGAACTCGCACTGGTGCTTTCGTGCGGGGACGCGGGTTGCCGCGTGCGCTCGCTCGAAAGTCATGAACCCCTGGAGGTGCGCTACGGCGCGGCCGTCCAGGACAGGATCAAAGTGCGGCCGGGCCAGCTCGTGGCCATCGACCGCGCCCCGCAGGCGCCTGAGGTCGTCTGGCGGTGGATGACGGGGACGGTGGAGGAAGTTGCGGGTGACCGCGTAGCGGTGACGCGCAGCAACGCCGCCGGCAAACCGCTTGCCCGCGATGACGGCGAGCGCACGTGGCTCGGTGGGCTGGACCGGCCGGCACGGCGGCCCGCGCCCGGCGACCTCGTGTTCTTCTGCACCGTCGATGAACCCGAAGTCGCCGACATCGCCCGGGAGGGAGTCCCGTCAGAGCCGGAGAGGCTGCGGGCGGAGTACTTCCCCATAATCGAGCGCGCCCACGCGGCTGGCAGCCCCCGCTAGGCGTCCGGACCAGCCGGGCTGGTCCCCGTCACGAAGATTCGTCTGCGTGGCTTCTCGCCCACGCAACAAGAGCGTCTGCTTCGAACGTATTGACGATGCGCTCTACGGGCACTCCGCATTCGGCGGCGCGTGCCGTGCCGTTGCCGAGCCAATCCAGTTGCCCGGGCGCGTGCGCGTCCGTATCGATGGCGAAGCGGCAGCCGGCCTCCACGGCGAGGCGCAGCAGCCGGCGCGGTGGGTCGCGCCGTTCGGGGCGGCAGTTAATCTCCACGGCCTTGTCGAAGCGCACGCAAGCGGCGAACACGAGCGCAGCATCGAATTCTGATTCGGGGCGGTCTTTGTTGGTGGTCTTCATGCGGCCCGTGCAGTGCCCGAGGATGTCCATGTGCGGGTTGGCGATGGCCGCGAGCAGGCGGCGCGTCATGGGCGCGCGCTCCATGCGCAGCTTGCTGTGCACGCTGGCGACCACCACCTCGAGGCGAGCGAGCAGCTCATCCTCCTGGTCGAGGGCACCGTCATCGAGGATGTCGACTTCGATGCCCGTGAGGATGCGGAAGGGCGCGAGGCGTTCGTTGAGGGCGGCGACGACGTCGAGCTGTTGACGCAGACGCTCGGGGCTGAGGCCGCGCGCCACCGTGAGGCGCGGTGAGTGGTCCGTGAGGACGATGTAGTCGTGGCCGAGAGCGCGGGCGGTTTCGGCCATGACATCGATGGGGCTGCCGCCATCGGACCACTCGGAATGGGTGTGGCAATCGCCGCGGAGAGCGGCGCGGATGACGGCCGCGGACCCTTCGACCGGCGCAGGAGCGGAGGCGGCGGCCGCCTCCAGGCGCTGAAGGTAGGCGGGGATGGCGCCGCCGGCCGCCTCGGCGACGACGCGCGCGGTCGACTCGCCGATTCCGGGGAGCGTCCGCAGCGTGCCGGCGCGAGCGCGTGCGGCGAGCTCACCTTCGGGGAGGGCCCCGAGGGTGGCGGCGGCGCGGCGAAATGCCTGCACGCGGTAGCCCGGCTCACCCGCACGTTCGAGCAGGAAGGCGATGCGCTGCAGCGCCGCGATGGGGTCCATGGCGCCGATTGTGGGGAGCCTCGCGATGGCTGTCGAACGGGGCGGCGGTGCGTGCCATGCCGGTATGATGGCGCGCATGGAATTGCTGCCCGGCGCGCGCTTCACGGTCGCTTCCTACGGGGTGGCGGCGGCGTACGCAGGCTGGCTGCTGCGCCAGTTCGGCGCCGAGGTGGAGCAAACGACCGCGCTGGACCCGGAGGGCCTCGGGGCCTTCCTGGGCGAGGGCACGCGCTTTGACGGCGAACCCGGCTTTGACGGCGCGGGCACGCTCATCACCGACGCGCCAGTGACCGCAGCGAACCGCACGTCCCTCGCTACGGAAGCGCGGCGGCGGCAGGTCGTATGGCTGACGCCATGGGGCTTCGAGGGCCCCTGGAGCGGGCGGCGCGCGACGGACCTCGGGCTGCACGCGGCGGGCGGCTGGATGTCGGCCGTGGGCGAACCGGGGCGGGAGCCGCTGGGGCCGCCGGGCGCGCAGGGCCAGTTCACGGCGGGGTTGTTTGCGGCTATCGAGGCCACGATGTCGCTCGCCGGTCTGGCTCCAACGGCGCCAGGGCTCAGCGGCGTCTCGATGGCCGAGGCGGTGCTCGCGACGATGATCTACGACCCGGTCGGCTTCCAGTACCACGGCATCCACCGCGAGCGGGCGGGGAATCGCTTCAGCGGGGCACAGGCGACGCTCGCGACGCTGCCCTGCAAGGATGGCTGGATCGGGCTGCACGTAGCGCTGCACCCGCAGTGGCTGCGGCTCTGCGAAGTCATCGGGCACCCGGAGCTGCCGTCGGACGCGCGCTTTGCGGACTCCGTCGTGCGGGCCCAGAACATGGAGGCGCTGGATGGCTACCTGCTCCCGTGGCTCGCGGAGCGCACGCGCTTCGAGGTGTTCCACACGCTGCAGGCGGCGCGCATCCCCTGCTCCGCGCACCCGGACGTGGCCGAGGTGCTCGATTCGCCGCAGCTTCGAGCGCGCGGGGCGTGGCATACCGTCGCGACGGCGGCGGGTCGGCAATTGCGGGTCGCGGGCGCGCCGGCAAGGGTGCGGGAAGAATCGCTGGCGGCAGGGCAGGGGGAGCACCCGGACGGGCCGTGGGCGCCCGGACGCGTGCGCGTCGTGGACCTTTCGATGGGGTGGGCAGGGCCGCTTGTGGGACACATCCTCGCCTGCTACGGCGCGGACGTGATCAAGGTCGAGAGCCACCGCCACTTCGACTGGTGGCGGGGTTCGCGCCCACCCGGCGACGACCCGACGAACGCCCTCCACGAACACAGCCACGTGTTCAACGCCACCAACCGGGGGAAGCGCGGGTTGACGCTCGACCTGGCGACGGCACTCGGGAAGGAAGTCGCGCGGCAGCTCATCGGCAGCGCAGACGTGGTGATCGAGAACTTCGCGGCGGGAGTGCTGGAAAAGCTCGGGCTGTCGTACGACGTCCTCAGTGCGGAGAACCCGGGGCTCATCTTGCTGCGCCAGCCCGGCTTCGGAAGCGACGGCCCCGAGGCGAGCTACCAGGCGTTCGGGAACACGATCGAGGGCATGTCAGGGCTGACGGCACTGATGGGGTATGAGGACGGGCCGCCGTGCATGCTGAGCAACGCCCTTGGCGACCCCATCAGCGGCCTCACGGGCACGGTTGCGGTGGTGGCGGGGTTGGCCGCGCGGGCGAGGGACGGCCGCGGGCGCTGCATCGAGGCGGCGCAACTGGAGGGGTTCCTGCCGCTCGTAACGGACGCGCTCATCCGCTACCAGCGCGAGGGGGCTATCCCCTCACGGCAGGGGAACCGGCGCGCCGGTAGCGAGCCCTCCGGCCTGTTCCCCTGCGCTGGCGACGACCGCTGGGTCGCGATCGAGGTGGCCACGGATGCCGAGTGGGCGGCGCTGAGCGCGCTCATCGTCAGCCCGTGGGCTGCTGAGGCACGTTTCGCGACGGCGGAAGGGCGCGCGGCCCATCGCGGGCTACTCTCGGCTCGACTGGCGGAATGGACGGCCAACCGCGACCGCGACGACCTGGCGGCCGAACTGCAGGCGGCGGGCGTGGCGGCGGCCCCCATGCACAGCGACACCGACGTACTCGGCGCGGAGCCGTTCGCATCGGCGGGGTTCTGGGAGGGGAGCGAGCGCGCGCACGTGGGGTACCACCTGTACCCTTCGCTGCCGATCGTGCGCGATGGGGTGCGGCCACGGTCGAGCCGCCCGGCGCCGCTGCTGGGCGAACACAACGAGGAAGTGTTGGCCGGGCTCGGCCTCAGCGCGGGGGAGATCGCGGCCCTGCGCGAGGAGGCGGTCATCGGCGAGATCCCGGGGTAGGTTCGCCCGCTTCTCTCCCGGCGGCTGGTAGAATCGGGCACCGCGCGGGCGGCCCAGGCGCCGCCACGCAGCGCACCGCTGGAGGGATCCCCCATGGCCGCACCACTCGATGGCATCCGTGTGCTGGAGGTCGCGAACTGGCTGGCAGCGCCCGCCGCCACGGCTCTCATGGCCGATATGGGCGCCGACGTCATCAAAATCGAGCCGCCATCGGGCGACATCTACCGGCACTTCATCCTGCGTTCGATGGGCTACGACCACGACTTCGCCACGAACTACGCGTTCCAGCTCGACAACCGCGGCAAGCGTTCGGTGACGGTCGACCTGGAGAAGGCGGGCGGGCCGGAGCTGGTGCGCAAGATGGCGGAGTCGTGCGACATCTTCCTGACGAACCTGGTGCAGCGGCGGCGCGTACGTTACGGGCTGACGTTCGATGACGTGCGCGCGGTGAACGAGAAGGCGATCTACGTCTCCTTCAGCGGCTACGGCACACGCGGTCCGGATGAAGACCGGCCGGGGTTCGACTTCGCGGCGTTCTGGGCGCGTTCTGGGATCATGGGCCTGCTGGCGGAGCCGGACGCGCCGCCGCCGCTCTGCCGCGGGGGGCAGGGCGACCACACGACGGCGCTGAATGTGCTCGCGGCCACGCTCGCCGCCCTCCGCATGCGCGACAAGACGGACGAGGGCCAGCACGTGGAGCTGACGCTGCAGGCGACGGGCATGTGGACGATCGCGGGCGATTTCGCGGCGGGGTTGGTTTCGAAGCAGAACCCGCCGCGCATCAGCCGCAAGGCGCCGGTGAACCCGATCTGGAATTCGTACCAGTGCGGCGATGGGCTCTGGTTGCTGCTGGTGAACCCGGTGCCGTTCCCGCGGCACTGGCCGGCGTTCTGCGCGGCGGCGGGGCGGCCCGAGTGGGCGACTGACGAACGCTACAACGACATCCCCAAGCTGCGCGCGCAGACGACGGCGCTGACGGAGGAGATCGAGGGCATCATGGCGGAGCACCCGCGCGACTACTGGGGGGCGAAGATGGACGAGGCGGGCCTCATCTGGGCGCCTGTGGCCACGATGACGGACATGATCGAGGACCCGCAGGTGCACGAAATGGGCTGGTTCGCGACCATCGAGCACCCTCAGTTCGGATCGTTCGAGACGCTGGACACGCCCTTCAAGCTCTACGGCACGGACACGGGCGCGCGCGGCCCGGCGCCGGACCTGGGGGAGCACACCTTCGAGGTGCTGGCGGAGATGGGCATCGAAGGGGAGGAACTGGACCGGCTGGCGACGGCGGGAGTGATTGGGTAGGGATGAGGGATGAGGGATGCGGCATGAGGGATGAGGCATGAGGGATGAGGCATGAGTCGTGAGTCCTGAGGCCTGAGTCCGGGGGTGCTACCCCGGGCGGTAGAGGCCGTGTTCGGCGATGTAGGCGGCGACGGCGTCGGGGACGAGGTAGCGGATGGGCTTGCCGGCGGCCAGGCGCGCGCGGATATCGCTGGAGGTGATGGCGAGCGGGGGCATCTCCACCGTCAGCGCTGACGGCCCGGCGGTGGGGGCTGGGTGGCCCGGGCGGGGGGCGACGGCGACGCGGGCGAGCTCGAAGATGCGCGCGGGATCCTTCCAGTGGGGCAGGTCGTCGAGGGCGTCGGCGCCGAGCACGAGGACGATCGACGACTGACGATTGACGATTGACGATTCGGCGCCCAGTTCGGCGCGGAGTTCTTCGAGGGTGTCGACGGTGTAGGAGGGGCCGGGGCGGCGCAGCTCGCGCTCATCGACGGCGAAGGCGGGGTTGCCGGCGATGGCGAGCCGCACCATCGCGAGGCGGTGGGCGGCGGGGGAGATGTCGCGCGCCTGTCCACTTTCGGTTGGGGCCGCGGTTGGTGATGGGCTCGGGCCCCGGGCCTCGGGCCTCGGGCCTGACCCCGTCTTGCGCCAGGGGTCGCCGGCGGGCACGAAGAGGACGCGTCCGAGCGCGAACTGCACGCGCGCGCACTCGGCCAGCGCCAGGTGCCCGCTATGCGGCGGGTCAAACGTCCCGCCAAGGACGCCGAAGGGGAGGGGGTAGGGCATGGGGGCAGTGTACGGGGGTGGGGGTGTTAGGAGGGGTCGTCGTCCCAACCGGGCAGCAGTTCGATAAGCCCGATGGCGGTGCCGAAGGGCCGCGGAGGGCGGCCGGAGGATCCCGCTGGCACGATGCGGGCGACAGGCGCGCCATCGCGCGCAATCACGATCTCCTCCCCTCGTTCGACACGGGCGAGCAGTGCAGGCAAGTCAGCCGAGGCCTCAGCGGGCGATACGACGGACGATGACATGCACCAAGATTAGCACAGCCGCCCGGTGGGCCCGGACCCCGGGCCTCGGGCCCCGGGCCTGACCCCGTCTTGCGCCAGGGGTCGCCCGCGGGCACGAAGAGCACGCGTCCGAGCGCGAACTGCACGCGCGCGCACTCGGCCAGCGCGAGGTGCCCGCTATCCGGCGGGTCGAACGTCCCGCCGAGCACGCCGAAGGGGAGGGGCTAGAGGGCGAGCCGGTACTTCTTGTTGCGCTTGCCGGGCTGGGTCGCCTCGACTTTGCCATCGATTGTGAGCGCGACAAGGAGCGACCACGTGAAGTAGCCGTCGTACTCGGGGAGGGCGAGGGCGAAACCGGCGGCGTCTTCGATTGCCTTCTGGCCGAGGCCGGGGCCGGTCGGGGCGCACTCAGGCAGAGACTCCAACGTCTCGACGACGTGGCGCTTGCAGAGGTCGATGAGGGCTTGCCCTGATGCCATGCGGCGCAGTATACCTTGGCCATCACACGCCGGGAGCGAGGATGTGTTCTGCGCGCTAGAGCGGAACGGATGCGGGCATTTCGAAGACGACGGCTGTCCAAATTGGGAGTGCGAGTGGTCCAGCCTCGACGCGATCTCCGAAGAACGGTATGTCGGCGGGTGCAGAATCGACCACGGCGGCCGCCGCCACGACCGCTTGCCCGACGTTTGCGGGCAGGCCGTCGTCACGGACGTGAACCTCCGCTACCTCGCGACGATGACACCTGCGGAAGCGCGCTTGATGGCAGACAACACGCACAGGGCATTCGGCCCCAACGGCGATTGGGACCACGCCCGGAGGGACAGGTGGTGTGCCCGATGTCGGGGCCATTGGCAGCACTGTGGACACTGCGCCGGGGCGGAGGCAGCGGTGGCGGGATTCGTTGATCGGTATGTCCAAGGCGATCGGTCTCTCACCGAGGGGCTCGTCCATTTCTGGGGGAACGACATCGCTGGCGAGCTTCGGCTGTTCCGGGGCTGGTGCCCACATCTGCCGTTCGACAAGCGGCTCGCGACTGAGGAGCGCGAGTGGCTTCTGAACTATATCGGCGAAACCGGCGAGACTTGACTTCTCCGAGCTCCCCCGAGAGTTCGCCGAGCGCTACCGGAGAGGTGACCGGAGTGTCGGCGAGGGCATGGTCGCATATGCAGCATGGGATCTGGCAAGGGAAGTGGCATTCATCAGGCGGCGGTGCCCGTTGTCGCCAACGCCGGACACAGGCCAGAAGGTTACGATGCCGAATAATCCGGCCACCGGGAAATGGCCCACTCTGTCAGGTGATTCGTTCGCGCCCGGATCTCCCTAGGCGTCCAGTCCGCATAGTCATCTAAGAGGTCTTTGGTCGTCTTATAGACCGTTTCGTTGCCGAGTGTACCGCGCGCTTCTACCCAGTCAGACGCGCCTTTCGTTGAGTTTGCAATGGCGGAAAGCGGCACGAGATTCCCCCACGAGTTCAGCAACGCAGAGATTGCATCCCTGACCAGGCCGTACTCACGGATCCATCGCGACTCAAAGGACTGGGGCGCCGCGTGATCAATGGTGAACTTGGTCAATTGATCTTCTGACAGGGGATCGCCTTTCGTGTGGGCGCGCTCATACTCGCCGAGAATGTAGGGCGCGAGACGGCGCCTGTACATGTTCACCGTTGGCAGCTCTCTGAGGATGTCATCGTCACTGGGAAACGCGATCGTCGAGGTCACAAGGCCGGTTCTGACTGCTCCCGGCTGGCCCCGAGACTTTCCCCACAGCCGCTTGAACACAGCATGCAGGCCCGTTGGTTCGAGCCCAATCAAAGCACGGCGAACGAGGAATGATTCTACGATGCCGAGGGTGGTCGCCGCATCCCCTGAGGCGAGATCCTTTGTCCTCGCCGCATCCAACACCTGTAGCAGAAATGAATAGGTGACCGACGGAAGCTTCATCCGCTGCAAGCGGAGCGCAGCCCCCGTAACCTGACCAGTCAGGCCTTCGAATCTGCGCCCGTCGTGAAGGAGGCAGAACGCATCGACGTACCGCCCCAAGTCTTCCACGATGAGCTTGATAGCGGCTTCGGCGTCTTCGCCCTTCTGAGCGTCGCTCAATCCAAGCCACCGCTTCCTCAAGAGGGAGAACGCCTTGCCTTTCGTCGCAGTGGGCTCGGCCGCGAGTGTAAAGGGCCAGTAGTATGCTTCGCGGCTATCATCTGTCGGGAAGCGATCCTCGAACTGCCTCCAATGGGATTGAAAGGCCCGATTCGCTCCCTCCCGATCGGTCGAGAAGCGGCCGAAGGCCTCATTCCGGACCAGGTCCCCCAACGTCAGCTCCGCGCCCTTGGTGTTCAGCCGGTTGAATACTTCGTTCGGGTCGTGGCGCTCGGCAAGATGGATCTCGATCAGCTCCACCTTCGAAACCAACTCCTCCAGAAGGGCGGTGTAGTTTTCCAGTTTCGCTGCCGCGCCGACGCGATCCTTAACCTGTTCGCGATGAAATTCGAGGGCTCGATGTATCTTGGAATTCATGTTTGCTTTCCGTTTAAGGGGCAGCACTTCGTCGATTCCCACCAAGCCAATCGCTGCCCGGTAGTCATCAAGATCCGGAGTCGTCACCATCACCTTCGTTTCAAGGTTTTTGAGATTCCCATGCGACTGTGGAAGCAGATAGCGTCGCACTTGGTTGGTTACAAACTCCTGCGTAGCGGTGTCACCGGTTCCTTGCGTTGCAATCGCTTCCAGACAGATCGCGGCGACGAGGAGCGAGAGCGCGGTCAGGCGCTGCTGCCCATCGATAATCAGCCAGCGCTCTGCCGTGCTAGCCGTACTGGGTGACTCCGGGCGTAGTATCACCGCGCCCAAGAAGACCGTGTCGGAGTCATGGTCGCGCGCACCGTTGAAGTCTTCCCAGAAGTCAGCCAGTTGTTTTTCCTGCCAAGCGAATCTGCGCTGGAAGACGGGCGCCTCGAGAATCACGTCTCGCTTCAGCAGGTCGTTGATCGTGGTTGGCTCGTTGCTCCCTGCCAATGACCCCTCCAGAGGCTGTTTATCGCTGTCTCAACTGGAGCTTCGGTACTGCGATGCTCCGCGCCGCCGCCCAGGATACATCCAAACTGGCGTGCTCACGAAGCGCGCCGATGCGAACGCTGCTCCCGCCCCTCTGGCACTCTCGGGGGCTGAGTGCTAGAATGGCGGGAGGGGTTGATAATGTCGTTGTCAGAGCGTAGGGCGCGAATCCTCGCTTTTATTGTGGATGACTACGTGGACAGCGCGGCGCCGGTGGGATCGCAGGCGCTGGTGGCACGCCATGCCCTCGGGCTTTCCAGCGCGACCGTGCGCAACGAAATGGCGGCGCTCGAAGACGAGGGCATGATCACGCACCCGCACACATCCGCGGGGCGCATCCCTTCGCACCGCGGCTATCGCTACTACGTGAGCTCGCTGATGCCCGAGCGGGGCCTTTCGCGGCAGGAGGAGATCGCCATCCTGCACCAGTTCCACCAGAGCACGCGGCAGATGGAGGAATGGGTGGGGCTGGCGGCGAGCGTGCTCGCGAATTCGCTGCACAACGTGGCCCTCGTGACGCAGCCGCGCGTGCGCGAAGTGCGTCTCAAGCAACTGCAACTGGTGGAGCTGGCGGACAACCGCGCGCTGCTCGTGGTCGTGACTTCGGACACATCCGTGCACCAGCAGACGCTGGAGTTCCCGGTGGCGGCGAACCAGGAGCAACTGGGGCGCATCGCGGCGCGGCTGAACGCCGACTTCGCGGGCAAGATGGCGGCGGACCTGCCCGTGAAGGAAGGCCCGGAGCCGCAGGGCGCGGTCGAAAGCATCGTTGTGGCGGCGGTGGCGGAGGTGTTGCTGCGCGAACAGGCGGCGGTGGCGGAAGCGCCCGTGGTCGAAGGCGTGCGCGAAATGCTGCGCCAGCCGGAGTTCGGCGATAGCGACCGCATGCTCGACATGCTCGAAGCGGTGGACGAACGGCGGTTGACACGCGCCATCCCCGCGGGTGCTGTGGAAGAAGGGGACGTGGCGATCGTGATCGGCGACGAGAACACCGAGGGGCCGTACAAGGACATGAGCTTCGTGCTCGCGCGCTACGGGGCGAAGGGCGGCGCGGGCGGCATGCTGGGCGTGCTGGGGCCGACGCGCATGGCATACGGCGATAGCGTCGCGCACGTGCGCTACGTGGCGGACGTGCTGACGGAACTGCTGCGAAAGTACCGGGGCGAGGCCGAATAGCGTGGCCGCGTTTGTGAAGGTTGACTGCAACGGCGCCGGCGGGTGGCGGCGGCACGGATGGAATGGAGCGGGAAGTACAGTGGAGGCTCTATGACAGCGAACGAAGATCGCATCCTGGACAAGCGAGCGGCATCGCGCATGACCGATGAAGGCGGGCCACCGGTCGACCACGCGCGCGAGGCGGGCGGCGAAGCGCAGCCGGCTCCGGCGGCGGAGCAGGCGGCGGCGGGCGGCGCGAGCGAGCTCGCAGAGGCGCTTGCGCGGGCGGAGACGAACTACAAGAACTGGCAGCGCAGCGCGGCTGACTTCATCAATTACAAGCGGCGCGTGGAGATGGAGCGCGGCGAAACGGCGCGCCTGGCGCAAGCGGCGCTCGTCATCAACCTGCTGCCCATCTTCGACGACCTGGACCGGGCGGTGGCGACCGTGGACGCGAACCTGGCGGGCCTGAACTGGGTGCAGGGCATCGTCGCCATCCAGCGCAAGTTCGCGCAGCTGATGGAAGCGATGCAGGTGCGAGAGATCGCCGCCGCGGGCGAACCATTCGACCCTGCGCTGCACGAAGCGGTCGGGCGGCAGCCGGGCGAGGACAACAAGGTGCTGCACGTGGTGCAAAAGGGGTACCAGCTCGGGGAGCGGGTGGTCCGTCCGGCGATGGTGATCGTGGGCGCGGGGGAATAGCCGTTGGCCGTTGGCTGTTGGCCGTTGGCAAGACCATTCCGGGAGAGCAGTACACAGGAAATTAGAACCAATCAACGAATCGAGGCTGGGGGCCAATGGCCAACAGCTAATAGCAGCGACGAAGGAGCTACAAATGGCAAAGGTAATCGGGATCGACCTTGGGACGACGAATTCGTGCATGGCGGTGATGGAAGGCGGCGAGCCGGTCGTCATCCCCAACGCCGAAGGGGCGCGCACGACACCTTCGGTGGTGGCAATCACGAAGGGCGGCGAGCGCCTCGTGGGCCAGGTGGCGAAGCGCCAGGCGGTGACGAACCCGGACAATACGGTGTTCAGCATCAAGCGCTTCATGGGGCGCAAGCTGAAGGACCCGGAGGTGCAGCGCGACGTGAAACTGATGCCCTATGGCGTCAGCGCGGCCAAGAACGGCGACGTGCAGGTGAAGATGGGCGACAAGCAGCTGAGCCCCCCCGAAGTGAGCGCGATGATCCTGCAGAAGCTCAAGGCGGATGCGGAGGCGTACCTCGGGGAGCCGGTAACGGAAGCGGTGATCACGGTGCCGGCGTACTTCAACGACGCCCAGCGCCAGGCAACGAAGGACGCGGGGCGCATCGCCGGGCTCGATGTGCTGCGCATCATCAACGAGCCCACGGCGGCTGCGCTGGCGTACGGGCTGGACAAGAAGGCGGACGAGCTGATCGCCGTCTACGACCTCGGCGGGGGGACGTTCGACATTTCGATCCTCGAGCTGGGCGAAGGCACGTTCGAAGTGCTGAGCACGAACGGCGACACGCACCTCGGGGGCGATGACTTCGACCAGCGCGTGATCGGCTGGCTGATCGACGAATTCAAGAAGGCCGAGGGGATCGACCTGCGGCAGGACCGGCAGGCGTTGCAGCGCCTCAAGGCGGAAGCGGAGAAGGCGAAGATCGAGCTTTCGAGCGCACAGCAGACGGACGTGAACCTGCCGTTCATCACGGCGGACGCAACCGGACCGAAGCACCTGAACGTGACGCTGAGCCGTTCGAAGCTGGAGCAGCTGGTGGGCGACCTGCTCACGGGCACGCTCGAGCCCGTGAAGAAGGCGCTCGACGACGCGACGAAGAAGCCGGGCGACGTAGACGAAATCGTGCTCGTGGGCGGCCAGACGCGCATGCCATCCGTGCAGAAACTGGTGGCCGACTTCTTCGGGAAAGAGCCGCACAAGGGCGTGAACCCGGACGAAGTGGTGGCTATCGGCGCTGCCATCCAGGCGGGCGTGCTCAAGGGCGACGTCAAGGACGTGCTGCTGCTCGATGTGACGCCGCTGACGCTCGGGATCGAGACGCTGGGCGGCGTGGCGACGGCGATCATCCCGCGCAACACGACCATCCCGACATCGAAGAGCCAGGTGTTCAGCACGGCGGCGGACAACCAGCCGAGCGTGGAGATAAGCGTCCTCCAGGGCGAACGGCCGATGGCGACGGACAACAAGCCGCTGGGCCGTTTCATCCTCGATGGGCTGCTTCCGGCGCCACGCGGGCTGCCACAGATCGAAGTGGCGTTCGATATCGACGCGAACGGCATCGTGAACGTGTCGGCGAAGGACAAGGGCACGGGCCGCGAGCAGAAAATCACGATCCAGGCATCGAGCGGGCTGAGTAAGGACGAGATCGACCGCATGCAGCGCGAAGCCGAATTGCACGCGGATGAAGACAGCAAGCGGCGCGAACTCATCGAGATGCGCAACATGGCGGACAGCACCGCCTACCAGGCGGAGAAGACGCTGCGCGAGAACGCGGACAAGATCGAGGCGGCGCTCAAGACGGATGTCGAAGAGAAGGTGAAGGCGGTACGCGACGCCAACGAGACCGAAGACACGGAGCAGATCCGGGCGGCGCTGGAGGAGTTGAGCCAGTCGATGCAGCGCATCGGCGAGGCGGTATACGGCCAGCAAGGGGCGGCGCCGGAGGGCAATGGGGAAGCGCCGGAGGGCGCGGCCGAGGAAGGCACCGTGGAGGGCGAATTCCGGGAGGTGTAGTACCTCCCCGGATAGGCAGGGCCGGTGAAAAACACCGGCCCCTTCTTCTCGCGCGAACGACCAGGGTGCCCAGAAGATGGGTAAGCGGGCTCGCTCGCTAGCGTCCGCGGGGGCGGCGGGGCTACTCTGGGCCCATCGCGGCGATCCCGGAGGGGAACCTATGGACGAAAGGTCCGCGCAGGCCCCAATCTCGCGCTTCTGGAGCACGACGGCACTGGACTACGAGGCGCACAAGGACAACGTAGCCACGGAGGGCAGCGAAGAGTTCGCCGCCTGGGTAGAGGCCCTGCGCACGCTGTTACCGCCCGCCCCCGCCGATGTCCTCGATGTCGGGACCGGGACGGGCTTCGCGGCACGCATCGCGGCCGGGCTCGGCCACCGCGTGACCGGCATCGACCTGGCTGAAGGCATGCTCGGGGCGGCGCGCTCCGCAGCCCGGAGCCAGGGCGTGGACGTGGATTTCCGGGAGGGGGACGCGGTGGCGCCGCCCTTCGCGGATGCGAGCTTCGACGCAGTCGTGAGCCGCCACCTTCTCTGGACCCTGCGGGAGCCTACGAAGGCGTTCGAGAACTGGGGTCGCCTGCTGCGCGCAGGGGGTCGCGCTATCGCGGTCGATGGCTTGTGGTTCTCCGGCGAGAGCGCGGCCGAGGCCGAGGGAGAGGATGCGCCCGGCCTGTTCGAACAGCATTACACGAAGAACGTGCGCCTCGAACTGCCGATCATGGCGCTGACCAGCGTCGAGCCAGTTGGCGACATGTTTCGCGCGGCCGGATTCGAAAGTGTGAACGTGAGCGCGCTCGGCACGGTGCGCGTGGCCGGACGAGTCCCGTATGCGGTGGTCGCGTCCGGGTGGAAGGGGACGGCCGTGGGCGAGGACGCGCGGCCAGGTTCGTAGCAGGGGTTCGGCGCCATCGCTGCGGGTGCGCACGTTCGGCAGGACACTCCGGCCGGGGCGCAGCGAGGAGGGGCAAGGGCATGGCGACGGTGAGGCCCCGGGGGTTACAGGTGGAGGACCTGGAGGCCGAGGTGTTGTTCGAAGGGGTCGAAGTCGCGGTCGGAGTGGAGGAGGGTGTGGCCTCCCTGGATGCAGTAGGTGGCGATGAGACAATCGATGGTGGAGCGGACGGTGATGCCGCGACCGCGCAGGAGGCGGTAGAACTCAGCGGCGCCAAGGCAGACGGAGAGGCCGCCCATTTCGTGCATTTCGAGCAGCAACAGCCGGCTGCGGATTCGCGAGCCGGTATCCTGACGCAACCCACGCAGGATTTCCATCGCGATCAGGTCTCCCATCGCGATGGATGCGGTCTCCAAGCCATCTCTAAGCGCCGCGACTTGCGCGGTGGCGCGGCCGCGCAGCAGGTCGATCCAAACCGAGCTGTCAGCGAGCATCCCACTCGACGGGCGGGGGGTCACCCTCCTCGGGGTCATAGTCTTCGAAGAATTCCACCTTGCCAGCGAGGTCGATCAAGTGCCGCCCCGCTTCGATGCGGATGAGCAGGCGGAGCGCCTCCTCAACCACGGCTCGCTTCGTCGGAAGGCCCGACGCTTCGAGTGCCCTGGTCATGAGGGCGTCGTCGATTTCGATGTTGGTGCGCATGGCGACGCTCCTTTGTGTACCGGATCAAGCATATCATGTGTATCGAGGCGTGAGGCGTGAGGCATGAGGCATGAGGTAAGAGTCGCGGGCCGCGATCGGGTTGAAGCGCGAAGTCGGCGGGAGGTATCGCGAGGAGGCGTAGTATCCCGTCGATGCACGACGTGACGTCGTGCGCGGGAGGGAGGTCGCCATGGCGGGGCCGGTTGAGTTTGCGCGGGAGGTGCTGGCAGGGGCGCGGCGGATGTTTGGGGAGAATGTGCGGACGCTGACGCTGGAGGAAGCGCTGTCGGCGGCGGGAGGTTACCGCTCGATTCTTGGGGTGCTGAAGCACACCGGCGGCTGGGCGCACGTGTACCGGTCGTACGCCTTCGACCGCGAACCACGACACTGGGCGGACACTGCGTGGCCGCGCGGACTGCGAGACACCATCGACCCTTCGCAGGAGTACCTCCATGAGGTTGTCGCCTGGGTAGATGACGGGCTCCGGCTCTGGGACGACGCGCTGGCCGCAGTGGGGCCCGGCGCCCTCGACCGTCCCCATCCCGTGCACTGGGGAGCGACGGCGCCGCTCTCGGACATCGTCCTGCTGGTTTCGCAGCACGTGGTGTACCACGCGGGTGAGCTGAACATGCTGCTGTCGATCGCCCGAGGCGAAGCGTGGGAGTACACCGAGGAGGTCGAGGAGAACCACATATCGACCTACGGCCACGGTATCCGGGGCGAGTGGATGAGCGACAACCAGGCGCACAGGCACGAGGAGGCCATGCGGCGCGCGCACGAACTTCGAGGCGGCGAACAGGGCCGAAACCAGTAAGATTGACGGTGGAGGCGGCATGGGAGTTGTACACGAGGCTGCGGCGATAGGGCTGGAGAACGGCGACGTGATGTCGCGCGAGGAGTTCCACCGGCGGTATGGCCAGTGTGAGGAGCTGCACCGGGTGGAGCTGATAGAAGGAGTGGTCTACATGCCGTCGCCGATCAAGGTCCTGGGGCATGCTCACGAACAAACCCTCATGATGGAGTGGCTTGCAGCCTACGCGGCCGCGCAGCCGGGCGTGGAGTGGAGCCCCCCGGCGACGGTGCTGCTCGACGACGAGAACGAGCCCGAGCCTGACGCGATGCTCTACCGGCTGACACCGGACCGCTTCGAGGATGACTACGTGCTGGGCGCGCCCGAACTGATCGTGGAGAGCGCCTCCAGTTCGGTTTCGCGCGACGTGCACCAGAAGAAGCGGGCCTACGAGCGCAACGGCGTGCTGGAGTACATCGTCTGGCGGACGCGCGACAAGGCGATCGACTGGTTCCAGCTGCGGGAGGGCGCGTACGTGCGGCGCGACCCGGGCGGCGATGGGATCATCGAGAGCGAGACGTTCGCGAGGCTGCGGCTGGATGTGGGCGCGTTGCTTGCGGGGGACCGGGCGCGGGTGCTGGCGGCGCTGGCGTAGAGAGATTGAGGGCCGGTACTGGAAATCCCGTCGGGAGGAACTTGTGTTACCCGGCGGTGCCCAGCCGTCGGCAGGACCAGCGAAGCCGCCGCTCTTGCGAGCGGCGGCTTCGGGCGGGGGCGGCGAAGGTGGTGGACTAGATGACGAGCGAGCGGCGGCGGCTGTGACAGTCGAGGCAGGTCCATTCGGCGATGGCGGTGCCCGTGCGGGCGGGTTCGGACCAGCGGTGCTTGCAGCGATGGAGCAACCAGGCGATACGATTGGTGGCGATCATGGAGTTTTCAGGCCTCCTGAGTTTGTGTTCGCACGTACAGCGTATCCCATCCGTAGCGCAATGCAACCCACTATCTTCTTGATAGTGTGGTGATCGCCACACTTGCCGATCTCGGGCTCACGGGCACTGGCGCGGGGCTGATCCTGATAGCGCCGCCGGATGCGGTGTTGGCGGAGGCGGGACGGCTGCAGCCGCGGCCGTCGATCGCGAGCACGTTGCAGGTGGCGGAACCGGCAGCGCGGATGGCCTGGTGGCCCGAGCGGCGCTTCCTGGACCCGGCTTCGCTGAGCCGGCTGCGCTGGATGTTGCAGGCCGGGCGGGGTGAGGCGTGGCTCATCATCGATCCCGGGGAGGAAGATGGCGTGACCGTAGACGAACTGCGCGAGGCGCTGGCGGGCACGGGGTTGCAAGAGCACGAGGAGCGGGAGTTGCCTTCGGGCGAAATGGCGCTGCGCGTGTCGTAGGAGACGCACAGCCCGCCGGCGCGGAACTTTCGCTATCGGTCGGGCGCGGAATGTGCGGTGGCCGCTGCGGGATGCGGGGTCGCTGCCGGGACCGACGCCCTCCCTATCGGTCGGGCCACGGACTACGAGGCCTTGCCGGCGGGCGGGCGATCTGCGGGGCCAGCCTACGGCTTGTGGCCCACGACGAGCGCGACGGGGATGATGAACGCTTCCGGCTCCGCGCGCAGAGCGAAGCGCTGGCGGGCGGCGGGGGTCGCGGCGGCGAAGAGGGCGCGTACGGCGGCGGCCCGGTCGGGCGGTGTCTGCGCGCGTTCGAGCCAGGAGGCGGTCAGGATCTCGAGGTCCATGCGGAAGGCGGCCTCCGCAGCGAAGCCGGCGGCGCGGGACATCGTGAGCCATTCGGATACGCGGGAGTTGCGCACGTGGGAGGCGTCGCGCAGGAGTTCGAAGGCGTTGCAGAACGTGTCGAGGGCGGGGTCCTCCGGCGCGACCGTGTCCACGAGACAGAGGCGGCCGCCCGGGCGCAGGACGCGGAAGGCTTCGCGCACGGCGAGCGCAGGGTCCGGGTAGTGGTGGGCGCTGTAACGGCTGGCAACGACAGCGAAGGACTCATCGGGGAAAGGGAGGTTGCTGACATCGGCCTGGCGGAAGGAGATGTTGGTGATGCCGCGGTCGCGCGCGAGCGCGGCGGCCACCTCGAGCATCTCGGGGGTCAGGTCGAGGGCGGTTACGTGGGCGGCGCGTGGGGCGAGGGCGAGGGCGGTGTGTCCTGCGCCGCAGCCGAGATCGAGCGCATCACCATCGCCGTTGAGGCCGGCAGCGGCAACCAGCGCGTCCAGGTCTGGCCCTCCGACGTGGACCGGACTAACCGCGTAGGCGGCGGCGACGGCGCCGAACTGGCGCTGGACGGGCTCGGTGATGCCGGGTTCGGGCATGCTGGTGTCCTTGGGGGGTGAACCGTCAGCCTAGCGAGTGGGGTGGCCCGGTCAAGGGCGCGGGGGCGGAGGCGGCCTGCGTTTGAGCGCCAGGCGTGCCGCGGCTGCGGGCGCCGAGGTCATCATCGCGGCGAGGCCGAGCGCGGCGACCGCGGGGGGTACCGTGCCGAATTACCGGTTTGCAACCGAGGCGTCGCGACTACACGGGCGCCCGCCGAGGCCCGTGTCTGCGTGGAGGGGGGCCGCCGTTCAAGCCCCTGGCGCGAGTTCGCTCCACTCTCCGCGCACGGACGAACCCGAGGACGGGCATGGCGCCGCAGGATAGGCGACCACGGAGGCGGGGTCGGCGCAGAGCGCGAGGATGGCGCCGGGGACGGGGGGCGCGCCCGTGACGGGGACGGCGACGGGGACTTCGCCGATGAAGCCCGTGGCCTCGCGGTGCGTGCCCATGTCCACGACAGCGGCGACAATCATTTCGAAGGTGACGCCTGAATCGCCGGGGCGAACGGCGCCGGGGGCGATAGCGAGCAACCCGGTATCGCATGGAAGCAGGGTGTAACCGAGGAAGGCGGCGACCTCCGCATCGGGCGGGCGCCGGAGGACCTCGGACTTCGGGCCGGCGGCGCGCACGCGTCCATCGAGGAGGACGACCAGGTCGGCGGCTAGGCGCAGGGCTTCGTCGCGTTCGTGGGTGACGAGCAGGGTGGTGGCGGCGAAATCGCGCAGGAGCCCGGGCAGGTCGAAGAGGAGCTGGCGGCGGGCGGGGCCGTCGAGGCCGCTGAGGGGCTCATCGAGGAGGGTAATGGGCGCGCGCAGAGCAAGGGCGCGGGCGAGGTTGGCGCGCTGCGCTTCGCCACCGGAAAGGCGGTGGGCATCGCGCGGGAGCAGGTGGGTGATTCCACACGCGGCGGTGACTTCGGCGATGCGTGCTTCGCGTTCCGGGCGGGGGAGGCCGCGCAGGCGAAGCGCCAGGTGCAGGTTCGCACCGAGGGTGCCGGAGACGAAGATGGCGGACTGGAAGGCGAAGGCGACCGCCTCGCGCGTGCGGCGGTTGCGGTGGGCGGGCTGGCCGCCG
The DNA here is from genome assembly GCA_051003295.1 of Tepidiformaceae bacterium. Lineage (GTDB taxonomy): Bacteria > Chloroflexota > Dehalococcoidia > Tepidiformales > Tepidiformaceae. The sequence goes on along the minus strand of JBPCLM010000135.1, from coordinate 45,259 downwards.
ATGGTTACGCCGCCGGCGCGGGGGCGTTCGAGGGCGGCGACGGTTCGCAGCAGCGTGGATTTGCCGGAGCCGTTCGGGCCCAGGATGGCCGTGACGCGTCCGCTGCTGAATGTGAGGCCGGGCACCGCGAGCACGTCGCGGCCGGCGCGCGCTACGCGGACATCGTGAAAGCGCACCTCCATCAGCGGGCGCGCCGCTGCTGCACGAAGGTGAGCACCAGGTTCACGGCAAAAGCCATCCCCAGGAGCACGAGGCCGAGCGCTATCGAGCGGTCGTACTGGCCGCGGCTGGTTTCGGTGACGATCGCAGTGGTGAGCACGCGCGTGCTATCGGGGAGGTTGCCACCCACGGTCATGGATGCGCCGACTTCGGAGACGACGGCGCCGAAGCCGGCCATAACGGCGGCGAGCAGGCCGAGGTTGGCTTCGCGCACCACGAGCCAGAGGGTGCGCAGGCGGCCCGCCCCCAGCGTGGCGAGGAGGTCGGGCAGGTCGCGGGGGAGGGACTGGACGGCGGCAGCCGTGAAGCCTGCGACGAGGGGCGTGGCGATGAGGAATTGTGCGAGCACCATGGCGCGCTTGGTGTACACCAGTTCGAGGCCGCCGAGGGGACCGCTGCGCACAAGGAAGAGCCAGACGACCAGACCGATGACAACCGGGGGCATGCCCATGCCCGTGTTGACGCCGGCGAGGAGGACGGTGCGGCCGGGGAAGCGCCCGCGCGCCAGTGCGTATCCAGCGGGGACGCCGGCGGCCATCGCGAGGAGCGTGGCGGCGCCGGAAACGAGCACCGTGCGCAGGGCGATTTCGCGCAGGGAGGCGTCGCCGCTGGCGATCAGCCGCAGGGCTTCGCGAAAGCCGTCCCAGAGGGCCTCCATCAGGGCTCTCTCAGCGAGGCTTCGGCCTTGCCGCCATCGGCCACGAAGAGTGGTTCGCCGTACTTGTCGATGCCGAAGCTGGCGATGGCGCGCTGTGTTTCGGGGGCGACCATGAAGGCCGCCCAGGCGCGCGCCTGTGCTGACTTGACGCCCGGGTGCTTCGCAGGGTTAACGATGTAGACGTGGTAGATGTTGAGCAGCGCGAGCGCGCCTTCGAAGACGACTTCCAGCTCCAGCGATGGGCGAAGAGCGAGGTAGGTCGCGCGGTCGGTGAGGGTGTAGGCGCGCTTCTGGCTGGCGATGTTGAGGGTGGCGCCCATGCCCTGGCCGGTCTCTTCGCGTTGTTTCACGCTGGCGGGGTCGATGGCGGCGGTGCGCCAGAGGTCCAGTTCCTTCTTGTGGGTGCCGGAGTCATCGCCGCGCGAGATGAAGGGACCGCGCGCAGCGACCGCGGACATGGCTGCATCGAGGCTGGGGGAGCCTTTCGCGCGCGCCGGGTCGGCGGGCGGCCCGACGAGCACGACGTCGTTGTGCATGACCAGGCGGCCTTCGCTGAGGTCGCCGCTGGCGACCCTGGCGGACTCGGCCGCGGGGGAATGGGCGAGGACGGCGTCGGCATCGCCGCGGGCGGCCATCTCCAGCGCGGCACCGCTGCCGACGGCGATGACCTTGAGGTCGATGCCGGTCTGCGCTTCGAAGAGCGGTTCGAGGAGATCGAGGAGGCCGCTATCCTGGGTGCTGGTGGTGGTGGCGAGGATCATGGAGCCGCCGATCCGGGTGGCCATCGGGGGCGCGTCGCCACCCCCACCGCAGGCGGCGACCAGGGGGAGGGCGGCAAGGAGCAGGGCGAGGGAGGCGGCGATGTGGCTGGACACAGGAGCCTCTGGGAGCGATATGTCCCCCGGAGCATACCGGATGTGGCGCCGACGGGCGCGCAACCGCCGCCTGGTGCTTACTTCGCGAGTGCGGGGAGCATGGCTTCGAACTGGCTCACCGCCAACGGGAGGACCGCGCGCAGTTCAGAGCTACGGGTTCAGTCTGCCCGCTCGGGCCTCACCCCCAACCCCTCTCCCACTGCGGTGGGCGAGGGGAGGAATAGACCCGGCTCGTTTCGAACTGGCGCCAAATTTGTTCACAAAGTACCGGCTAATGGCTCTCTCGCAGGTAGCGCAGCGTCTCCATCATCACGCGGCAATCGACTTCGTTGTAGGCGGCGACTTCGCGCATGAGGGGATGGGCGGGGAGGCGCGAGCCGTCGCCCGCGCATTCGGCGGCGCAGGCCCAGGCGGCGGCCATGGCGCCGAGGCCATCGGCCGGGCCATCGGCCCACTGCGTTTCGATGAGGCCGTGGCTGTGGAGGGCGCGGGCGACGCTCTTGAGGCCGAAGTTGAAGGCGCCGCGCACGACCACCGGTTCGGCGCGCACCACCCGCGTCAGCAAGTCGTACCAGTTCACAGCGGGCCACTGGCGGCCGGGATGGCGGGTGCGGGCGGCATTGTACTTCGTATCGAGGGCGCTCAGTTCGGCGGGGGACCAGTGGAAAACGAGCGGCTCCGTGCCGGGGGCGAGGCGCCCAGTGACGGCGCCCATGTGCGCGAACCAGTCATCGATGACGGTGGCCTCGGCGCAGCGGGAAAGGTCCTCGGCGACGAAACAGGAGAAACGCCATTCGCCCGCCTCGACGTGGCCGCAGCCGATCATGAAGATCGACTCTTCGCCGGCCTGGAGGGGTATGCGGGAGAAGTCGTCGTTGAGGTTGTTCACCCATTCGAAATCGACGTAAAACTCGAGCGCCGAGGGGAGACGCCAGGTATCTTCGCCCGAACGTACGACGGCGGGGCGGACGGCTGGGCCGCCGGGGTCGCGGTTCACGTCGAGGATGGCATCGACAATGACAGCCTTGTCGGTGGGCAGGCCGAGGTTGGCGCCGCAGCAGGCCACGTCGTCCCAGCGGCTGATGCCGTTGGCGATGGCGGCATCGCGGCGGTGCGGCGGCACCCACCAGATCTTCGTCAGGTCCTGCTGCGCCTCGGCGATGGCCTGCTTGGCCGCATGCCAGGGGTAATCCTGGGAGTTCTTGAGGTTGGCGCGAAGTTTGTGCACGGAAGGGCCTGTCTCGACCTCCCAGGCGGCGCCCTGTTCGCGCACGCGCCGCACCCATTCGACGGAGGAGCGGGCGTAGTCCGCCACCGCGAGCAAGCCCCGGCGGGGGTTCTCGGGGAGCCATTGGTCCACGCGAGCGAGCCGCTCCATGCAGCTGAGGCCGCGGTCATTGCCCTGCTTCCAGCCCCGGCCGAGGAGGTAGGAGGCCGGTGGTTCGAATTCCTGCACGCGGCCGAGGGCTTCGTTGTAGAGCCACGTTTGGGCCATGAAGCCGAGCTTGTCCTTGCTCGCGTGGCCATCGGCCAGGAGCGCGAGGTTCGAGTATTTGATATCGATTACGCGATAGTGATAGCCGTGGCCGAAGGCGGGCGCGGCGATGGCCGCTTCTTCTTCGCTCAGCGTCCCCGGGAAGAGGCAGGCAAGGACATCGCTGCGGACGAGAAGGTCGAGGCCGCCGAACGTGCGGCGCTCGGGATTGCGCAGCACGCCCTGGGCGATGACGGGCACGCCTTCCTCCATGGCCGCGAACGTTTCGAAGGCGCGATCGAGCGAGCGGCGCTCTTGCCAGCCGGAGGAGATGTGGACGATGGGGACGAGGGTTTCGAGGTGGCGCAGGACGGCCTCTTCGAAGGCCTGGCCCTTCGCCATGATGAAATCGCCGAAGCTGGTGCGGGGGTCGAACCCGGGCAGGTCGCCATCGCGCTGGTAGCCGCGGTCCGTGCCGTGGCGGTCGAGCCAATCGAGGAGGGGGTCGGGGCGGCAGAAGTTGCGTACCTTGCTCGCGGAGACCCAGCTGTCCCACTCGGCATCGGAGACGGGGCAGATGAGGGCGCCGCTGTCGTTGTGCGTGAGAGCTTCGATTGGCATGAGCGCAGGGTACCAGCCCACCGCGACAGATCGTGACGCGATTCCCGGACCCCGGAAAATCGTGACCCGTGCCCTGCGGGGGGCTACCATAAGGAAACCCTCTCCCCGGAGCCCTGGTTGGACGCCTACAACATCACGGTGGTTGGGGCCGGCATCGTCGGCCGCGAGTTCCTGAAGCTGCTCGATAGCCGCGGCGTCCCCGTGGGGCGGTTGCGCCTGCTTGCGACAGCGCGCTCGGCGGGCAAGGTGATGGAGTTCCGGGGGGCGAAGGTAACGGTCGAGGCGGCGGCGGAGCAGAGCTTCAGCGCGGCCGATGAAGTGGTGTTCCTTTCCGCTTCGGGGGCAGCTTCGAAGCTGTACGCGCCGATTGCACGCGCGCATGGGAGCTTCGTGATCGACGATTCGAGCGCGTATCGCATGGACCCGGAGGTGCCGCTGGTCATCCCCGAGATCAACGCCGAAGACCTCGAATGGCACCGGGGAATCGTCAGCCAGCCGAACTGCACGACGACGCCGATGGTACTGGCGTTGGCGCCGATCCACCGCGTGAACCCGCTACGGCGGTTGATCGTGAGCACCTACCAGGCGGTGGCGGGGGCAGGCTCCGCGGCCGTGGAAGGGCTCGCGGCGGAATCGCGCGCGGCGCTGGAAGGGCGTCACGAGCCTTCGGGCACGCAGAAGCGTGAGATTGCGTTCAATGCCGTGCCCCAAATCGACCTCTTCGCCGAAGACGGCTACACCAGGGAAGAGACCAAGATGGCGAACGAGACGCGCAAGATCCTGCATGCGCCGGAGATCGCGATCAGCGCGACGTGCGTGCGCATCCCCACGTTCTTTGGGCACGCGATGTCGGTATGGGCAGAGTTCGAGCGGCCCATCGAAGCGGCGGAGGCGCGCGACCTGATGGCAGCGGCGCCCGGCCTCACGCTGATGGACGACCCCGCGAGCGAACAGTACCCGACGCCCATGGATGCGGCCGGGCGGGACGACGCGCTCGTTGGCCGCATCCGCGCGGACTCATCGTTGGCGGGCGCGATCACGTTCTGGACAGTGGCGGACAGCATCCGCAAGGGGGCGGCCACGAACGTGGTGCAGATCCTGGAAGAGGCGGCGCGCCGGGGGCTCGTCCGGCGCTAGGCGGGCTAACCCAGCTTCGCGAGCAGTTCCGTCACGGTGGTGCTGCCGGGCTGGCGGCCTTCGCGGGCGGCACGGTTGGCTTCGTGCTGGAGCAGGGAGTTGACGGGCGTGGGCACACCGTGGAGGCGCCCCAGGTAGCAGATTTCGCCGTTGAGGTAGTCGGCTTCGATGGTGGTGCGGCCGCGCGCGAGGCTCTGCCAGGACGAGCCACCGCCGCGCGTGGCGCCACGGATGGGCGCTATCTTGAGCATGCCGGCGCGACGCTGGCGGTCCTCGTCGTCGCTGGCCCAATCGATGCCGGCGGCGCGATAGCAGGTGATCGCTTCATCGCGGGCGCGGCGCAGGATATCGCGCCCGTCGGCCTCGGCCCCGCAGATCGCCTGGAGGGCGTTGCCCAGGTTCATCAGGAGCTTGGTGTACTTGCGGCGCATGATGCGCGGTTCCGGCGTCGCGCTGAAGCTGGCGGTCTCGAGGTCGGCGGTCCAGCGTTCGATGAACGAATCGCTGCCGGAGGGGTAGCGGCCGGTATCGAGGATGCCGCTGGTGGGGGCGGAGTTGGCCTGCACGACGCCCGGCTCCAGGTGTGTGGCCGGGAGCATGACGGCGGTGGCATAGACGCGTTCGAAGCAACGCAGGGCGAGGCGTTCGTTTTCGACGCCGTTCTGGGCGCAGATGACGGGGATGCCGGGCCCGGCGGCGGCAGCAAGTTCCTGGAGGGCGGCGGGCGTGTCCTGCGTCTTCATGGCGAGGACGACGGCATCGCCCGGCTGGAAATCGACTTCGGCGGGATTCGCGGCGGCGGGCACGGGCAGCGTGACAGTATCAAGGGGCGATTCGAGGACGAGGCCATTGGCGCGAATGGCTTCGAGGTGCGCGCCGCGGGCGATGAGGACGACATCGTGGCCGTACTGCGCCAGACGCCCGCCGATGACGCCACCGACCGCGCCCGCCCCATAGATGATGTAGCGCATGCCGCCTCCCCGGTGGGTCAGGATACCAGAGGGGGCTGCGAGGCGGGGAGGGCGGGGGCTTCGGTGAGGAGGGCCCAGAGGTAATCTTCCACGCGCGTGGGGGGGAGAGTGGCATCGACGGTGACCCAGGCGCCGGGTGTGGCGGCTGCCATCAGCGAGCGGTAGCCAGCCCACACGCGGCGGTGGAATTCGAGCGCTTCGATGCCCGTGCGGATGGGGTCGGGTTCGCCGCGCTGGCGGCGCAGGCCGGAGGCGGGGTCGATATCGAGGTAGACCACGAGGTCGGGTTCGAGGCCGCCGGTGGCGGCGGCGTTGGCGGCGCGGAGGGTCGCCAGGTCGAGGCCGCGGCCGTAGCCCTGGTAGGCGTAGGTGCTGGCGGAAAAGCGGTCGCAGAGGACGATGGCGCCGCGTTCGAGGGCGGGGCGGATGACTTCGTGCACGATCTGGGCGCGGGCGGCGAGGAAGGCGAAGGCCTCGGCCCAGGGGGTGAGTGGTTCGTGGAGGAGTTCGCGCACGCGTTCGCCGGCCGTGGTGCCGCCCGGTTCGCGCGTGAGCACGACATCGTGGCCCGCTTCTTCGAGGCGGCGGGCGATGGCGGCCGCGAGCGTGCTCTTGCCGGAGCCTTCGCCGCCTTCGAAGACGATGAAGCGATGCTCCATGGGCGTCAGCGCAGCAGCGCCGTGGGGCGGGTCAGCGTTGGCCACGGGCTGGCCTCCTCGTCATCGCTGGGAGGAGTTGCCGGGGGCGAAGGGGAGGATGGTGACGCGGCGGTAGGGTTCCTTCCCGGCGCTCTGGCTTTCGAGGTTGAAGCGGCCCGCTATCTGGTGCTGAACGCGGCGGACGTAGCTGTTCGCGGGGGGCAGTTCGATGGCGCGGCCTTCATCCATGACGCGCGCGATGGCATCCTCGGTTTCCTTGAACACTTCGGTCATGGGGTCCCGGCGGCCGCCGTGTTCGCCGGCGCGAAATTGCAGCAGCACCTGTTCCATCTGGTAGGCGGTGTTGCTCTTGACCACGTAGATGGGGATGGAGCGCTCTTCGGCATCGCGCACCGCTGGTGGCTTGCGCCGGTAGTAGCTGCGCAGGGTAACGAGGGCGTCGGCTTCGCGAATATCGGTGACGAGGTCGACGGGGACGCCGGTACTGCGCATCGCCTGTTCGAGGCGGGCGCGCGAAAGGCCGAACGGGTAGAGCTTGACGGCGGTATCGGCGCTGGTGGCGCGCAGGCGCGTGGGCATGCGCTCCATGCCATCGCCGCCGTCGGGGTAGGGCGCGTAGTCGCGGCCGTTGCGGCGGGGGGCGGCGAGCCCGAGTTCGAGCGTGGCCATGGGACCCGTGCGGCGGCCGCCGCGGATGCTGCGCGGGGCGCTCTCGTCGTCGCGGTCGTCTTCGATCACTTCGATGCGGCCGCCGCGGCCGAGCTGGCGCACTTCCGGGGGGGCGGGATAGCCACGCAGGAGGGCATCGACGGTGGCCGCGACATCGGCGTGGAGGGCGACTCTCTGCCAGGACTGGATTTCCACGATGACATCGAAGGTTGGCGGGGCTTTGCGTTCGAGGATGGACTTCTGCGTTCCGCGGCGGCGCGCTTCATCGTCGCCGAGGGTGACCGACTGGATGCCGCCGATGAGGTCGGCGAGGGTTGGGTTCACCATCAGGTTTTCGAGCGAAGTGCCGTGAGCGGTACCAACGAGCTGGACGCCGCGTTCGGCGATGGTGCGGGCGGCGCCGGCTTCGAGCTCCGTGCCGATTTCGTCGATAACGATCACTTCGGGCATGTGGTTTTCGACGGCTTCGATCATGACGGCGTGCTGCATGGGGGGCGTGGCGACCTGCATACGGCGGGCGCCGCCGATGGCGGGGTGGGGGATATCGCCATCGCCGCCGATTTCGTTCGAGGTATCGACGATGACAACGCGTTTGTTGGCATCATCGGCGAGGACGCGGGCGACTTCGCGCAGCATGGTGGTCTTGCCGACGCCGGGGCGGCCAAGGAGGAGGATGCTCTTGCCGCCGAGCACGAGGTCTTCGATGACGCGGATGGTGCCGTAGACGGCGCGGCCAACGCGGCAGGTGAGGCCGATGATCTTGCCCTTGCGGTTGCGGATGCAGGAGATGCGGTGGAGGGTGCGTTCGATGCCGGCGCGGTTATCGAGCCCGAATTCGCCGACGCGTTCGATGACGTACTGGAGTTCGTCTTCGGTGACTTCGGCGCGGCTGAGGATGACTTCGCGCCCGGGGTAGCGGGCTTCCGGGAGGCGGCCGAGGTCCATCACGACTTCGAGGAGCCCTTCGCGGCGGGCGGGTTCCTGGAAGACTTCGCAGAGGTGGGAAGGAAGGGCCTCAAGGAGCAAGTCGAGGTCGTCGGTGACGATCTGCTCGGCGGGAACGGTATCGAGGGGATTGCTATCGGTCACGGTTATTGCGGTGCCAGCGGCATATCGGCCGGGACCGCGACCACCTCCTTGGCGGGGATCGGGTTGAGGGCGGCAAGGCGCCGCACGCAGAGCAGCCGGGTCCCCAGCGCAGTGTACCCCCGCACGAGGGCGTTGCGTTCGATGTCGCCCTGGAAGGCGTTGATGACGACAACGCCGCGCGCATCGAGGTAGGCTTCGGTGAGGTCCAGGGCGGCATCGACGGCGCCTTCGATGGCGGGCTCGGCGAGCAGGTGGGCTTCGCGTTCACCGATGCCCACCCAGGCGGTGAGGGCGCCCTGTTGTTCGAGGACGAAGTGGCGCTGGCAGTCGTAGGAATCGAGGACGGCGCGCCATTCCTGGAGGATGGTGGCTTCTTCGCGGCGAACGTTCTGGGGCACGGTGCTGCAGTAGAGCCGGAAGAGACCGGCCCTATCGCTGCGGGCGGCGGGGCGGAAGGCTGTTTCGCGGGAACGCTGGGGCTGCGCCGGGAGCGCGTGGAGGTGTTCGAAGGAGTAGGCCATGAACCCGCCCTGGCGGACGGCGGGAGCGTGGGGGGAGCCTTCGGCGTAACGGAGGAAGACCGAACGCCCGCCGCGGCGCGCGACTTCCATGCCGGCGGCGCCGAGGAGGGAGCGGACGGCTTCGTCATCCTTTTCGCGGGCGATGCGCAGGGAGGCGGCCTCCCAGGCGGCGCCGCCGGAAAGTTCGCGCACCACGAGCACGCCGCGGTAGCGGAGGCCCCGCCTGACGCCGAGAACGGCGGTGCGCGGCATGCGCGGCAGGTGCGTGAGACCGGTGGCTGCCAGCCCCGAAGAGACCAGCAGGTTTTCACCCGCGCGCGTGGCGATAACCTCCGTATCCAGGCGGCGCAGTTGCGGCCAGAGTGTGGCGGCATCGATGGGGCTGAGGGATTCAGCGCGCAGTTCGGTCATGGCGATCGGTCGGCGCCGGCGGCGGCGCGCTGCGCGGGCGCGCGGGCGGCCATGCGCAGGAAGTAGGCGTGCAGCCGCGAATCCCCGGTGAGTTCGGGGTGGAAGGAGGTCGCGAGGAGGTTGCCCTGGCGGGCGGCGACGATGGTGCCATCGGGGAGGGTGGCTATGGCCTCGGCAGGGGAGCTGACAGAATCGATGAGAGGGGCGCGGATGAAGACGGCGTGGAACGGGGGCCCTTCGAGCCCGTGCACATCGAGGGCGGCTTCGAAGCTTTCGGCCTGGCGGCCGAAGGCGTTGCGGCGCACAGCGATGTCCATCATCTCTATCCCGGGGCGGTCGAGGAGATCAACGGAGCGGGCGAGGAGGATGGCTCCGGCGCACGTGCCCCAGACGGGACGGCCGCTCGCGCAGAAGTCGCGCAGGGGCTGCTGGAAGCCGTTACTGAGGATGAGGCGGGCGATGGTGGTGCTTTCGCCGCCGGGGATGATGAGGGCATCGAGGCCCGCGAGCTGCGCGGGCTTGCGCACTTCGCAGACGTTCTGGCCCATCGCTTCGAGCATTTCGCGGTGTTCGCGAAAGTCGCCCTGGAGGGCAAGCACGCCCACGGTCATGGGGGTGGCGAGGGGCTGCCGGTCAGGATTCGTCATGGGTAACAGGCGTGCGCGCGGAGATTCGTGAGCGTGGCGCCAAGCCGTGGAGGCGGGAGCGAGCGGCGCTGCACCGGGGGCGGCACATCCTGCGGTGGGATGCCGCCATTGTAACGCACGGGCGGGACGGCGCGCAGTCAGCGGTGGAGGAGCGTGCGGACCGCCCCAATGAGCGTGCCCAGGCCATAGCTGGTGTGCAGGCCCCGCGCCGGATCGGGCCCCGATTGATGGCCCGCAACGGGCGCGCGGGTAACCTCAGGGCATGCATCTGCTCACCGTCGTGGGCGCCCGGCCGCAATTCATCAAGCTAGCGCCGTTCTCCGCGGAAGCGCGCCGCCGGGGCCACCGCGAAACCATCCTCCACACCGGTCAGCACTACGACGAAGGCATGTCCGCCCGCTTCTTCGACGAGCTGGGCATCGCCGAACCTGATGTGAACCTGCATGTGGGGTCGGGCGCGCACGGGGCCATGACCGCGCGCGCACTTGAAGGCATCGAAGCCGAGATCCTCCGCCGCAAGCCGGATGTGGTGGTGGTCTTCGGCGACACGAATTCGACGCTGGCGGGGGCATTGGCCGCCGCGAAGCTGGGCGTACGCTCCGCTCACGTGGAGGCGGGCCTGCGCAGCTTCGACCGCACCATGCCCGAGGAAATCAATCGCGTGGTCGCGGACCACTGCTGTGACCTGCTCCTTTCACCCACTGAAAGCGGGCGGCGAAACCTCGAAGTGGAGGGGCTCGGAGCGAAGGCGCTGGTGACAGGCGACATCATGGTCGACGCGCTTTACAGCGCCCGCGAACGTGCCCGCCCGGCGGCGGAGGTGCTCGAGAGCCTCGGCGTGGCGCCGGGGCCATACTTCCTTCTCACCGTCCACCGGGCGGCGAACACGGGCGACGCCGCACGGCTGCGGGCGATCCTGGCCGGGCTCAGCGCCGCCGGGACCACCGTCTTCGCCGTGCACCCGCGGACACGAGCCGCGATGGCCGCGGACAGCGTGTTGCTACCCCCCAACGTCCACGCCGTGGAGCCGCTGGGGTACCTCGATACAGTCTCGCTTGCACGGGGGGCAACAGCAGTGATCACGGACTCCGGGGGGCTCCAGAAAGAGGCCTACTTGCTGGAGACACCCTGCGTCACGCTGCGCGATAACACGGAATGGACGGAGACTCTGGAACTGGGCTGGAACGTGCTCGTGGGCGCGGGGACGGAAGCCATCCATGCGGCGATCGCGCACCCACCGCGCGGGGCAGCCCATCCGCCTGTGTACGGGGACGGCCACGCGGCGGAGCGCATCGTCACGGCGATAGAGAAGTTGGGGTAGGTGGGTGGTCCGTCGGGGGAGTGCGGTGAGCGGCGCCTGCGGGTGTCCGCGAGCCGTGTCCCGCGGGAGGGCCGCTCAGTGCCCGCGGCGGGCCGCCCAGAGCGTGCGCACCCCCCCCACGAGCGTGCCCAGGCCATAGCTGGTGTGCACGACGGGGAAGGCGACGGCGATGAGTGGGGCGAGAGACGGGTCGTGGCGGCGGGCGGAGGCGCGGCGCGCTGAGGTTGCGGCGAGGGCAGCGTACGCGGCACCGCCGGCGAACAGCGCCCGGCGTGCGAACGACGAACGCGTGCCGGCCGTGGCCAGGAAGAGTCCTGCAACCACGGTGGCGGCGGGCACGAGGTGGCGCGGCTGGATGGAGGCCGGGACCTCGACGGAGACGCGGCCCTTGGCGCGCCCATAGCCGAAGTACTGGCGGGCGAGCGACCGCAGCCCGGCGCGCGCGTAGTACACGCTCCTAACGGCAGGCGTGAGGTAGAGGCGGCCGCCGGCCTGGCGGATGCGGAAGTTGAAGAAGTCGTCTTCCGCTTGCTGCCGGTCGATATCGAAGCCGCCGAGGGTCTCGAAGCATTCGCGGCGGTAGGCAGCAAAGGCGATGGTATCGACGTAACCCGCGTGGGTGGCGTAGCGGAAGCGGGCATCGCCGACACCGAAGGGGTGGGAGAGGGCGGCGGCGATGGCGCTGCCGAGGCGGCCTTCGCCGCGCGCTTCGATGACGCCGCCGGCGGCGCAGGCGCCGGTTTCGCGGAGGGCGTTCACGCTCTCGACGATGAACCCCGGGTCTACGAGCGAGTGGCCCCCGAGGATGACGATGACATCGCCCTTCGCGGCGGCGATGCCCGCGTTGAGGCCTTCGGGCGTGCGCCGGCCGGGGTTATCGACCAGGCGGAGCGGGGCGCTCCAGCGGGCGGCGGCAGCGGTCACAATGGCGCGTGTGCCATCGGTGCTGCCGCCATCGGCGACGATCGCTTCGAAGGATTCGGCCGGGTAGGTCTGGGCTTCGAGGGATTCCAACAGCGCGTCGATGTGACGCCCTTCGTTGAAGGCGGGGATGACGATGGAGACGAGCGGTTGCGGGGGCAGCTGCGGCAACCAGGCGAGCCCTTTGTGGAGACCGTCCGCACGGTCGGATGCGGGGAGGACGGAGACCGGCCGGCGCTGTGGGCGCCGCAGGACTGCCCTGGTCGTGCCCACGAGCGTGCCAGCACCGTAGCTGGCGTGGACGACGGGGAAGGTGGCGGCGATGAGGGGGGCGAGGGAGGGGTCGCCGCGGCGGGCTGCGCCGCGGCGGGCGGAGGTGGCGGCGAGGACGGCGTAGGCGGCGACCCCCACCACCAGCACCATGCGAGCGAAGCGCGAACGAAAGGCCGCCGCGCCGACCACAGCCCCGGCAACGACGGTCGCCGCGGGGACCAGGTGGCGGGGCTGGATGGAAGCGGGCACTTCCACCGAAGAGATGCCCTTGGCGCGGCCGTAGCCGAAATACTGGCCTACCAGGGGCCGCAGCCCGGAACGCGAAAAGTACACGCTCTTGACGGCGGGAGTGAGGTAGAGGCGGCCGCCGGCGGCGCGGACGCGGAAGTTGAAGAAGTCGTCCACGGCGAGGTGACGGTCGGTATCGAAGCCGCCGAGGAGTTCGAAGCATTCGCGGCGATAGGCGGCGAAGGCGATGGTATCGACGTAGCCCGGCTCGGTGGCGTAGCGGAAGCGCGCATCGCCGACGCCGAAGGGGTGGGAGAGCGCCGCCGCGATGGCGCCGCCGAGGCGTCCTTCGCCGCGCGCTTCGATGACGCCACCGGCGGCGCAAGCGCCCGTTTCGTGCAGCGCGTTGACACTCTCCTGGATGAAGCCGGGATCTACGAGCGAATGGCCACCGAGGATGATGATGACATCGCCGTGCGCGGCGGCGACGCCGGCGTTGAGGCCTTCGGGCGTGCGGCGCACAGGGTTTTCGACGAGGCGCAAGGAGGCGCGCCAGCGGGTGGCGGCGGCGGCGACGATGGCGCGCGTGTCATCGGTGCTGCCGCCATCAGCGACGATGACGTCCAGGGACTGCGGGGGATAGGTCTGGGCCTCGAGCGATTCGAGCAGGGCGCCGATGTAGCGCCCTTCGTTGAGGGCAGGGATGACCACAGAGACGGAGGGCTGGGACGGCAACGGGGGGAGCGATGCAAGCCCCCCCCGCTCCGCGCTGGTTCGCCGGGGTTGCATGGGACGCAGGCTACTGCGTCTTGAAGCCGTTGAACATGGCGTCGGTATCACCGGTGGGGAATTTATCGCTGGTCATGTTGCTGATGACGATGACCGGCTTGTTCGCGGTGATGCTGGCGCCGCCGAAGAAGCAGTCGGGGGCGCTGTTGCCAAATCCGTTGGGACCGGCGGCACTCTCAAGGTTCGTGTAGAAGTTCTGGCTGCCGACGACGGTGTAGGTGGTGGTGAATGGCCCAATCGGAAAACAACCGTTCGCCGGATCGCCGAGCATCGTGATGGTGACGCTGGCCGTGGAGCCATCGGCGACCTGCACCTGGATCTCGCTGTTGTAGCCGACGTACACGCCGCCCCCGGCGAAGCGGCGGAAGACCGCCGGCACGCTCCACTTGGTCCCCGCCTGGTCGGCGGGCACGCCACTCGCGGCGGCGTAGGTGGCCTCATCGATACCGCTGCGGAACGAGGTCTGCTTGCCGCGGATGACGAGGCTGGCGACGGTGGCGGCCGACGTGATGCGCGCGTAGCCGATGAAGCCGACCGGGATCTGCGATTCGTTGGCTGCGTAAATGCTGTGGATGCCAACGCTCGCGACGCCGGGCAGGGTGACGGTGTGGTTGACGGGCACGCCGCTGCCTTCGACAACGCCGATGTACTGGATGTTCACATCGGCAGGTCCGCCGGCGACCACCATCGCGCCGATCTCCGTGTAATGGCCGCTGACGCTCTTGAGGGCAAAGGGCACGATGATGTCGGTGCCAACATCGTCGGTGGCGGGGGCGGCGTCGTTGATGACGCTGGCGGTGTAGGAAGCGAGGAGGCGGTTGCCATCGCTGCGGTAGATGTCGACGTTGGCGGCGATCCTGTTATCGCCGGGGTTCAGGACCTCGAGGAGAATGGCCATTTCGTTGTTGTTCGTGGCCGCGGGGAACTGCGTCACGCCAGAGCCGACGCGTCCATAGGTGAGCTGGCCGCCGGCCGGGATGGGATGTCCGCCACCGGGGCAACCGGGCAGCCCGGCAGGGCTGTCGACCACAGTGCCAACGGTACCGACCTGCGTGCCGCCCACATCGGGCTGCAGGTAGTGGGTGGCCCTTACGCAGGCCATCACGGTGCCGGCGTTGACGATGGCGATGCGGCTGTTCCAGTCGTGGGTCACCAGTTCGTTGAGGGCGATGGGCACGGCGAGCTTATAGCCGCCGGTGGCGGCGGCGTTCGCGATCGAGTAGCTCTTGTCGTCGGCGCTGTTGAGGATATCGCGCTCTTCGAGGGCGACGATCGGCTGGTCGGAAGAGACCACGCCCACGCCGCGGAAGCCGGGGGCGAGGCAGGCCTCGGTGGCCTGGTAGAAGCTGCGGATGCTGCCCGGCGGGACGTCCGTCACGGTCTTGCTACAGACGAGGGAGCCATCGGGGTTGTAGTACTCAACGGCGATGAGAGCGTTCGCGGTGCCCACGTTCTGGACGTTGATGACGGTGTTCTCCGCGCCGGAGGGCATGGCCACACCGCCAAGAATGCCGGGCGCCGCGACGAGCGGGAACGCGGCAGTGAGCGCAACGAGGGCGGCCACCCCCGCGATAAGAATGCGTGTTTTGCTCAACAGCCTGTGCACCAAAAGAGCCTCCCGCCCGTGAGGGCTGTCCTGCATGGTAGGAATCAGGGTGATCTTAGGTCAACGCGTGGGGGGAAAGGCGGGCAAGTTCCTTGTAAAGCGTCTGTAATTTTCGGCTTCCGCTTCCGGTGGAACAGAGGCGGAGCGCAGCCTCTCGGCCGCGTTCGCCGGACAACGAAACTACGACCGGGCCTTGGGGCGGCGTTCGGCCACGAGTTGCCGGTAGAGGCCCTCGAGCTTCGCCGCCTCGGCCTCCCACGTGTACTGGCGGGCGGCCAGCCTGCCGTTTTCGCCGAGTTCGCGGGCGAGGGCGGGGTTGGTCAACAACGCCACGACCGCGGCCGCGTGTGCCTGCGCCGAAAGCGCTTCGACGACCATCCCGCAGCGCGCCTCCGCGACGACGGCAGCCTGCACGGGGAGGTCCGAGACCACGATCGGCAGCCCGGCGGCCATGTACTCGACGAGCTTGGTGGGCCAGGCGAGGAGGTTGTTCGGGACGTCCGGGTTGCGCGGAAGCCACCCGACGCTTGCCTCTGCGAGGAAGGACGCCACTTCCGGCTGGGGCACGGTGCCGAGGAAACGCACCCCCGCGGCCTCCCACCATGAAGCGGGCCTCTCCTGATCCGGGACGCCTTCCCAGAAGATGGTCCCGAGGATGTGGAATTCGGCGTCAGGCACCTTTTCGCGAACCAGCCGCGCCGTTTCGTGGAGGATATCGAGGCCCCGTTCGGCGCTCATGAGCCCTGCGTAGGCCACGACCGGCTTCCTCGCGCGGGCCTCGACCGGGACGGCCGAAGCGGGCGGCAGGTTCTTCACCGTGATCGTGCGCCGCTGTACGCGGGCGAAACGGGCGGCCATATCGTCGGTGACCGCGACCACGGCGCTGAGGCGGCGGGCACTCCACTTTTCGATGGTCCCAGCGATGGCGGCCACGGGGCGGCGGATGGCGCGGGGCACCCACTGCTTGCTGAGGATGCTTTCCCGGAGGTATTCATGCGAATCGTAGATGACGGGCTTGCGCGTGACCCAGTGGAGGAGCACGCCCCAGGGCAGCAACTCGGGGTCGTGGAAGTGGTAAATGTTCGCGCGCGTGCGGAGGGCCTTCCAGAAGAGCAGAGGCCAGCGGAAGGGGCGCCCCGCGCGCCCGCCCCAGGAAGGGAGGCTCGCCAGGCGGACGCCATCGATCGGGCCGCGCGGAGCGGCGGGCGCGATGAGGAGGATATCGAACCCGGCGGCGGCCATCGACTTCGCCTGGCGGTGAAAGATGCGTGGATCGAGGGGAGGGTGGACGGAGGTGAGCACGCAGACCCGGGGGGCACGGTGAGTCGGAGGCGGCATCAGGCGGGCTCGGGGGCGGCGGCGCCGGGCTGGGGGCGGGCGCGGGCGAGGAGGCCGAGCAACATCCAGTAGATCGCCATTATCTGGAAGTGATAGTAGCTGCCGGCGGCGATGTTGAAGGCCCAGAGCGCGGTGACGAACACCATCAGCACAAAGCTGAGCACAACGATGGGCCAGAGCGCGCTCGCCCGCGCCCGCCACGCGATGACGAAGGCCGAGCCGAAGAGGGCCATGTAAGCGAGGAGGCCGACCGTGCCGTAGCGATGGAGCATGAGCGCGTATTCGTTATCGAAGGAACCGGTGGGGAATTCCTTGCGTGGGCCCACGCCGACGATGGGCGAATCGGCGAAGGTGGGCGCATCCGTGAGCCTCAGCCTGGCGGGGTCGACATCGGTGACCCAGGGAAAGGATGGCACGAAGGTGCCGGGGTTGAGGGTGGCCGCGTCGAGGGCGATATCGAGGCTCGCTCCGAGCGTGGCTGGGCGCACCGTGTACTGCATCACGAAGGTGCGGCTGCTTTCGGTGGTTGTGAAACCGAGCGAGACGGGCACCCACTCGCCGTTCGCCGGGAGGGTGACATCCCGGGAGGCAAGGGGATCGATTTCGCCACCTTCGACGAGGAGGGCGATGAGATAGAGCTTGAGCGTTTCCTCGTTGCCGGATGTGGACTTCGCCCAGAGCGAAGCGGTCCATCCCTCGCCGCGGGGGAAGTCATAGACGACGCTCTGATAGACGGCCTCCTCGGGGCCGAGGTGCACGTGTGCCGAGCGCGAGCCGAAGAGGCCATCGTCGGCGGTCTCTATGCGCGCCGTGGGGCGGCGGCCTTCGCGGCCGCTGGTGCTCCAGCTCCCCGGCGTGCCCGCACGGTCGTCGAAGCTGGGATTCAATACCAGGTTGGGCACCGTACCGAGGGCGAAGGTGGGACCTTCCGAATCATCGGGATTTTCCAGTGCCGCGCCAACGATGAATCCGCTGCGGTAAACGAAGGATTCGTACGGCGCACCCGTGGCGGGGTCCGTGGGGATGGCATCCATGAACGCGGGGACGAGGGCGGCGGCGAGGGATGGCTCGACGTACGGCCAGCGGTCGGTTTCGCAGAAGTAGTCGAGCACTCCGCGGCTGAGAGCGCGGACATCACGCTTGCGCTGGGCGTCGCGGGCGAGAGCGTCGCTGGCAGCGGCGGGGGCGCCGACATCGCCGGAGGGGGCGTGGCCTTTTCCGATCTTGTCGTCGAGGTTGTTGCCCTCGCAATAGCCGGGCGGGTCATCGAAGAAGCCGGCGAGGAGCGCGCGCCACCGCGAAAAGCGGATGCCGACGGAATCGTCGCTGCTGAGCGTTTGCGGGCTAAAGCGGTCATGGAAGGTGCCGAACTCGGGGGGCACGAGTTCCACGAAGGTGACGGAGATCGTGACCGCCGCCACGAAGAGACCGATGGTGCGCAGGTAGTCGGCGCGCCCGCGCCAGGTGACAGCGACTAAGAGGATGCCCAGGAACATGGCGCCGAGGATGGCGAAGACGGCGGTGCGCGATTGGGACATTACGACGGATAGCGTGGCGAAGAAGACTGCCGCGACCACGAGCCAGCGGGCACGCGCGGAGAGCGGCGCGCGCAGCAGGACGAGCGATAGCAGGGTGACCATGAGCAGGGCGCTGAGGATGCCGAAGTAGTTGGCGTTGCCAGTGAAGCCGACAACGCGGCTGCGCCTCGTGACGCCCTCGAGGTTGTGCTCATCGGCCCAAATATCGGTGACGATGCTGTTGAACGACCCGAGATTCAGGTACTGCACGACGCCGAAGAGGCCGAGGGCGACGGCGGCAACCCCGAGGAGGGTTATCACGCGTCGTCCGCTGAGGGTATCGGGCGGTGCTATGAAGGCGAGGCGGAACAAGAGCCAGTATTCGATGACGCGCGCGGGCTCGAAAGGGTCGCGCAGGGAGTACGTGGACTGGCTGACGATGAGCGGCGCGATGGCCGCGCTGAGGGTGATGGCGGCGGCGAGGGCGAGGAAGGCGTAGTCGGTGAACATGGGCCGCCGCAAGGCCGGGTGGGCACGATAGAAGAGGAAAAGCGAGGGGAGCAGGGCGGCCAGGAACAGCTGTTCCAGGCGGATAGCGGGAAAGGGCGCGGACGGCCCGATATCGGGCGAAAGGAAGGCGGTGACGAGCATGGCGATGAGCGCCGTGCGTCGTGCGGCGGGGTACTGGAAGTCCAAGAGGTTCTGGCGGAGGAAGTCGATCACGATAGAAGCTGGTCGATCCCGGTACGGATTTCGGACTGGAGGTTATCCCAGCGATACCGTTGGGTCACTTCACGGGCGCCGGTTTCGTTGACCTCGAGCGTGCCCGCGTGTGCGGCCCGCTGGAGGACGCGGATGGCTGCAATCGCCACATCAGCGCCAGCGACGCGGGTGGCCCCGGGGAAAGGGTAACTCCAGAGGACGTGGCGGCCGAAGCTGAGCGCTTCGACGACGGAGTGCGACATGCCGTCGTGGTGCACGAGGCGGAGGAGGGCGGTCGAGGCTTCATAGAAGGGGCGCAGGTCCTTGACATAGCCCGCCAACTCGAGGTTGGGCGGTCGTTCGGGGGGCGTAAAGCCACCGGCCAGGGTGAAGGGCACCTCCGGGAGGGCAGCGACGGTCGCGAGGATGCCAGCCACATCGTAGAAGGCGTGGGGCGAAGCGGGTAGATACACGAGTACACGAAATTCGGCCGGCAGCGGCAGGGACGTGCCCACCGCGACGGGCACGGGCAGGGGATGGACGGCGGGGGCGATGCCGAGCGGGGCGAGCTCCTCGGCGAGCCATGGCGCATCCGCCCAGTGCGCGGCGTGGCGAAGGAGGCGCGCACTGGCCCGGCCCGCCGATTGCGCGGCGAGGGCGTGGCGCACATCGGAGCCGACCCAGTGCATGAGGATGGGACGGCGCAGGCGGGCGATCAGGTCCAGCGGGCCGTTGCGGACGGCGCTGCTGCCGATGGCGTAGACGAGACGTGCGCGGACGAGCTCGCGCGCGAGGGTCGCCCAGGCGGCGGGGCTGCGGCCGGGGCGGGGGAGGAAGCGGGCGTCGTAACCCATTTCGTGCAGTGAAGCAGCCACCCTGGAGGCGAAGAAGGGCAGGCCGACCACCGCGATGCGCCTGCTCACGCGCCCCGTCCGTGGGAGCCGCGGAGGCGCGCGGCAGGGGTGCTCGCCCACAGCCGGCCCGCGAAGCGCCAGTACGTGGCGATGTCATCGCGGCGCAGGCGCCAGAGGTCATTGAAGCGGGCATCGGAGGTGGCCAGGAAGACCGCGACAGAGAGCCCGGCGACCGAGCTGTAGCCGATCGTCGTCCCCCAGGCGCCGCCAACGTAGCCGACGCGGGGGATGAGAATGAGGCTGACGCCGATGTTGATGATGCAGGATGTGGAGGCGATCAGCAGCGGGATCCAGGGGCGGCCCATCTGCACCGTGAAGTAGTTGGCGAGCAAGGACTGGGGCGCGAAGAGCGCTGTGCCCACGCAGAGGATGCGCAGGGAGAGGGTGGCTTCTTCGTAGCGGCCACCGAAGGCGATGCTGAGCAGGTAGGGAGCGAGGATGAAGACGGCGATCGCGCCGGCCACGACGATGTAGAGCGTGTGGCGGACGCTGCGGCTGGTGAGCGCGGCGGCTTCGCGCCGGTTGAGGGAGCCAACGCTCGCGTAGGAGGCGACGGCAATGGAAGTGGAGAAGAGCCAGAGCGCTTCGGCGATAGAAACGGCGCGTGAATAGATGCCCGCGCCTTCGCTGCCATCGAGGGCGGCCACGAGGAGCTGGTCCACGCGGTAGTTGAAAAAGCTGATGAAGCCGGCGAGGCCCATGACCGCACCGAAGCCCATGATGCCGCGCATCAGCCGCCAATCGGGGCGGTGGGTGGAGGCCCAGCGCCACCAACCGCCGTCGAAGGAGGCGAGGACGACCAGCGACAGGTATTGGCCCCCAATCCAGCAGCCGAGCGCATCGGCGGTACTGCGTTGGCCAAGGATGACGACCCAGATGAGCAGGAAGGCAACCGTGGCGTAGGCGGGCCCGTGGATGCTGAAGTTGTAGCGCCAGAGTGAGTTGGTCCCGAGAAAGACTCCTCCGAGGGCGTGGCGCGCGATGATGGGGAAGAGAGCGATGCCGGCCAGGAGCGCGACTTCGCGGTGGTCGCCGTGATAGAGGAGCCAGCCCGCGAGGCAGGCGACGAAGAGGAAGCCGCCGGCCAGCACAGCGAGGACCATGCCGTTGCCAGAGACTTCGGCCGGCGGACGGTGGCGATTGGTTACGAAAAAGCCTGAGGCAGAGGCGAAGCTGGCGGCGATGCTGCCCACGGCCTGCACCAGGATCACAGTGGAGACGTAAACGCCGAGTTCACTGACAGAGAGGGTGCGGGCGGTGACGATGCCGATGAGCACCCAAAAGCACATGCCGGAGAGCCGGTAGACCAGCGCCAGGAGGCTGCCGCGAGCGAGATCCACGCCCGTCAGCGGGCGCCGGGACTCCATCAGGCGGTAGCCCCGCCGCTGGCGGCCGGCGCGTAGACCACGTACGTCTGGCGCGTGCCCGGTACCAGCCCGCTTTCGGCGCGCTCCCAGCCACGGGCGCTGAAGAGCGAGGCGTAGTCGTGTTCGAACATGTAGCGCGCCCCGCTGAGGTTGGCGTGGTCGCTCGCGCCGATTTCGTTGATGTAGATGGCCTTGCGGGCGATGCGGCATACGCGGTCGAGCACAGCGGGCAGCGTTTGCGGGGGCAGGTGTTGGAGCACGCGGTGTACGACGATCAGGTCGAACGGACGATCGAGGGGCAGGTCTTCGGCGCGCGAGCGGAGGGTGGGGATGGTGGGGTGGAGCTTCGCGGCGAGCGAGAGCGCGCGCGCGGCGATATCTACGCCCAGGACTTCGCGCAGGGCCGCCCCTTCGTACACGGGGAAGAGCCGGCCACTCCCGCAGCCGAGATCGAGCACGCTTTCGGCCTGGTGAGCACGGATGACTTCGCTCAGCACGGGGAAATCGGCGTTCTCCCCGTTCCAGCGCTCGTGCAGGTCCGGCGTGCGCAATTCCCAGTACCAGCGCCGGGCGCGCCCGTAGTTGAGCAACAGGAGGCGGTACATGGCGGCGCGCCGATAGCGGGTGAAAGTCTGTGCGAATGACATTGCGGTGACGGCATCCGCGGGGCCGAAGCGGGCCGGTGGCACTGAGTGTAGGCCGCGTCCGGGGAAGGAACCAACGGCGCGCGCGTCAGAGGCCGGTGGCGAGGGCGAGCGCGTCACGGAGGCGGAGCGAAGAGAGCGGGGCTTCGCCGGCGTTGACTGCCAGGAGGCGGGCGAAGGTATGCGGCTGGCGGGCGAGGTTGGCGATGGCGAGGCGCGCCAGGCGCGGGTCGCGGCCAAGGAAGAGCGAGAGGCGTGCGAGCAGGTTGGAGTTGCGGGTGATGGCGAGGCGGCGGGCGTCGTAGCGCCGAAAGGGCTCGAAGCTGCCGCTGGCGAGGTAGGAATCGAGCGCGCTTGCGGCGGCACGGGCGGAGAGGAGGGCGGCGGACATGCCTTCGCCGGAGATGCCATCGTGGAAGCCGGCGGCATCGCCCACAAGAAGGAAGTTGGCCCGCGAGGGGCGGCTGCAGTGCCGCCAGAAGGGGCCGGCAGCGAGCGGTTCATCGAGCAACTCGAAGCCGCCGGCAAAACGCGGATGGGTGGCCAGGAGCGACTCGAACGCCGGACGCCGGGCCCCCGCGAAGACACGCATGCCCGCGCGCCGCGTAAGCAGGGCCACGTTCGCGACACCCGCCGCGACGGGCGTGACGTAGAGTTCGCGGCCGCGTCCGAAATGCACATCCACACGCGCCGGCAGGGGGTAGGCGAAGGCAACGTGCGCGCTCACGCCGAAGCGGGCGCCGTTGCCCGCGCGCTCGAGGCCGGCCTGGCGGCGGAGGCGCGAATGGAGGCCATCAGCGGCGACGACGGCGCGCGCGGGCACGAGCCCCGCGGAAGTGACGAGGCCCGTGGCGC
The DNA here is from genome assembly GCA_051003295.1 of Tepidiformaceae bacterium. Classification (GTDB taxonomy): domain Bacteria; phylum Chloroflexota; class Dehalococcoidia; order Tepidiformales; family Tepidiformaceae. The sequence goes on along the minus strand of JBPCLM010000135.1, from coordinate 22,833 downwards.
GGCCGCCTTCGCTGACGAAGCCGCGCACGGTGACGCCGGTGCGCACATCGACCCCGGCGGCGACGGCGCGTTCGAGCAGGGCCCCATCGAGCAAGGCGCGTTCGATGCCGAGGCCGGGATCCGCGAGCCCGGCAGTGACGCAGGCATCGCCGGCTATGAAGCGCACGGCTTCGAGCGCCACGCCGCGCGTCACCAGCGAACCGAGGCCGAGGGCGCACAGTTCGCGCACGCCAGCGGGGAAGAGCCCTTCGCCGCAGGGCTTACGCCGGGGGAAGGAAGCGCGTTCGAGGATGACGACGGAGTGGCCCGCGGCCGCCAGGTGGATGGCGGTGGCGGCGCCCGCGAGGCTGCCACCGGCGATGGCGACATCGTGCATGCGCGGAGGGTACCAGCCCGCCGGCAGCCGGCGGCGGCTAATGTATGGCGGAGGTCGACACACGCAACGGGAAGCTAGCGATTACCTCGTCGCCCTGGAGTGCTCGGTCATCCCGTCGTGCCCGGTCGACACCCGCAGCGGGAAGCTTGCGATCACCTCGTACTGCGCGCCCTGCGCGGTCAGGCGGCTGCGCATCAGGGAGACCTGGGTGGTGCGCCAGCCGTTGGTGGGCACCGCCATCTTGCCTACGGCCACTTCGATCTCCGCGCGGCGCCGGGTGGGCACTTCATCGCGCACGCGAGCGAGGGTGAGGTGGGGGCGGAAGGGGCGGCGCTCCGGTTCGAATCCCACCACGGCGAAGGCGCGGTTGACGGCGCGTACGAGCGCTTCCAGGCGGAGCACGTCGCCAGCGATGCCGACCCACATCATGCGCAGGCCTTCGCGTCCGCCAAAGGTGCCGATGTTGGAGAATTCGAGTTCGAAGGGGGCGTGGCCGACCACGGCCTCCTGGACAGCGAGCTTGACCGCGGGGAGCTTCTTCACCGGCACTTCGCCGAGGAACTTGAGGGTGACGTGCACGCCTTCGGGACGGATCCAGCGCACGTCGGCGCTGCTGCGCGCGCGCAGCGTTTCGATGACCGTGCCAACGATGTCCCTTATGTCACCGGGTACTTCACAAGCAACGAACAGCCTGACGTGGTCGGGGGCATCAGTCATGAGTCGTGTCTATCCGAAAACAGGCTATCGGCGTTGCCGCCACACACTGCGAGCGCGACATCGGCGGGCAAGCGCGCCTGGAGGAGTTGGAGCTGGCGCCGGGGCGAAAGCAGCGGGTAATCCGAGCCGAAGAGCACGCGATGGTGACCGGCGAGATCGACCAGGCGCGCAACACTTTCATCATCGTACAGCAATGGGGCAGTGGCCGTATCGAAATAAAGGTTGGGCACAGCGACGCGCACTTCGGGCATTTGCAGGTAGAAGGAGAGGCCCCCGCCGAGGTGGGCGGCGATCATTGGTACGGTGGGAAAGGCGGAACTGATCGCCCACAATTCGGCGGGGGAGATGCCGCCCTGCTTGCCCGCGTAGGCGTGGCCGAGGGGTTCGCTGACGTGCCAGAGGAGGACGGCGCCCGCATCGGCGGCGAGGGAGCAAAGGGCGTGGGCGACCGGGCCACCCGGGTCCCACCCCTGATCCGCCGGGCGCAGTTCGCCGAACCCGCGCGCACCGCGGCTCAGGGCGTCCTCGGCGGCGGGGCGCCAGCCCGGGAGCGCCGGGTTCACGGTGGCCAGCGGGATGATGCGTCCCGCGCTTTGCCGCGCAGCTGCGAGGAGATACTCGTCCTGTTCATCCACGTCGCACTGGTGCTTGAAGGCGAAGCCGGCGGCGAGGGCGCGCTCGAGGCCGGCCTCATCCAGCGCGGCGAGCAGGCCGCGTACGTCCGCCATCTTCGCCGCGGGATTGGCATAGATGGCGGCGAAGCCAGCATCGCGCGCCGCGATCGTGGCGCGGGCAGCCGCCTGGGAGGGCGGGAAGATATGCGTGTGGGCGTCGAAAAGCGTCATGCGGCGGGCCACGGGGATGCGTCGTGGCCGCGCAATCCCTCACGGTGGATCTTAGCATCGGGAGGGGGCGGCAGGTTGCGGCCGGAGCGTCGCGGCACGAAGCTGACCGCTATGACTGAACCATTTCCGCCGCCGCAAGAGATCACGATCGCCTTTCTCAACGAACGCGCGAAGGGGCACCTGCCGGGCTTGATCGGGATCGAAGCGAAGGAGCTCGAGCATGGGCGGCGCATCACTGGCCGGCTGGCGGTGCGCCCGGAGTTATGGGCGCCGAACGGCATGCTGCACGCCGCCAGCGTGGTGGCGTTGGCGGACACCCTCTGCGGCTACGGCTGCACGGCGTCGTTGCCGGAAGGGGCGACGGGGTTCGCGACCGCCGAGCTCAAGAGCAACCACCTGAGCACGGTGCGCGAAGGCGCCGTATTGTGCACGGCGACGCTCGCGCACGGCGGGCGGACCACCCAGGTGTGGGATGCGGTGGTGACGGAAGAGGCGACGGGCAAACCGATCGCGCTCTTCCGCTGCACGCAGTTGCTGCTCTACCCGCGCTGAAGGGCGCGCCGCAACAGGGCTGCAAGGGCGGGACGCGGCGGCGTGGCGCCGGTGTAGCGGGGCCGTCGCTATGCTCCAGTTGGCGGGAAGGATGCACCATGCCCGGCGACAAGCACGACAGTGGAAGACAGCAGAGCGACGAAGCGCATCGCCCCAGCGGGCCGGGGACGCAACAGCAGGCTGGCCGCGAACGCGATTCGCACCACCGCAACCGGCAGGACCCATCGCAAGAAGCGGACCCGGAAGTGGACCCGGACACGGTGCTCCAGGACGAGCCGCCCAAGGGCATCACCCAGGCGGCGGACGGGTCGGCGCCGGGGTAGGTGCTTCAGAAACAGGCAGACACCAAGGGACAGGGCCGACGGTTCGCCGGCCCTCTTTGCTGGCCGCGGGAGGGCGTGCTACTCGATATCGACGGTGGCGCCGGCGTCGGTGAGCTTGGCTTTGATGGAGTTGGCCTCGTCCTTGTTGACGCCTTCCTTGACCTTCGTGGGGGCGGCTTCGACGAGGTCCTTGGCTTCCTTGAGGCCGAGGCCGCTCACGACTTCGCGGATGGCCTTGATGACGTTGATTTTGTTTTCGCCGAAGGACTTGAGGACGACGTTGAACTCCGTCTTCTCTTCTTCGGCTTCGGCGGGGGCACCACCGGCTGCGCTGGCGCCGGGGCCGGCGGCCATCATCATGGGCGCCGCGGCGGTGATGCCGAATTCCTCTTCGATCGCCTTGTTCAGGTCGCGCAGTTCGAGGAGGGTCATGCCTTTGATGATTTCCAGTGCATCTGCAATTTTGGTTGCCATGGACGTTCTCCTGTGGTGATGGTGTGGGGCCGGAGCTAGACGGCCCCTTCGAGCTGGTTCGCGCGGGATTCGATGAGGCCGGCGAAATTGCGGATGCTGGCCTGCAACAGGCCGGCGAAGTTGTACAGCGGGCTCTGCAGCTTGCCGACGACATCGGCGATGAGCTGTTCTTTCGAAGGCATCGTGGCGAGGCTTTCGACTTCGGCCCGGGAAAGCAGCTTGCCTTCGAGCCAGCCGCCGTGGATGGTCAGCTGCATGCGGCGGGCGCGCAGGTGTTCGGTGAGCGCCTTGACGGGGGCGATAGGGTCGCCGAAGCCGATCGCGAGGGCGGTGGGGCCGTCGAGGAGCTGGCTCATCTCCGGGCGGCCGGCCTGTTCAGCGGCCATCGTGGCGAGCGTGTTCTTAACGATGTTCACTTCGACCTGGGCCGGGCGCAGGGCACGGCGCAAGTCGGTGAGCTGGGCGACGGTGAGGCCACGATAGTCGGCGCTGATGGCGATCGAGGCGCGCTGCATGCGGTCCTTGATCTGGGCCAGCATCGCGACCTTCCGCGGGGTTGGCATGAGGCTTCCTCCGTGTGGGCCGGAAAAGCAGAAATCCCTGCCATGCGGGGCAGGGACGTAAGGGACGCGCCGCTGGTGGGCGTCCACGTTCTGCCTCGGCAGGCGCCTCGCGGCTTATCCCCACCCTTGCGGGTGTCGCACTGGGACCTGCGGTCTCCGGCTATTCGACTGTCGCACCCAGTGTAGGGGCGGGGCGCCGAAAGGCGCAAAGTGGGGCGCGGGACCTTGCGGCTGGCCGCCTTCAACGGAACCGCGCGCGTAAGCAAGCGGATTTGAGGTGGATGGGGCCTCGCACCGCGACCACCTCTACGCTGCAGCGGCGGGCCCTGCCGCTCGATGACGTACGAAGACGCGGCCTCTATCAGGGAAAGCGGAAGAGCGAGGCGAGACGGATGACAACGGGGAAAAGCGATGTGGGGCGCACTTCGCCGGTGGTGTGGCCAGCCTCTGTGTAGCTGCCCCCGGGGGCGTGCGTCCACGCCGTCAGTGACCGCTCGACGGGGTGGAGGAGCCAGATTTCGCTGTCCCCGCGCTGGCGGTAGCCCTCCAGCTTGTCGGTGACATCGTATTCTCCGGTGGATGGGGACCAGACCTCTACGACCAGGGGCATCGGCTCGTCGTAGCTTTCGACGCTGGTGCGCCCGCGGGCCGATGCCACGACTGCCGTGGGCACGACGACGACATCCGGGATGAAGCTGCCGCCGCCCGGCAGCGCCAGCCGCGCACTGTTGAAGGCCACGGTGAAAGTCTCGATGGGCAGCTGTTGCTGGAGGAGGAAAGCGAGGAGGCGGGCGGCGTCGTTGTGCTCCATGACCATGCCGGGCTTCCTCCGCAAGTCGCCGCAGGGCGTGAGTTCCCAGTGGCCTTCGAGATCCTCGAGGGCGACGCGCTGGAACGTGTCTTCGCTAACAGACATGGCGGGATGCTCCGTGCCCCCAGTATAGAGTCGCGCGAGGGGGAGGTGGTCGGGAGCGAATCCGCTTGCTTACGCGCGCGGTTCTGTTTTGCCGCTGGCGGGCGAGGCTGGTGGCGGGGCAATCCGCTTGCTTACGCGCGCGGTTCTGTTTTGGTGGCGCGCCTGGTGCCGACAGTGAGAGTAGTGCGGTTCCCATCGAGGGTAGCGGGAGCGTAGAGTGAGGCGTCCGGAATTTGCCGGGAGGGTGGTATTTCCGTGCGCTTGCGTTTTCGCCGACGCGCCCCCGTAGCCAGCAACCTCGAGAGCGCTTCTGGCGCGGGGGAGGCCGTGGTGGCCACGATCATTGAGCCGGAGCGGCCCGCGGAGGGGGCAAACGCCGCCGGCGCGAACGGCGCCAGCGCTGCTCCCGGGGGCAACGGGCGCTCTCCCGGCCCGCTCGTCGCGCCCGCGGGAGCCATCCCCCAGGCTGCCATGAAGGCCCAGGCCACGCAGGCCGACTTGCGCGCGGAGCGGCTGATCCAGCAGGTGCGCGCGGACGTGGACCGCTTGCGCGCGCTCCTGGATGGACTGCAGGCGGGACAGCACGAGATGAGCACGGCGGATGTGGAGGCGGTCATCGCCGACCCGGCTACGGCGGCAACGCTCCCGCCGTGGCTGCTTGTGCGCACGCTGGTGCGGGCCGCCGAAGAGCTTGACGAGATGGCGGCGGCGCTGGGCAGGGCGAAGGCGGCGGCCGACGCCTGGGAAGCGCAAGTACACGAATTACGCGAAGAGCGTGCGGCTCTGCGGGCGCGCACGGAGACGTTCGCGCAGGTGGCGGCGGCGCTGCACGCGAACCTGGAAGACTTGCGCTTCAGCCGCCAGGCGGCGCCGGGGCTCGGTGCGCCGGCGGCGCGGCGCGCCCTGGCCAGCGGCAGCGAAGGGGACGAGTGCTAGCGGAAGACGCGGAGGACGCCCGCCGCCTCGTCGTGCTCCCGGCAGTCGCGAGCGAGGGGCTGCGGGGAGAGCTGGCGGCCGTGCGGGCAGAGGCGCGCGCCCGCGTCACGGAAACGGACCTGCTGGTCGCCGCGCTGCGGGACCACATCGGCGACTTGCGGGCGGAGCGCGACCGCCTCCTGGTGGAGCTGCAGGGGCTGCGCGCAGAGCGGCAACTGGCGGCGGCGGGGTGGTGGTTGGCGCGCGGGACGAAGCACCAGCGGTAGGCCCTCACCCCCCGGCCCCCTCTCCCGACTTCGCGGGAGAGGGGGAGCACCAATCGCTGCCGCGAGGGCAACCGCTGGCTTCACACCTGGTTCGAGGCGCGCCGGAGAGAGCGGTGGCCCGGGAGTGGGGGTCAGTTGCAGGTGGTGCCGGATTTGGAACAGGGCTCCTTTTCGATACCGCCGGGGGGCAGCCGGTCGAGGCACAGTTCGGAGGGGATGCAGGCCTGGTCGGAGAGCTGGGGCAACTGGTCGCGCAGCACCTGCTCGGGGGTTTCGGGGCCGTAGCTGATGAGCACGCGGTCGAGGTCGGAGACATCCACGTTGGCGATGCCATCGACGCGCACGCCGTTGGCGTAGAACTTGAAGGTCTCCGGGCCGCCGCCGCAGAGCCGTTCGCGCGATGGCAGCTGCAGGCAGGTGCTGGCGGCCGTGGTGCCCGCGAAAGAGGGATCGGTCAGTTCGAACCCGAGCGATCGCAGGAATTCATCCCAGGTGGTTTGCTCGGTGTGGACGTGGACGACGCTGTAGCGGGGTTCGTGGATGTGCACGTTCTCGCTCAGGTGGCGGTCTTCGGTTGATACGAACTGAGGGCCGGAAAAGTCGAAGCGCTGGCCGCGGACGAAAAGGGCGAAATCGGCATGCCAGTGCACCGGCTGGCGGAGCTCGCAGCCGGGCTGGCCCTCGCGACCCCTGCAGGCATCGGAGGCCGATGCCTGGCCGTCACCGGAATCCCAGCGGACGGCGAGCAGCACCCCGGCGATGGCGAGAGCGGCCAGGAGGAGAGCGACGAGCGGCCCCCACTGGCGAGGGGCCAGCCAGCCGTCCCATTGTTCACGGTCACCGGGGGGTTCAGCGGTCATGCTACGGCGTGGCTGTGGCTGAAGGCTGGGCGGTGGCCGAGGGTTGCGCGGTGCCGCTGGCTTGCGGAGTGCCCGTGCCGGAAGGGGCCGCCGTGGGCGAGGCAGTGAGGCGCTGGTACACGTCATCGAGCAGGCGGCGCCATTGTTCCAGGGTTGAGGGCGCGCCACTGCCAATGGGCGTGCCGTTGATGAGAAAGCCGGGCGTCCCGCGGATGCCGAAGGACTGCGCGGTGCGCTGCTGTTCCTGGACCGCGGCCAGGTGCTGGTTGGAATCGAAGCACTGGTCGAACTTCGCCCGGTCGAGGTTGAATTCGGAGGCGTACTCCTTCAGCTTCGCATCGCTGAAGCGGCCAACGTTGAGCTCTTCGTTCTTGCCCTGGCCGGCCGCCGCCTGCACGGCGAAGAGCTTGTTTTGGTAGTCCCAGAACTTGTTCTGGTCGGCGGCGCACTGGCCCGCCTGCGCGGCTTTGACGGATTCGATGCCGAGCAGCGGCAGGTGCTGGAAGGTTATCTGCATCTTGCCGGTCTTCACGTACTCTGCGATGAGCGTGGGTTCGTCCTCGACGGTGTAGCGCAGGCAGAAGGGGCACTGGAAGTCTTCGAATGCGGTGAGCTTGATGGGTGCATCATCGCTGCCCACGGAGAGGCCGTCGGCCATTTCGCCGGGGAAGGCCTTGTGGGCCGATTCCAGCTTCTCGACCGCGTCAGCATCGCCACCGCCGCGCGTAAGCACGACGGCCGCGATCACGCCGAGCAGGATGATGACGCCGGCGACCGCGAGCAGATAGGGCCGCGAAAGGAAGTCGGGGCCGCCGCTCGGGCGGGAGGGACCGCGGCCGGGAGCGGGGCGGGAAGGGCGCACGGGCGGGCGCTGCGGGCGGCCCTTGCCGGATTGGCGCGACTGTTCGCGGCGGGCCTGGCGGTTGGACATGGGCGGCGTGTTTCCTGGTGTGTTTTTTCGTGGGAAAAGCGGCGGGGCCTGCAGGGATGCCGGTCTTCGTGAGTGCACACCGAGGATAACACCGGGTTCCGTTGCGGAAACGAAACGGCGCTTTACGGCGTCGCGCCCTCACCCCCCACCCCTCTCCCGACGTGGCGGGAGAGGGGTGTAGCGGACGGCCGCTCAGCCGCGGCCGACCATGCCGGCGGCGGCCACCATCGTGCCGTAGTCGCGGGTGTAGCGCGGCCCGAGGTACCGGCGCACACGCAGCAGCGCCTTCTCCCCGCGTTCGTCCCCATCGCGGATCAGCTCGTCGAGATCGAACAAGGACGAGATGATGCCTTCGCTCAGTTCGTGGTAGGGGCCGGTGATGGCCTCGAAGGCGGGCACGGGCGCCATGTCGTCGCGGGCGCCCAGCGCGGCCGCCCGTTCACGGACGCGTCCCGCTGCGCCCCCGGTGGCATCGCCGAGGATAGCGGCGACCTCGCGGTACATCGCCGTCATTTCGTTGTGCTCGGCGGCCATGATCTGCTGCTCCACGGGCAGACGCTGGCGGACGGTCTGGAGGATGCCCTGCATCATGGCGACGACGACCTGCGCGCGCTGCGACTGCAGCTCGGGCATGATGTCATTCGTGAGCGAGATGATGACGCCTTCGAGCAAGAAATCCGCGCTCATCTTCGTGAACATCACTCCCCTCCAATTGGGTAGCCCAGCATCATCCCGAAGCCAAGGAAGGCCGCGACGGAGGGCTGGAAGATGTAGACGTGGAGCAGTTCGCTGTGCTCGCCATCGGCGCGGCGGCGCAGCGACGCGGCCACGGGGATGGCGATATTGGCCGTCGCGAACAGCTTGAAGTAGTCCACCTCTTCGGGGGTCACGTTGAAGCCGGTGAGCCTGTTGTAGTGGCCGAGGAAGCCGCCATCCGTCTTCACCGCCCCGAAGATCTCGGTGTTGCTCAGCTCGTCCATCTGTTTGAGCCAGCCGAGGTCTTCGCGCGGGTCGCCGATGTGGCAGTTCTCCCAGTCGATGATCGCCGTGACCTGGCCGTCTTCGTAGAGGAAGTTCGCGGGGTTGAAGTCGCCGTGCACCACGGAAAGGCGCAAGGGCGCGGGGCGCTTGCGCCGCAGCGTGAGGTAGGCATCGAGCAGCGCGGGGACGGGTTCGTATTCGCCGCGGGCGTAGCCGTTGACGTAGTACTCGAAGGTCGTGTCCATGTAGCTGTCCCAGGAGGACGCATCGATGCCTTCGCCGCGGGGGTCATCGAGCGCGCCCGCGGGGTTGAGGAACTTCGGGTCGGTCAGGTGCAGTTGCGCCACCAGTTCGCACAGTTGGGTGGCGATGGTTTCGGCCTGGCCGGCGTTGCGGCCGCCGTGGAAGAGGGCCGAAACTTCGCCGCTGCCGCGCATGCGTTCCACGATCATCGCGGCCTCACCGAAGGTGGCACGGTCAGTCTCCACGAAGTAGCTTTCGGAAACGGGGATAGAGGTGTGCCGGCGCACGAGGCAGAGCAAGTCGTGCTCGCGCGCACGGCTTGTGGGGAGGATGTCCGAGGCGGCGGGCGGGTCCTTGCGCAGGATGAGCGGGTAGGTGGTGCGTGCTCCGGCGCGCTCGACGTGCGCGTCGAAGCGGTACGTCTCGCACGAATATCCGCCCGCAATGACGGCGAAGCCCTCTACCGCAATCTCGTCAGCATCAGGCCACTGCCGGCTGAGGAACGCCTGCAACTGCTCTTCCATGGCACCCTCCCGTAGGCCGCGGAGTCTACCAAAGCCTTCTGTCGGGGGCTATTGGGCGGCAAACAGCGAGGGAACCGGCGCCGGACGGCACGCGCGCGGTCCTGCGCGGAGCGGCCAATGGGCGCGGCGAATAGCTGTCAGGTGACCGCGGCGTGCCAGACGGAGCGCCACGGCTCGTCACCGCGCACAGCTGAGGCCATGGCCTCGGATTCGCGCACGACGAGCTTCTGTAGCACGCGGTCGAGGACCTGGGGGCCGCGCGGGGAGACCTCCCCCAGCCGTTCGCTCATGCGCCCGAGGCGTCCTTCCTCCACGAGCGTGCGCACCATCTTGGGCCAGACGAAGAACGAAAACGCTTCCGGCGCCCCGAAGTTGCCGCGGTGCTGGCCGAGCCACAGGTAGCGCTCCTGCACGGTCTGCACGGGCCCGACGATGGCCACCAGCGGCCCTTCCTCGCCTTTTGTGCGCACATCGATGAGGAGGCGTTCGGGAAAGAGCGTAAAGCCGACGGTGAGCACATCGGCGCGGGCGAGCACCTCATCGAGTGCCGCCAAGTCTACTTCCAGTCCATTCTCACTGCGCATCGGTCATGCCTCTCTCGGTTGCCGTGTCCCGCCGTGCCATTCCATGGTTTCACTTTCGGCGAAGATCACAAGAGGGCGCATCGGTGATACGCCCTCTTGTGTGCCGCTTTCGCGGCAGATTGCGCCCGTGGGCGTTGGCTTAGTACATGGGCGGGGCGGCGGGGGCGCCCGCCAACCGCTCTTCCGGCTTGTCTGCCACCAGGCAGTTGGTGGTCAGCACCATCGCGGCGATCGAAACGGCGTTCTCGATCGTCGAGCGGGTGACCTTCGTCGGGTCGGGGATGCCCATGGCGATCATGTCGCCGAAGGTATCGGTCTGGGCGTTGTAGCCGTGGCCCTTGGGGAGCTTCTTGACGGCTTCGACGATGACCGAGCCGTCCTTGCCGGCGTTGATGGCGATGCGGCGCAGGGGCTCTTCGAGGGCGCGCCGGAGGATACGGGCGCCGGTGGCCTCGTCGCCTTCGAGCTTGACTTTGTCGAGCGCGGAGAGGGCGTTGATGAGGGCCACGCCGCCGCCGGCGACGATGCCTTCTTCGACGGCCGCGCGCGTGGCGCTCAGGGCGTCCTCCACGCGGTGCTTCTTTTCCTTGAGTTCGACTTCGGTGGCGGCGCCCACCTTGATGACGGCGACGGCGCCGGCGATCTTTCCGAGGCGTTCGTTGGCCTTTTCCTTGTCCCAATCGCTCTTGGCGTCATCGAGGAGGGCGCGGATCTGGCCAATGCGCGCATCGATGTCCTTCTTGCGGCCCTTGCCTTCGATGATGGTGGTCTCTTCCTTGGTGGAGGTGATGCGGCGGGCGCGGCCGAGGTCGGCCATTTCGACACTTTCGAGCGTGCGGCCGATCTCTTCGGAGATGACGGTGGCGCCGGTGAGCACGGCGATGTCGCCCAGGTTGTCCTTCTGGCGGTCGCCGAAGCCGGGGGCCTTGACGCCGAGGACGTTGATCGTGCCGCGCAGGCGGTTCACGGCCAGCGTGGCGAGCGCTTCGCCTTCGATATCGCCGCAGATGATGACGAAGTTCTTCGTCGACTGCAGCACCTTTTCGAGCATGGGCAGGATTTCCTGCACCGAGCTGAGCTTCTTGTCGGTGATGAGGATCATGGGGTCTTCGACGACGGCTTCCATGCGCTCGGGGTTCGTGACGAAGTAGGGGCTGATGTAGCCGCGATCGAAGGCCATGCCATCGACGTATTCCACCTCGGTCTGGATGCCGCGCGATTCCTCGACGGTGATCACGCCATCCTTGCCGACCTTCTCCATGCATTCGCCGATGAGGTCGCCGATGGAAGGGTCGTTGTTGGCGGAAATGCTCGCCACCTGCGCCATCTGGGTGCGCTCGGTGACCTTGATGCTGTTCTTCTTGATGGCTTCGACGAGGGCGATGGCGCCCGCTTCAAGGCCGCGCTTGAGGGCCATGGGGTTCGCGCCCGCGGCCACGTTCTTAAGGCCTTCCTGGACGATCGCCTGGCCGAGCACGGTCGCGGTGGTGGTGCCGTCGCCGGCGATGTCGTTCGTCTTGGAGGCGATTTCCTTGGCGAGCTGGGCGCCGATGTTCTCGAAGGGGTCCTCCAGCTCGATGTCCTTGGCGATGGTGACGCCGTCGTTGGTGATGGTGGGGGCGCCGAACTTCTTGTCGAGCACCACGTTGCGGCCCTTGGGGCCGAGCGTGATCTTGACCGCATCGGCGAGGGCATCGATGCCACGCTTCAGGGCGTGACGGGCTTCTTCATCGAAGAGCAACTGCTTTGCCATGGAAAAGGTTTACCTCGGGGTTTTATAGGATGTGCACCGGCGATCTTAGCACTCCCGGTCACAGAGTGCTAATCGGCGCCGGGGCGGCTGCGACGGCGCGTCCCGAGCCCTGCCCCGCGGTCCGCGCAGCCACGCGGTAGCGGCGCACGAACGCCAGCAGGAAGAGCGCGCAGCCCGCCAGTTCCAGGTGCTCTTCGATGACGGGCGCCCACCCTTCGACCGGCGCGAGCGCGTCTATGGCAAGTGCCAGGGCCGTCACCATGCCGCCCACCAGCAGCGGCGCGAGCACAGCGCGGTGCCGCATCAGTTCGCGCACGAACGCCAGCGAAACGCACAGCCCCGCGAGCGCGAACGCCAGCAGGACGGCGTCGTCGGCGTGGTTGGTCCCCGGCGCATCGAAGCCGGCGCGATCGAGGCGCCTGCCCAGCCGTTCGTGCAGGCTCAGCCGCTCATCGACGGCCAGGTAGATGAGCCCGGCGCCGGCCAGCACCCAGTAGAGCGAGCCATCGAAGCGCGCCCCTGCCCGCCGCCAGGTCCACACCCCCAGCACTCCGCAGCCGAGCAACGCCAGTGACCCCGCTACATCGATCACGAGCCAGTAGAGCGTCTCCAAGCATTCCTTTTCCCGGGTGGCCGCCCGGTGGCGGTGCTACTGGTAGACCGGCTGCCCGCTGGCGGCGGCTTCGCGCACGGAGCGCAGGTCGCGCGCCGCCCCGGAGGCCATCGCGCCTACATCGCCGCTGATCGTGATCATGCGGTAGCCGGCGGCCGAGTGCTTCGCCGCGAGCCCGGCGTTGGCGTGGATCCCCGGCGTCACGCCGTGCCGGGCACAGGCCTGCGCGATGGCGACGCGCGCCTCTTCGAAGGCGCCGCCGTTGTCCATCGCGGGCGGCTGCCCGAGCGTGATGCTGAGGTCCGCGGGGCCAACGTAGACGGCGTCTATCCCCGGCACGGAGAGGATTTCGTCGATGCGCTCGACTGCCCCGGCGGTCTCGATCATGGGGATGCACGCGACCTGCTCGTTTGCGTGAGCGAAGTAGTCGGCGCCGGCGTAGTAGGCGGCGCGGGTCGGGCCGAAACTGCGCGAACCGGCGGGAAAGTAGCGGCAGGCGGCCACGGCTGCTTCCGCCTCGGCGACGCTGTTCACCATCGGGATGATGACGCCGAGCGCGCCTGCATCGAGCATGCGCCCGATGATCCCGAATTCGTTCCAGGGCACGCGCACGAACGGGATCGTGGGCGTGGAGCCGATGACCTGGAGCATGGTGAGGGCCACCTGGTAGTCCGTCAGGCCGTGCTGCATATCGATGCAGACCCAGTCGAAGCCCTGGTGCGCCATCACTTCCGCGGAAAAGGAAGTGGGCACGGAAAGCCATGCTCCGTACGTCACCTCGCCCGCGGCCCACTTCGTTTTCGCCGTGTTCTCGCGCATCGGTTCTGCCTCCTGCTGTGGGGTTTGGGACGAAGCTCGATCGATTAGAACAGCGCCGGCGGCCCCTCCGGGTTCTTGAGCGTGTCGATGTTGGCGTGGCGCTTGCTCACGGCCGCGCGCAGGTTGTCCGGGGCGGGCACCACGTACAGGCTGCGTTCGCGGATAGCTTCGAACACCTGCGCGGCGACCTCGTCGGGCTGCGCCATCGCTGGCCGGAACTCATCGAGCGCGACGCGCATCTGCTCGCCTTCGGGCGTCGGTTGCAGGCTCGCTTCGCCGTAACCGGCCTGGCGGTTGCGCGCGGAATCGTAGATGTTCGTGTTCACGAAGCCGGGGCAGAGCACGGACACGCCCAGCTTCGCGTTGACGCGCTCGAGTTCGTAGTGCAGCGACTCCGACAGGGCCACGACGCCGAACTTGGCGACCGTGTAAGGCGTACCGACCGCCCCCGAAAGCAGCCCGGCGACGGAAGCAGTGTTGACGATGTGGCCTTCTTCGCCAGCGGCGATCATCCGCGGGATGAACGCGCGAATGCCGTGCACGACGCTCCAGAGGTCGACATCGATGACCCAGCGCCAGTCATCGAGGGAGAGCTCCCAGGAAGCGCCGGGGGAACCACCCACGCCGGCGTTATTGCAGAGGATGTGCACGGCCCCGAAGCGCCGGTAGGCCGCCTCCGCGAGCGCTTCCAGTTGCTCCGGCTGGGACACATCGACGCGTTGCGCGAGCACGGGCGACTTCGCGCCGAGGGCCGCTTCCGCCATCGCCAGCGGCTCCGCTTCGATATCGCCGATGACAACTTTCATGCCCTCATCGGCGAAGCGGTGCGCGAGCGCCAGCCCGATGCCGCTCGCGCCGCCGGTGACGACCGCTACACGGTCCCGGAACGTTTCCATGCCGCCTCCGTGGCCGCAACCCGGCCTCGCGCGGAGCATACACACGCCCGCGGGCGACGGCACGGGCGGGTCAATCGACAATCGACGAATCGTCGATCGTCAATCGCTAGCCGCCCAGTCGATGGTGTGTGGTCTGGGTTTCCTGTTGCTCTTCGTTGCCGGTGCGTTCACCCGTGCGCTCGACGGGGTTGGCGGCGCGGGAAAGGCGTTCCTGTTCGGCGGCCTCGTCTCGCTCGCGCGTCCAGTCGTCGAGCGAAGTATCCCGCCAGGTTGGCTTCTCCACCTCGATGCTGTTCTCGCGCTTGCTGATGCGCCAGGCGGCAATCGTGCCGACAACCAGCAGGATCGGGAAGCCGATCGCCATGAGCAGGTCCAGTGCAGACATGGTTCGAGTGTGCGGTATCGGCGGCTGGCGTTCCAGCGAGCCGTGATAGCGGCGCTTACAGGCCCGAGAGAGGGAGGAAGCCTAGCTCTTCGCGGCGAGGGCCGCCAGGCGCCGCTTCGCGCGGTCTGCCCGGCCCGTGTGGAAGGCGCCCTTCTTGGCCGCCCTATCGAGCGCGGAGTAGGCCGCGCTAAGCGCCGTTGCCGTGGCCGCTTCATCGCCTGCGGCCGCCGTTTCGCGCAGCGAGCGCACGGCCGAACGCGCGAGCGTGCGCGTGGCGCGGTTGCGGTCGCGCCGCTTGAGGGACTGGTGCCAGCGCTTTATCGCGGATTTGCTGTTCGCCATGGTTCTTCCGGTCTGTTGTGGTGAGGGCGGGAAGGGTCGGACTCCAAGGATAGCGGCGGGCCCGCGAAGAGGCAAAGCTGCCGGGGCACCGTTCCCTGATTCAGGCCCGAAGACCTCCGGGACACCCGGGAGCGCCGGACAGCCGGATAATTGTATAGACCCGGACACGGTTTAGAGATTGGATGGCCCCGAGAGCCACAGAGTGGCATGGGGGGAGGAGGCACCATCAGTGAAGGTAAGAGGTGAGCCCCCCTGGGACGGGCTCCTGGGCGGCCCACCCAGCGCTGGGGGCTCAACATCCCGACCCCTGTAGGGACGCTACCCGTGGTCAGCAACGTTGCCGCCGCAGGTATGATCACGTATCGTTCCGACCGCCACTAGGAGGCGCTGGATCCATCAGGAGGAAGCAATGACAACCGTACCCGCCCCCGACACTGGCTTTGAGCTCCCGAACGCCCCGGACAGGGCGTTCACGTGGATGTACGACCCCATGCACTGGCCCCAGCCGCTGCCTCCGCTGAGCCAGGACATCGTGCGGTCGATCATGACCGGCGCCTTCCAGGTCGAGACAGCGTTCGTCAACGGCTACCCCTTCATGAAGGACTATGGGCCGCCCCCGCCCACCCCCGAAGTGCTGGAAAAAGGCGCGGTCCGCATCTGGGAGGACGAGTTCGTCCCGCGTATCGCCGCCTTCTGCGAGGCCGTCCGCTCCGCGGACTACGAGTCGCTCCCGGCGGCGGACCTCGCGGGCCGGGTGCCGGAGCTGTTCCGGGAGGCGGGCGAGATGTACCGCTGCACGATGGTCGTGATCCTGCCGTTCATGGGTCCGACACTTGGCCTGATCGAGTTCAGCGAGCAGGCGCTCGGCCCGGATGGACCATTGCTGGTCTCCTCGATGCTCCAGGGATACGCCAACGAGACATCCGCCGCGGGCTCCGGCCTCGGCGAGCTGACCGATCTCGCGCGCACGCTGCCGGAGGTCGCCCGCGCGCTGCGTGACGGCCGCTTCGATGAGCTCGGGACGGTGGCTGGCGGAACCGAGTTCCTGGAACGTTTCGAGGCCTTCCTCCGGGACTACGGCTGGCGAGTGGACGACTGGGCGCTGATGCACCATCCAACCTGGGCGGAGAACGCGCCGGCGCCGCTCAAGCTCATCGCCGCCTTCCTCGATGGCGGGGAGCATTCGCCCGGCGCTTCGATCGGGCGCTCGGCCGAGCTGCGCGAGACCGCTGAGCAGGACGTCCGTTCGCGGCTGAGCGGTGAGGTGCTCGAGCAGCTCCTGGGGATGGTTGCGGTCGCCCGGCCACACGTCGCAATGAGCGAAGGGCGGGCCCGCTGGCAGCTGACCATCGTCGGCAGCCTTCGCGTCCCTGTGATTGCCCTCGGCCGAAAGCTGCAGGCGGCGGGAGCGCTCGCGGACCCCAACGACGCGTTCTTCCTTGATGCAGTCGAGCTGAAGCAGGCCGCCACCGTCCCGTCCTCGGCAACGCTCGCGCTCGTCGAACAGCGCAAGCGCGAGCTCCAGCACGCGAAGACGCTCACGCCCCCGCCCTTCCTCGGCCAGCCGCCGGCCATGGACGAGGTTCCGCCGGAGGTCCAATCCGTCTTCAAGCGGTTCTTCGGCCTGGGAGTCGAGCCTTCCAAGGACGCGGCGGTCATTGCCGGAAACCCCGCGAGCAAGGGCGTTGTCAGCGGCCGCGCCCGGGTCATCCGGGACCTGGCGGACGCCGACCGGCTTGAACCCGGCGACATCCTCGTCTGCACGATGACGGCGCCGCCCTGGACACCGCTCTTCGCGATCGCCGGGGGAGTGGTCACGGACACCGGGGGCGTCCTCTCCCACTCCGCCATCTGTGCGCGCGAATACACCATCCCCTGCGTCGTCGGGACGATGATCGGCACGTCGGCAATCCCAGATGGCGCGATGATCACGGTGGACGGTGAGCGCGGAACGGTGCGCATCGGAGCCTGAGCCGTCGTCACCAGTCAGGGCGCGTGCCGCGAGCCACCTGCTCTGTGCCCCACATGGCAGCCTGGGTCAACAAGGTTGCCAGCGTATCTACGATTACGTATCCTTGCGATCGCCACTCAGGAGGCGTCGAAATGGCAGTTCGTGCTGTGACTATTTTTCAACCCCGCGACGGCAAGCGCGAGGAGTTTCTGAAGGAAACGGCCCAGGCCAAGGAGCATCTGACTCGTCTCGGGGGCCGGTTCCGTTTGGGCGAGATGGTCGTGGGCGGCCCCAACACCGGTCAGATGGTGGCCACGCTTGAGTTCGACGACATGGCTGCGTATGCGGCCTTCATGCAGGCCCGGAGTGCTGACCGCCAATGGCAGGAGTTCGAGGCGAAGGCCAATCGTGCGGACGGGACCCGAACGTTGGTGTCGCGCTCTCTGGTACAGGATCTGCTCTAGCAAGATGCTGGTAAGCCTCAAATGTCGGCCGGCCCGACAATAGCGCATCACCCAGCGTGATCTTCGAACACCAGCCACCGGGGGGACCCGTTCCTCGCGCGCGTGCCGCCGGCCGCCGTATACTGCGCAGGCTGAACGCAGGGCACCTGGCGCGCCTGTCGCCTACCGCGTCCACCCAACCACAAGGAGCATCGCACCCCATGAGCCTTCTGACCCGCATCCTCCGCCCATCACGCGTGGCCCACGCCCACTGCGACGCCCCCTGCGGCGTGTACGACCCGGCTTCCGCACGCATCGCCGCCGAAGCCGTGCTCTCGCTGGAAAAGAAGCTGGCGGCCCTCGGCGACGCGCACGACCTGGCGACGGAGAACACGCGCACGCGCTACATCGACATCAAGGAATCGCAGGCCGAACTCGCCAAGCACGAAATCGCTGTGCTCTGGCACGACTACTTCAAGCCGGAGCACCTGGCGAAGTACCCAAACCTGCACGATGTCTTCTGGAATGCGGCCAAGCTCTGTTCCAAGAACAAGGTCGAATCGAACCCTGAAAACGGCGAGGCGCTCCTCAGCGCGATCGAGGAGATCCACACCATGTTCTGGGCGAGCAAGGGACGCGACGTCCCCTTCTATCGCGCCAGTTAGTACTCAATTGAGACGCTACGCGTGCAGTCCGCGGCCTCGGGCCCTCACCCCCAACCCCTCTCCCACTGCGGTGGGCGAGGGGAGCAATACACCCGTGCTCGTTTCTGAACCGGCGCCAAATTTCAGGACGTACTAGGCCGCTCAAGCGCGAGCCCGGGCGTGCCGCCTACGCGCGGGCCCGGGCGTTCGCCTTCGGGCTGTGCTGCGCGGCGGTTGTGGCGGTCCTCGCCATGGCGTGCGCGCGACGCTTCCAGCGCTTCGAGATCCGCGGCGAAAGCATGCTCCCGGTGCTACGACCCGGCGACTTCGTGATCATCGATACCCGTGGCTTCGGGCGGCGGCTGCCGCTACCGGGCGCGATCGTGCTCGCGCGCGACCCACGCTCCCCGGCGCGCCTCATTGTGAAGCGCGTGGGGCGAATCGACCTCCACGGCGGCGTGTGGCTGACGGGCGATAATGCCGCGGCCAGCACCGACAGTCGCACGTTCGGCCCGGTCCCGCCCGCACTGATCATCGGGCGCGTGCGCTGGCGCTATTCGATTCACGATCTACGAGTCACGATTGACGATTGCGCTGCGCGGCCCCCACGCCCAACAGAACCGCGCGCGTGACCAAGCGGATAGTCCGGCACACCACCGGTTTCGCGCGTCAGCCCGCCCGCCCTTACGCGCGGTCGCCGATGCGTGTCACGGCGCGCACGGCGCCCAGCTTGCGCATGTCCGTGATGGTGAGCACGTGGCCGGTGTAACTGATGGGCTGGCGCGCCAGCCAGAGCACCGCGTCGGACATGATCACGGGGTCTTCGAAGTCTGAGAAATCCTGTTCGGGCAGCGTGGAGGTGTAGCCCTCGCTCCACACGCTCAGCTCGAGGCGGATGCAGTTCACCGCCACGTTGCCGGCGAGTTCGAACGACATGCCTTCTGTCAGCGCTTCGAGCGCGCGCTTGGTGGTCGTGTAGCTGATGCGCCCGAAGTCCGGCGCTTGCGAGGCGTTCGAAGAGATGTTCACGACGCGTCCTTCGCCGGGCTGCATGCGCGGGCAGAAGTAGTACATCAGGTAGAGCGGCCCGTGCACGTTGATGTCCATCGCCTTGCGCCAGAGCGCCGTCGGCGCCTGCAGGGTCGGCCCCGGGGGCGCGATGGCGGCGTTGTTCACGACCAGGTCGCAGCGGCCGAATTCGCTGAAGACCCGGTCCGCCATGCGCGCCACGCCGTCTTCATCGCGCACGTCCAGGGGGTGCGCGACGGCCCTGCACTGGGCGCCGCCGGCTTCCTTCGCCAGCGCCACCGCCTCGTCGATGGTGCCGGGGAGAACCTTGTTGGGGCTGGCTTCGCTGGAACGCGCAGCGGCAACGATGTCGTAGCCTGCCGCCGCCAGGTCGATGCACAACTGCTTGCCGATGCCGCGGCTTGCGCCGGTGATGACCGCAACGGGCCGGTCCATTGGGTTGCCTCCTGTGAGATGGAAAGCGTTTTGTGGGCGCAGTCTACGTCGATAGAGGGCGCGCCGTAAGCGGCTCGCGGCCGGCAGCTGCCGCGGGAGCGAGCGCTGCCACAAGGGCGTCCAGCACCATGGCAGCGTAGAGGCGGTGGCCGTAGGCGCTGTGGTGCACGCCATCGGGGGCCATGGCCCGTTCGCGATCACCCCCCGCGGCGACCGCGAGCTCAGCATCCACCCATGGCAGGCGGTGCTCCTGCGCGAGTGGGCGCAGCTCCGATTGGAACGCTTCGATGGCGGGGACGAGGCCCGGGTTCAGTTCCTGGATGCGCCTGCCGAAGCGACTTTCCGCCACCACGAGGACCTGCGCCCCCTCGCCGCGCGCGAGCTGCCGGATGACTTCGGCGTACACGGCCGTGACCTCGGCGGCGGGAGCGTGGCTGGCCGTCCCAATCAGCTTGCGCGCGATTCCCTGGGCAGCTTCCCTTGCTTTGAGCCGAAGCCCGCTTTGCCCCGCGAGGCCCGCGTCCACACGCCCGCCGATGCGCAGGTACCAGCGCCACGCCCGTTCGCCCCAGCGTTCACGCACGCGCAGCGCCACGAAGCCCACGCCGAAGGTGTAGGCCGAAAGCGGCAGGACGACCACGTCGGGGTTCGCCGCCGCAACCTGGTCCGCAGCGTACTGGACGGCCCG
Organism: Tepidiformaceae bacterium; assembly: GCA_051003295.1. Lineage (GTDB taxonomy): Bacteria > Chloroflexota > Dehalococcoidia > Tepidiformales > Tepidiformaceae. The sequence continues at coordinate 2,744 of JBPCLM010000135.1, read as the reverse complement.
GTGCCCGGAGGGGACGAACTCATGTTTTCGCATTCGACCGGCTCGCCCAGGCGTACTTCGAGGGCCGCCCGCACGATCTCCGGCCAGGGCGGCGCGTCCGAGCCGACCCACTTCCCGGTGGTGCCACTGTTGCCCAGCACGAGCATCTTCACGGGGGCGATTGTACCGCCGGCCAGGCTCCGGTCACCCGGCGCGGGCGGCATGGTGGCGGCCCGGCGCAGGGAGTATCATCGCGGCCATCGCCCTCGAATCTGTCACCGAACGCAAGGAGACCACCCAAATGAAGGCAGCCATCTTCCACGGCGCGCAGCAGCCCCTCACCATCGAAGACGTCGAAGTCGATAAGCCCATGGCGCAGGAGGTGCTGGTGCGCACCATGGCCAGCGGCGTCTGCCACAGCGACCTGCACTTCGTCGATGGCTTCTACCCCATGCAGCCGCCGAGCATCCTCGGCCACGAGGGGTCGGGCATCGTCGAAGCCGTGGGTGAGCAGGTCACCTACGTGCAGCCCGGCGACCACGTCATCCTCTGCCTGAGCGTGTTCTGCGGGCACTGCGAACGCTGCCTGACAGGCGAGCCGTACCTTTGCCGCAACCCCGAGGTGCGCCGCGGCCAGGGGGACCCGCCGAAGTACACCTGGAATGGGGCGCCGGTCGCCCAGTTCGCCAACCTCTCGACCTACGCTGAGCAGATGCTCGTGCACCAGAACGCGCTCGTGAAGATGCGCAACGACATGCCCTTCGATGCGGCCGCGCTCATCGGCTGCGGCGTCACGACGGGCGTGGGCGCGGCGCTCAACACCGCCGAGGTCAAGCCTGGCTCGACCGTGGCCGTGTACGGCACCGGGGGCGTCGGACTGGCCGCCATCCAGGGCGCGCGCATCGGCGGGGCGCGCATGATCATCGCCGTCGATATCTACGAAGACAAACTCGCGCGCGCGAAGGAACTCGGCGCCACGCACGTGGTCGACGCCTCTTCCCATGACCCCGTGCAGGCGATCAAGGACCTGACCGGTGGTGGCGCGGACTACTCCTTCGAATGCATCGGGCTCAAGCGCGCCGCCGAGCAGGCCTTCGAATGCATCCGCGACGGCGGCACAGCGACAATCGTGGGCATGATTCCCGTGGGCCAGAAGCTTGAACTGGAAGGCAGTACATTCCTGCGCCAGAAGAAGATCCAGGGCTGCACAATGGGCTCGAACCGTTTCCGCGTCGATATGCCGCGCTACATCGACTTCTACATGCAGGGCCGGCTAAAGCTGGATGAGATGATCACCCGCCGCGGCCGATTGGAAGATGTGAATGAAGCATTCCGTGCGATGAAGGCGGGCGAAGTAGCGCGCACCGTGTTGATGTTTGACTGAGCCAAGGCTATTCACGATTCACGATTGTGGAGGGTCCGGCACCGTCGGTGAACAAGCCCTCCGCGAGCGCGAGGAGGTCAGCAATCCCAAGGGCGCTCCCGCGGATGGCCGTGAGCACTCCGGTCGCCTCATCCCAGATCCACACCTCGACCATGCCCCAGCCCGCGGGACGATGGGCGGCCCGATCGCTGCTGGGCGCCCGGCCACCGTCCCGGCCTTGAACCGCCCGGAGGGAAAGTCCGATGAGAACCGGGGCCGGTCCGTACGCAGCCTCATAATTTCGAAGTTGCCGCCGTGCTGGGCATCGAAGAAAAACATCTTGCCCGCCCTGACCAGCGCCATCTCTGCCTCGTCGGTCGCGATCGAGTAGTACCGCGTGGATGCATGTGGGCTTCCCTCGCAAGTCGAGGACTCGCGCGAGGACGCATTTTCCACTGTGCCGACTGGGAGGAAGGCGGGGCTGATTTCGAGCGGCGTGCCCACTAAGCGTTCCTCAGTCACGCGCTCAAACGCGGTACACAACGGGCGTCCGTCGATGTTCGGGCCCAACTCGATGCCCGCAACCACCTGGTCATAGCGCGGAAGCCGGCTCTGCTCGTAGCTGTAATGCGCGAACCACCAATGCCTGAAAGTGTCCGGCTTCGGCCCGCCGACCGGGAGGATGTCGGGGCCGGGCGGGTTACCGCCGACCGATCCGATGGACGCCGGACGGCCGGTGCCCGCCTGGCCCGCCACGTAGGCCGCGATGCAAAGTATTGCCACCACCACACCGGCTGTGACGGGACGTATCCGGGTGTTTCGAATGTTCATCAGATGTCGCCGGACCTGGGCGAATGCCCTCATCGAGCATCGTACCGTTCTATTGAACGCCTGCCGCCGGCAAATTGTTCCAGTATCGCGAATTTCGCGAGCTTAGCCTTCCGCCCATAGGCCGGGCTGCGCATCTGTGCGCGCGGGCGGCGCCAGGCCCAGGTGGCGGTAGGCGCCGGGCGTGGCCACGCGGCCGCGGGGCGTGCGCTGCAGGAAGCCGCATTGCAACAAGAACGGCTCATACACATCCATTATGGTGTCCGATTCTTCGCTTATTGATGCGGCAATAGTTTCGAGACCGACCGGGCCACCACCGAACTTCTCGATGATCGTGCGCAGCACCGTGCGGTCGGTTTCGTCCAGTCCGAGGTCATCGATTTCGAGCAGCGCGAGCGCCGCCTGCGCCGCCGCGAGCGTGATGACGCCCTCGCCGCGCACCTCCGCGTAGTCGCGCACGCGTCGCAGGATGCGGTTGGCGATGCGCGGCGTGCCCCGCGAGCGGCGCGCGATCTCCGCCGCCGCGTCTTCGGGCAGCGCCACGCCCAGAATGCCCGCCGAGCGCTTCACGATC
>JBPCLM010000134.1:0-20390 GCA_051003295.1 Tepidiformaceae bacterium | reverse complement strand
TCCTCGGTGGCGCCATCGCCGCCGCCGCAGCTACGCCCGCCACGTCCGCGGCACCCACGGTCGTCCGCGGCGGCCAGCGCCCTCCCCGCTCCACCCCGGGCGAGCCTCCCGAACAGCGGAGCGATGCGACCCCCGAGCAGCGCTTCATCCGCGACCTCTACCTCGCTTGCTCCCAGGAAGACGCCCGCATCGGCGGCATGCTCAACGGCTCCTGCGAGGTGCTTCGCATGGAAGGTGACCTGGTTGAGCTCGGCTTCTACTACACGTTCCACCTCGACACAGTCGCCAACAAGGGCCGCGCGCTCGTGGAACAGCAGGCATCGAAGCTCTTGAACCGTCCCGTCACCCTGGAGGTGCGCCAGATAGAACGCCAGAAGGCGCAGCCGCGCCAGGCCCCGCGCGGCGGCCACCTCGCCGAGGCCGCCCGCGCCATCGGCGCCACCCCCGTGAACAAGGAGAACTGACCATGGCCAAGACCAGCGGCCGCAACCGGTACCTGCGGCGCGGAGGGACTGTGCTGCCGGGCGCGGGCGCGAGCCCGGCCGGCGCCAACCCCCTCGCGAACGCCCAGGCGATGTTCGCGAAAGCCCAGGAGGAGCTCGCCGGCACGTCGGTCGAAGGCACCGCCGGCGGCGGCGCCGTGCGCGTGAGCATGTCCGGTGAACACAAGGTTACCGCCATCACCATCCTCCCGGACGTCGTCGACCCCTCCGATGTCGAAATGCTCCAGGACCTCATCATGGCCGCCATCGCCGATGCCGGCGAAAAGGCCAGCGAACTGCAGGCAAAGTCGCTCAGTGCTATCACCGGTGGGCTGAACTTGCCCGGCCTCGGGCTCGGCTAGGGGCATGTCCGAAGCCGCCGCCGGCATGCCGGAACCCATCGCGCGGCTGATCGAAGCCTTCCACCGCTTGCCCGGCGTCGGTCCCAAGTCTGCCCAGCGTCTCGCCTACCACATTCTTCGTGCCCCCGAACAGGAAGCCGCCGCCCTCGCCTCCGCCATTACGGATGTGAAGGCCCGCATCATCCTCTGCTCCCTCTGCCTCAACATCACCGAAGCTGACCCCTGCAGCTATTGCCGCGATGAGCGCCGTGACCGCGCCACCATCTGCGTCGTCGAACAGCCGCTAGACATCCTCGCCGTCACCCGCACCAGCTACCGCGGCCTTTTCCACGTCCTCCACGGCGTGCTCAACCCCATGGAAGGCGTCGGGCCCGAAGACCTGCACATCCGCGCACTGCTGACCCGGCTCGGGGATGGCACCGTCACCGAGGTAATCATGGCTACCAACCCCAGCCTCGAAGGCGAAGCCACCGCCATGTATCTCCAGCGCCTCATCGGCCCCGTGGGGGTTCGTGTCACCCGCCTCGCCCGCGGCCTCCCCAGCGGCGCCGACCTCGAATACACCGACGACCTCACCCTCTCCCGTGCCCTCGAAGGCCGCCAGGAGATCTGACGTGTCCGACAGGCCGCGCGTCTACAAGACCGAGGGCATCATCCTCCGCCGCCGCAACATCGGCGAGGCCGATAGCATCTTCACCGTCTTCAGCGAACGTGACGGGAAGTTTGACGCCGTCGCCCGCGGTGTGCGCAAAGCCCGCAGCCGCATGCGCGGCCACCTCGAGCCCCTGACCCGTAGCCGCCTCATGCTGGCCCGCGGCCGCACGCTCGACGTCTTCACCCAGGCCGAGACGGTCGACCCCTACCACACGCTCCGCGATGACGTCGATCGGGGCGCCGCGGGCCTCTACTGCGCCGAACTCATCGACCGTTTCACCATCGACCATGCCGAGAACAGCGGACTCTATCACCTGCTGCGGCAGATGCTGGAAAGCATCGACGCCGGGCTGCCGCTGCAGGTCATCCGTCACTTCGAACTGGAACTCCTCAGGCTCGCCGGGTACGAAGTGCAGCTGCTGGTCTGCACGCTCTGCGGCAACCGCCTTCCACCGGAGGACGCTCTGCTTTCGGCAACCGCTGGCGGCCTCGTCTGCGGCTCCTGCCGGCCTGCCGCTGGCGAGGGCCGCATCCTCTCCGTCGGCGCCATCAAGGTCCTGCGCCACGCCCGCACCGTCGATGTCACCGAGTTCGCTACGCTCCGCCTCGATGGCGCCCTCGGCGCCGAGCTGCAGGCCGCCCTCGGCCGTGTCTTGCGCTACCACCTCGACCGCGACCTCAATACCCCCCGCTTCGCCCACGAGATGGCGTCGTTTCGCCATTAGGGCGAGGCGGCTTTACCTCGCCTCACGATGGCCGCTTGGCCGCAGGCTCGGATCCGCGCCACAATTGAGCACGAGGTAACCCCCGACCATGCCCCTCTACGAATACTTCTGCGATCCCTGCAACGGCGTCTTCGAAGAGCTTCGCCCCATGCGCGAAGCCGCCGACCCCGTGCCCTGCCCACAGTGCTACAAGGATGCCCCGCGCATCATGCCGACGTCCTTCGCCGCCTTCACCTTTCGCGAAGGCTACCCGCGCCGCATTCCCGATGATGGCAAGTACTACCACCTCGGCAAGAAGGTCTCCACCCAGGTCACGGGCGGCATGCCCAACGAGCATCCCGAGATCAACAAGCCCGAACCGAAGCCGCGGCGCTCCAAGGGCGAGAAAGAAGTGCTGCGTGACCTCCGCGCCGCCGCCCGCCGGGGCGCACTCAGCGACCAGGCCGGCAATGCCATTGAGGCCGCCCAGGTGACCAGGATGTACGACAAGGGCGAAGTGATGACGCCTGCCGCCCCATCCCGGGGATGAGCAACGTCAGCTCCGGCGGCTGAGCACGTACTGTCCGAGCCCCTCGAGCGTCAGTCGCGCCTCGGTCGGCGGCAGCACGGTGATCGCGTCGCCGCCGCGCCGCACGTACTCCCGCGCGATCTCCATCGACTTCTCCAGCACGCCCGTCTCGCGCACCATCGTGATCGCATCCGCAAGGTGCTCGTCCCGCCCCCGTCGCGCCGTGAAGAACTTCTTGATCGGGTTATCGCGCGGGTATTTCTCGATGAGCAGCAGCCCGGGCAGCGTGATCGTGCCCTCGCGCAGGTCGCTCCCCACCGGCTTGCCCATTTCCGCCTCGTCCCCGCAGTAGTCCAGGATGTCGTCGACGATCTGGAAAGCCATGCCCACGCTGTACCCATAAGTGCGTAGTGCGTCCACCGTGCGCTCGTCACAGCCCGCGAGCATGGCCCCGCCCTCCGCTGCCGTAGCAATAAGCGCCGCCGTCTTGCCGCCGATACGCCACAAGTAGCTCTGGATGTCCTTGCCCACCTGGAAGGCATCGGCGTCCTGGACGAGTTCCCCGCTCGTCATCTTCATCAACGCCAGTGCGAACAGCCGCGTCACCGGCAGACTCCCCGTGCGCGTCACCATTTCCGCCGCGTTGGCGAACATGTAGTCGCCCAGTAGCACCGTGAGCGCGTTGTCGAAGACGCTGTTCGCCGTCGGCCGTCCCCGGCGGCTCTCCGCCCCATCCACCACGTCGTCATGCACCAGGCTCGCCGTGTGCAGGAGTTCGATCGCGGTGCCCAGCGGCACGAGCCGGTTGAGGTTGTAGTCGCCGAACGTGCCTGCCAGCAGCACCAGCCCCGGCCGCAGCCGCTTGCCCCCACCGAACAATGCCTGGTCCAGCATCTTCTTGAGTGCCGGTATCTCCACCTGCTTGGTCGACTCCAGCAGGTCCTCCACCAAAATCATGTCCTCCGCGACTGGCCCGTAGAGCGTCGCCCGTCCCGCGATTTGCGTCACGCCCTCACCGCCATTTCGGCGATAGCCACGCCGAACGACCGCGAGGCGTTCGCCGTCGTCGCCGCCGCTACCGCCTCCAGGCTCAGTCCGCGCACCGACGCTATCGTTTCCGCCGCGCGCACCACGTGTGCGGGTTCGTTGCGCGTGCCCCGTAAGGTCTGCGGTGGCAGGTAGGGACTATCCGTTTCGATGACCAGCGACTCCAGGGGCACGCCCCGCGCCACGTCCCGGCCCGCAGCGTTCCCGGGGTACGTGACCGTGCAGGCTACAGAGATCATGAACCCCATGTCGACGTAACGTAACGCTTGTTCCAATGTCCCGCCGAAGCAGTGCAGCACCCCCACCGGCCCTCCCGCCCCGCGCAATGGGCTCGCCGCCGCGTAAGGCTCCAACAGCTCCCCGATTTCCGTCTCCGCGCCCCGCGTGTGCAGCGAAACCGGCTTGCTCAGGCGCACGGCGATTTCTAGCTGTTCTTGGAGCACCCGGCGCTGTACGTCCCGTGGGGAGTGGTCACGGAAGAAGTCCAGCCCGATTTCGCCGATCGCCGCCACCTCCGCCAATGCCGCCTGCGCTTCGAGCTCCCACAGCATCGCCGCCGTTACCGTCTTCGCCTCGTGCGGATGGTACCCCACCGTCGCTAGCACCCCCGGCGCGCCGGTCGCCATCTCCAGCGCGCGCACGTTGGACTGGGCATCCCATCCGCAGATGGCCACCTGCGTGACGCCCGCTGCCCGCGCTCGCTCGATCACCGCCTCTATATCACGTTCAAAGGCCGCTTCTTGCAGGTGACTGTGCGTGTCGAAGAACGTGTTCATGCGGGGCCGGCCACCGCTTCCGGCTCAAGCTTCACGTACAGCGGCCGCTGCGGGCCCAGCACAGTACCGGCGGCTATCGGCGCGTACGTCCACCCACCATCCAGCACCCTGCCCGCTCCCCCCAGGTCCGCGTGCAGCTGGGACGTGGAAAAAGGGATCACCGGGTGCAGGAGCGTCTTGAGCGCCCCGATCACATTCAGCGCCGTCACCAGCGTCTCCGCGGTGTGTGCCCGGTCGCTCTTGACCGCCTTCCAGGGCGCCCGTTCGTCGAGGTAGCGGTTGGCCGACTGCGCCAACCGCAAAGCCTCCCCCAATCCATTGCGGAAGTGGCACAACCCGAATTCCTGGCCCACGGTATCGAAGGCCCGCCTCGCCTCGGCGATGAGCGCTTCGCTCTCGGGCGCTAGCCCCTGCGCGTCCGGCACCACCTCCTCGAAGTACCGGTGCAGCATCGCAATGACGCGATTTGCCAGGTTCCCCCACGTCGCGATGAGCACGTCGTTGTTCGTGCGCACCATCTCCTCTTCGCGGAACTCGCTATCGCTCGTTTCGGGCATGACCGTCGTAAGGTAGAAGCGCACGACGTCGGGCGCGTACACATCCAGCAGGGGCAGCACCCAGGTGCCCGTGCCCTTCGACTTGCTCTGCTTTTGGCCGGCCGAGAGGTTGACGTACTGGTTCGCCGGCACGTCGTAGGGCAGGTTCAACCCCCCATGCCCGAGCAGCATGGCCGGCCAGACAATCGTGTGGAACGTGATGTTGTCCTTGCCGATGAAGTAGTACGAGCGCGTCTCCGGGTCTTGCCACCACGCCCTCCAGCCCTCCGCGTCACCGCTGCGCTCGGCCCACTCCTGCGTGGCCGACAGATAGCCGATCACCGCGTCGAACCAGACATAAATGCGCTTCGCCTCCCAGCCTTCGACTGGCACCGGGACGCCCCAACTGATGTCGCGCGTGATCGCACGGTCTTTCAGTCCCTCATCGAGCGCCCCAAGCGTAAAGTTGAGGACGTTCCGCCTCCAGTGCGCCTGCTTACTGACCCATGCCCTCAGCTCTTCTTGCAGCTGCGTGAGCTTTAGGAAGAAGTGCTCGGATTCCCGCACGACCGGCGTCGCGTCCGTCAGTCGGCTGCGCGGGTTGAGCAGGTCCACCGCGTCCAGCTGCGACCCGCAGTTGTCGCACTGGTCGCCGCGCGCCTCTTCGTGGCCGCACTTCGGACACGTGCCCTCGACGTACCGATCCGGCAGGAAACGCTCCGCCTGAGGGTCGTATAACTGGTCCTGCGTGTGGCGGTACAGCAGCCCGCCCTCCAACAGGCGAAGGAACACGTTCTGCGTCGCGCGGTAGTGGTTCTCCGTCAGCGTGGTCGTGTAGAGGTCAAAGCTGATGCCGAGACGCTCCCATACCTCCACGATGCGCGCGTGGTAGCGGTCCACGATCTCCCGCGGCTCCACTCCCTCCCGGTCCGCCGCGAGGAGGATGGGGGTGCCGTGGCAGTCCGAACCGGAGACCATGACCACGTCGTTGCCCGCCATCCGCTGGTAGCGCGCGAAGATGTCCGCGGGCAGATACGCCCCGGCTATTTGCCCGACGTGCAACAGGTAATTGGCGTACGGCCACGCCACGCAGACGAGGATCCGGTCGGGCACGCACAACCTCGGTCAGGGGTAGCTGGATCTTAGCACAGGCCCATCCCCGGCCCCGGCCGCCTGCTCTCGGCCGGTGGATCGCCTTTATGGGCCCGGCTCGTCGCCCTCGGCCCCCCAGAGGTCGTACGCCCGTCTGCGGGCGACGCCGAAGCGCCGTGCCGCTTCTGCCGCCGCGCCCGCCCGCCGCGCGCCCGCCCGCTTCATCTCCGCCAGGTAGGCGGCCACCTCCGCCTCAGCGCTCGCCTCAGGCCCAGGCCGCTCGCAGCGAACCACCACCGTGCACTCGCCCTTCGTCTGCGCGAACCTCGCCGCCAGCTCCGAGGCCCGCCCCCGCACCACTTCCTCGTGGATCTTGGTCATTTCGCGGCACACCACCGTTTCCGGGTCGCCCAGCGCCTCCGCGACGGCCGCGAGCGCGCCAGCGACACGGTTCGGACTTTCGAAGAACACGAGCACACCCGCCCCCTTCGCCGCTGCGCCCAAACGTGCTGCGCGCTCGCCCGCCCTCCGTGGCAGGAAGCCCAGGAAGTGCACGTCCGCCCCTTCGAACCCGGATACGGAGAGCGCCGCCGTGAGGGCCGAAGGGCCCGGCACCGCGAAGACCGCCACCCCTGCCGCGTGCGCCGCCTCCATCAGCCGCGCGCCGGGGTCGGCCACCACGGGCGTGCCCGCATCGCTAACCAGCACGACGACACTCGTCGCCGCGGCCTCCACCAGCGCCGGGGCGCGTGCGGCCACATTGTGCTCGGTGAGGCTCACCATCCGTCCGCTGCCGTCAGCGAGTTGCAGCAGCCGGCCGCTCGTGCGCGTGTCCTCGGCCGCCACGATCGCCGCGGCCCGCAGGACCGCCAGGCAGCGGTCCGAAGCATCACCGAGGTTACCGATCGGCGTGGCCACCACGTACAGCCCGGGCGCCAAACTGTTCAAACGCCTGATCTTTCGATTCGCCTGCCGCATAATCGAAGCAGCAAGACCAATTTGTATTGACCCTCGCGGAACTGGCTCGATACACTCTTCAATACCGAAGTCCCCGCCGCAACTCCACACAGTTCGACTGGACGCCTCTGATTTGACCGCACCCGCCCACCCTCTAACCGCCGCCTCCGACACACGGGAGCGCGGCCATGCGCCGTTCACTTCGAGTGCGAGCCCCGAGGAGGCCCCTGTGACCGTACCGCAGTTCAAGCAACTCCGCCGCGCCTATGGCTTCGATGAGGTCGCCATCGTGCCGGGCGCACACACCATCAACCCCGAACTCGTCGAACTCGGCCTCGATATCGGTCCCTACCACTTCGCCATCCCCTTCCTCGCATCCGCCATGGATGCTGTTGTCGACCCTAACTTCGCCATCGAAATGGACCGCGCCGGCGGCCTCGCCGTGCTCAACCTCGAAGGCGTCTGGACGCGCTACGACGACGCCGCCCCGATGCTCCAAGAGGTGGCCGCCGCCAGCCGCGACGAAGCTACCGCCATCCTCCAGCGTGCCTACCAGGCGCCCGTCCGCGATGACCTCATCGCCCGCCGCATCAAGGAAATCAAAGCCGCCGGCGCCGTCGCTGCCGTCTCTGTTACGCCCGTGCACACCAAGCGCCTCGCGCCCCTCATCCAGGAGGCGGGCGCCGACCTCCTCGTGGTGCAGAGCACCGTCACCACCGCGCGCCACGAATCCAACAGCGTCGAAGGCCTCCGCTTCGATAAGCTCTTCAAGAATATCCACATCCCCGTCGTTGTCGGAAACACGGTTGGCTTCAACGCCACGCTCGAAATCATGCGCACCGGTGTGGCCGCCGTCCTCGTCGGGGTTGGCCCCGGCGCCGCCTGCACCAGCCGCGAAGTGCTCGGTATCGGCGTCCCCCAGGTGACCGCCACCATCGACTGTGCCGCCGCTCGCGACCAGTACCTGCGCGAAACCGGCCGCTACGTCCCCATCATCACCGATGGTGGCATCCGCACCGGCGGCGACGTTTGCAAGTGCATTGCTGCTGGCGCCGATGCCGTCATGATGGGCTCACCGTTCGCTGCCACCACCGAAGCACCCGGCCGCGGCTACCACTGGGGCATGGCCACCCCTCACGCCAACCTTCCCCGTGGCACGCGCGTCACCGTCGGCGTCAATACCACCATCAACAAGCTGCTCTACGGACCCACCAGCCGGACCGATGGCACCGAGAACTTCGTCGGCGCCCTTCGCACCGCCATGGGCATGTGCGGCGCGCACAACGCTCGCGAATTCCAGCAGGCCGAGATGGTCATCGCCCCCTCCATCAAGACCGAAGGGAAGATCTACCAGTTTGCGCAGGCTGGCAGCTAGCCTTCTCCTGCTCCCGATCCTGCTCGCGGCGCTGCCCTTTGGGCGTCCCGCGTCCGGGGCGATGACCTGCCTCTTCGAGCGCCCTGCCTCACTCGAAGCCCACGTTGTGGAGATGACGCAAGCCGCGTCTGCTGTCATCGTCGCCACCGTTTCATCTGTGGATCGGAGCCTCCTCGTGCTCACCCCGGAGGCCTACCTCAAGGGTGCCGCGAAGCGCCAGGTGCGGATCGACCACAACCCGAACTACGCCAACTCTTGCATGTACGAGTTCCGCGTTGGCCAGCGTGTGCTCGTGTTTCTGCAGGGGAGCCCGCTGGGGCCTTCATGGCCCTACTCCAACGCCGTGCTTACCCTCCAGGATGGCCTCGTTTCCTACGCCGGCCTGGACGCCCCGGAGGACGAAATCGTCGCCCGAATCCGTGGCATAACCGGCCAGTACGCCGTGCCCGCCGCCTCCAATGATGAAGGCGCCTCCATCGACTGGCGCACCACCGTTCTCCCCGTGACCGCCGCCCTCCTCCTCATTTTCGGCATCGGCCTCCTCCTCATGCGCACCTGGCACCGCATCGACCCCAGCTGAGCGCGCCGTGAAACCGGCTGTCGGCGGCCCGGTGGTACACTTGGGACGCTCGCGGAGGTAATCGATGGTCACTGCCCCCATGCGTTCGCGCGCTAACACCCTCGAAAACGGCGCCCGTATGACGCGCTTCGAGTTCCACAGGCGTTACGAATCGTCCCCGGTGACGCACGCGGAGCTGATCGAAGGAGTCGTGTACGTGAGTTCTCCCCTCAGGGCCGAGTACCACGGCCGTCCGGAAAGCGACCTCGGTACCTGGCTTGGCACTTACCGTGCCGAGCACCCGGGCCTCCGTTCCGCCCACAACAGCACCGTCTTGCTCGATATCGACAACGAACTGCAGCCCGACCTCTGCCTCTGGCGCGAAGGCGGCCAGGCGCGTCTCGATGCCGACGGCTACATCGAGGGGCCGCCGGAACTGGTCGCTGAGATCGCCGCTTCCAGCGCATCCATCGACCTCCACGCCAAGAAGACCGCCTACCGCCGCAATGGGGTGCTCGAGTACATCGTCTGGCGCGTGCTCGATGGCGCCCTCGACTGGTTCGTCCTGCAGGAAGGCGACTACGTGCCGCTCGTGCCACCGGCTGCCGGGGTGCTTGAGAGCCGCGCCTTCCCCGGTTTGCGCCTCGCCGTCGGCCGTCTCCTCGAAGGCGACCTTGCCGGTGTTCTCGCTGAGCTCGGCCAGCCCCAGGGACCCCTGCAGCAAGGCTAGCTCCGCCTCCGGCATCCAGACGTGGGAGAGCTACGCCAGAAGAAGGCTCCGCAGCAGTCCCGCCAGCACGTCCCCGGCACTCTCCGGCCAGACTTCGTCGGCGGCATCCAGCGCGTAAACGTCGCTGTGTGGCATGGCGATTCCCCGTCCCGCCCACGCCAGCATGGGCGCATCGTTCACGCTGTCACCCACCGCCACAGTGTCGTGCCGGTTGATCCCGAGGTCCGCGCAGATGAGCGAGAGCGCGTGGCCTTTGTTCGCATCCGGCGCCACCGCCACCGTCACCGCGGGGAAGTCGAGCACGTGCAGAGCATCCCCGTGCTGCGCGACCAACGCCCGGTGGATGCCGTTGGCCTCGGCCGCGCTGCTGATGATGCCCACGCCCGTCGGCCTGACTCCCGATGCCTCCGGGTCTGGGCGAAATTCCACTTCCACGCCCGAAACTCGCCCGTACTCGCGCGCCGCTTCGTTTTCGCCCGACACGATATAACGCAGCGGGTTGAACCACTCATAGGGGCGCTCGATCTCCCGCGCGTACGCCACCAGTTCCAGCGCCCGCCGACGTTCGATGGGGAATTCGTGCAGCATCGTTCCATCCGCCGTGTGTACCGAGCACCCCTGCTGACAGATCAGCGGGGTGGACAGCCCAAGGTGGCGCGCGATCGCCGCCGTGCCCGGGAACATGCGCCCCGAAGCCAGCACCACCACCACGCCTCGCCCAACGAGCGCCGCCACCGCCTCGCACACCGCGGGCGACGGTACCGCCTTCCGCCCGCTCGCCGATGGCGGGATGAGCGTGCCGTCTATGTCCAGCGCCAGCAGCTTCATGCCCACCGCGCGCACACCACCCGCTCGATGCCGCTCAGATCTCTCAGCACCTGGACGACCGCCCCGCACTCCGTGGCGTAGGCGCCGACGGCGTCGGCCTGGCCGCAACCGACCTCAAGCGCCAGCAGCGCCGGCCGCAGTCTCTCGCGACAATCATCAATGAGCCGCCGGATGAGCGCCAAACCGTCCGCCCCACCATCGAGCGCCACGCGCGGCTCCCAGCGGCTCACCTCCGGTTCCAGCGCGTCGACTTCGCCACTCGGGATGTACGGCAGATTCGCCAGGACCACGTCGGCCCGCCCAATCCCACCGAGCAAATCCATCCTCAGCAGTGTGAGCTCCACACCGTGGCTATCCCGGTTCGTGGCCGCCACCCGCAGCGCATCCGCACTGACGTCCGTCCCCAGTACCCGGCCCCCGCTTCCGGCCGGCAGAGCGTGCGCAACCGCTACCGCCACCGCCCCGCTTCCCGTCCCCACATCCACCACGATCGGCGCGTCCAGTCGCGCGGCCTCGAGCAGTCCCGCCTCCACCAGTAACTCCGTTTCCGGTCGCGGGATGAGCACGCCCGGCCCTACGCTCAGCTCGAGCCCGTAGAACGCGCGCGTCCCTGTGATGTACGCTGCCGGCTCCCGCGCCTCGCGCCGCGCCACCATCGTTTCCAACCGCGGTTCGCATCCGCTGGGCAGAGTCTCGCCCGCGAAGTAGGCCGCGCGCGCCATTCCGGCCGCGGAGCGGACGAGCACTTCCGCCTCCATCGCCGCATCTGGCACACCGGCCGCCTCCAGCCGCGGCAGCAGCTGCCGCGCGGCCAGCCGCGCGCTCACGGCAGTCCCTCGAGCCGCTCTGCTTCGTCCGCGGTCGCCACCGCGTCGATCATGTCGTCGATGTTGCCATCGAGCCGGTCGGGGATGTTGTGCACCGTGAGCCCCACGCGGTGGTCGGTGATGCGGTCCTGCGGGTAGTTGTAGGTACGGATTTTTTCGCTCCGGTCACCACTGCCAACCTGCGATCGCCGCGTTGCACTCGTCGCCGCCTCCTGCTTGCGCTGCTCTTCGTCCAGCAGTCGCGAACGCAGCACCGTCATCGCCTTCGTGCGGTTCTTCAGCTGCGAACGCTCATCCTGGCACACCACCACGATCCCGCTCGGGATGTACGTCAACCGCACGGCCGTCGCCACCTTGTTCACGTTCTGCCCACCAGCGCCGGATGCGTGGAAGATGTCCACGCGCAGGTCCTTGTCCTCGATGGCGATGTCCACTTCCCGCGCTTGTGGCAGCACCGCCACCGTGGCCGTGGAGGTGTGGATGCGCCCCTGCGCTTCCGTCTCGGGTACGCGCTGCACACGATGCACGCCGCTCTCGTACTTCAGCCGCGAATATGCGCCGCCACCGCGCACTTCGAATACGATCTCCTTGAAACCGTCTTTCTCCGATTCCGAAGCGCTCAGCACCTCCGTGTGCCAGCGCCGCCGCTCGGCGTAGCGCGCATACATGCGGTAGAGGTCTGCCGCGAAGAGCGCTGCCTCCTGACCACCCGCGCCCGCCCTCACCTCCACAATGACGTTGCGGTCGTCCCGCGGATCTTTCGGTAGCAGCCTCCGCAGGATCTGGGCCGAGAGTCGCTGCATCTGACCCTCTGCGGACGCGAGTTCGCCCTCGGCCAGCGCCCGCAGCTCTTCGTCGTCGTCGGCGATGAGCGAGCGCGCCTCCGCAGCCTGCGCCGCCACCGCCTCGTAGTCGCGGAACAGCCCCACGATCGTGGCGATCTCCGCCCGCTCCTTGGCGAGTTCGCCTACGCGTTCATAGTCGGTTGCGATTTCCGGCCGCCCCATTTCGGCGGTGATGTCGTTGTAGCGCTGCCGCACCCGTTCCAACTGCGCGACGATTCCCTGGTCCATACGTGTGCGGACGGCGCGCCGCGGCGGGCCATCGTCGTCTACTCCTCAGGTTGGTTCGAGTATAGCACCGGCCCCCCTCACTCCCGGAGGTGCTCTCCTACCTCCCGCACCACCGCGTCCATTGCAACGGCGTGCTGCTCGCTTCCCCCCGCGAGGTCCTTCACCATTGCCGTGCCCGCCGCCAGTTCGTCCTCGCCGATGATGACCGCGACGCGCGCACCGGCCGCGTTCGCGCTGCGTAGCTGCGATTTCAGCGACCGTCCCGCTTCCCCCGTGATCGTCGCGTGCCCGGCCTCCCGCAACTCCCCGGCCAGGCGGAACGCCGCCCGCGCCGCGCCGCCACCGTGGTGCGCCACGAACACCGCCGCCGCCGCGGGCATGTCGAAGCTGACCTCGTTGCGCTGCATCTCGAGGATGATCCGTTCGATTCCGCTACCGAACCCCACGCCCGGCGTCGGCGGTCCCCCCAGCAGTTCGACCAGGCCGTCGTAGCGACCGCCCGCGCCAACGGTCCCCTGCGCCCGCTCATCATCCAACGGCACAATCTCGAACACGGTGCGGTTGTAGTAATCCAGCCCGCGCACGAGTAGCGGGTCGATCACGAACGGGATGCGCGCCGCCTGCAGAGCCCCCTGCACCGCCTCCATGTGGTCTGCCGCCCCGGGGCTCAGCCCATCGACCAGCTTCGGCGCCCCCTCCTTGTACGGCAGGTCGCGCTCGTCCTTGCTATCCAGCAACCGCAGGGGATTGCGCTCGAAGCGGCGCCGGCTGTCCTCCGAAAGACGCTCCACGTGCGGCCGGTAGTACTCCTTCAATCGTTCGCTGTAGGCCTTCCGTGGCTCCGGGTCATCTATCGAACCAAGCCGCACGCCCACATTGCGGATGCCAACGCGCTCGTACAGCCGCCAGAGCAGCTCGATCACCTCCGCATCCGCCAGCGCGCTCGCCGACCCGATGACCTCCGCGTCGAACTGGGTGTGCTGGCGGTAGCGCCCCTTCTGCGGCCGGTCGTAGCGAAACATCGCGTGCGTCGTGTAGAGCCGCACCGGCTGGGGCCAGCTCGCCATGCCGTGCTCAAGGTACGCCCGAGCGATCGGTGGCGTGCTCTCTGGCGTCAGCGCCAGCGCCTCGCCACCCCGGTCCTGGAAGACGTACATCTCCTTCTCGATGATGTCCGTCGTATCGCCCGTGCCCTTTTCGAACAGCGCCGCGCTTTCGAAGGCCGGCGTATCGATGCGCCTGTAACCGTAGAGCCGCGTCACTTCGCGCACCGCATCGGTCACCGCCGACCAGTACGGCTGGAGGCTCGGCAATACGTCCTGGGTGCCGCGCGGCGCCTGAAAACGGGTGCTCATGGATTCGGGTTTTCGTTTCGTGCAGGGGATGCATGGTAGGATAGGGGACGAACCATAACCCCGGCAAAAGCATGCAGAGCCAGACCACGAGCACTGACGACCCGGCGCCCGCCGCACGGGACTTTGAACTGCTGCTCGGCCGCATCGCCGAGTACCTCCCCGCCGAACGCCTCCCCCTCATCCGCGAAGCCTATGCGTTCGCCGCAAAGTGCCACTCGGGCCAGAGGCGCAAGACCGGCGACCCATTCATCACCCACCCGGTTGAGGTCACCCACTCCGTTGCCAGCCTCGAAATGGATCACCACGCCATCGCCGCCGCCCTCCTCCACGACGTGCAGGAAGATTGCGGCATCGCGAACGAAACCCTGAAGGAGCTCTTTGGGCCCGATGTCGCGCGGCTCGTAGACGGCCTCACCAAGCTCGAGAAGTTGCCCATCCATTTCGCCTCCACGGACCAGTCCGCGCGCGATGGCGTGCAGGCCGAGAACCTCCGCAAGATGTTCCTCGCCATGGCCGAGGATGTCCGCGTCGTCCTCATCAAGCTCTGCGACCGGCTCCACAACATGCGCACGCTCTGGGCCTTTCCGCTCGAAAAGCAGCAACGCATCTCCCTTGAGACGCTCGAGATCTTCGCCCCCCTCGCCAACCGCCTCGGCGTCTGGCAAATCAAGTGGGAACTCGAGGACCTCGCATTCCGCTACCTGGAACCGGCCAAGTACAAGGAAATCGCCGAGCTCCTCGCCTCCAAGCGCGAAGCGCGCGAGCTGTATATCAACGAAGCCACCGAGGCGCTTCGCGCCCACCTCGAGCACGCCGGCGTCAAGGCCGAAGTCACCGGCCGCGCCAAGCACATCTACAGCATCTACCAGAAGATGGTGCGCTACTCCGACCAGGCCAAGTCGTTCGACCAGATCTATGACCTCCTTGCCATCCGCGTCTTCGTAGACAGTGTCGAAGACTGCTATCACGCCCTCGGCGTGGTCCACTCCCTCTGGCGCCCCATCCCCGGCCAGTTCGATGACTACATCGCCAGCCCTAAGGACAGCCGCTACCAGTCGCTGCACACCACCGTTCTTGCCGTCAACAGCCGTCCCCTGGAGATCCAGATCCGCACCCACGAAATGCACCGCGTGGCCGAATACGGCGTCGCCGCCCACTGGCGCTACAAAGAAGGCGGCAGGCAGAGCCGCGATGAAGACCGCATCGCCTGGCTCCGTCAACTGCTCGATTGGCAGCGCGATATGGCTGGCGCTGAAGAGTTCGTCGAAAGCGTCAAGACAGACATCTTCCAGGACCAGGTGTTCGTCTACAGCCCCAAGGGCGACGTGCTCGACATGCCCGCTGGCGCAACCCCGCTCGACTTCGCCTACCGCATCCATACGGATCTCGGCCACCAGACCGTCGGCGCGAAGGTCAACGGCCGCATGCTCGCGCTCAACTCTGCCCTCAAGAACGGCGATGTCGTGGAGGTCATGCGCAGCCGCACAAGCAAGGGGCCTTCCCGTGACTGGCTGAATCCGAACCTCGGCTACGTCCGCACGACGCACTCCAAGGAAAAGATCCGCCAGTGGTTCCGCCGTCAGGAGCGCGCCGAAAACATCGACCGTGGCCGCGAGATGCTCGAGAAGGAGATGCGCCGCCTCGCCCTCGACCTGGGCGAGCGCCAGGCCCAGATCCTCGCCATCTTCAACTACACCATCTGGGAAGACTTCCTCGCTGCACTGGGCTACGGCGGCGTAAGCACCACGGCCATCGCGCGCAAGCTCGGTGCGCTCATCCAGGAAGAAGAAGCTGCCGCGGAGCCGCCGCCCCTGCTTCCCACCAAGCAAGCCCCCGCGATCCTCGGTGCCCCCGGCATGCGCGTCTTGGGCGTTGGCAACCTCCTGATCACCATGGCGCGCTGCTGCAACCCGGTCCCGGGCGACCAGATCGTGGGGTACGTTACGCGCGCGCGCGGTGTCACGGTGCATCGCGCTGATTGCCATAACGTACTGAACGAAGCCGAAACCGAGCGCCTTATCGAAGTCGAATGGGGCACCGTCGCCAAGCTCTACCCCGTCGCCATCCGCATCGAGGCCTGGGACCGCGTCGGCCTCCTGCGCGACATCACCACCGTCGTCACCGAAGACAAGGTGAACATGGTTGGCGTGCGCACCGTCGAAAACAGCGATGGCTCCGTGAGCGTCCTCGCCACCCTGGAGACCACCGGTATCGAACAGCTATCCCGGCTGCTCAGCCGTATCGAGATTATCCGCGGCGTCCGCTCCGTCGAACGCAGCGTTGACCGCAAGCGCGCCAAAGCGGGCGAAGCACCGCTCCCCATGCGCCGCGCCGCCAACTAAGCCACCCATCTCCGCGGCGCCGCGGAGCGCTTCGCCGCGTGGTAGCGCGTTATCCGGCTGGGGGCCGGTTGCTGCGGCGCTGGCTGCTTGCTGCGCGGCCGCGACCCTACCGCCGGCCACTGGCCCGAACGGTATTCGGCCACCATCGCCGCCGCGATGGCTATCGCCGATCCAATGAGAAAGACATCGAGCAGGATCGTGAGCACCGGGTTGATCATGGTCGTCGTACATCCGTTCTGATTTAGAAAAGGAGCGTACAGAACGTCCGTTCTGCTGTCAACACATATGTTCGAAAGTTCTCCGCTCGCCGGGGAGATATAATCCCACCGGCCGACTCCGGTCCCGAGGGTTCCAACGTGACTTCGCCGCGCCCCGGCTTCTTCGCCCCATCCGAACGCGCGCTCGACTTCGGACGCCAGTACGCCGACGTCCTCGCCCGCTGGGGCGAACTCTTTTCCGCCGCCAGCGCCCTCGTCGCCGCCAACGTCGCCCTCGGCCAGCTGACCGCCGACGCTTCGAACGAGTTCGAACAGTGGCTGAGCCAGAGCGCGAACGCCCCCTGGAGCTGGCTCAACCCCGATAGCATGCAACGCTTCATGCAAGGATTCATGGGCGCCGCCGCCCAGCCGCCCCCCACCTCGCGCCCGTAGTGCACGCCCCCCCCGCCGTTAGCGCCGCACCACCCGGATCTTCATCGTCTCCGACTTGCCCCGGATCGGGACAGTGCGCCGCTCGCCTTCCGGCAGCCCGCTGGCCGATCCGTATGCCTCTTCGCTGAGCACGAGTTCGCCCGGGGCCGCTACCGACTGCAGCCGCGCCGCAGTGTTGATGGTATCCCCGAGCGCTGTGAAATCGACCACCCCTCCCGCCCCGACATTGCCCACATAGGCAGTACCCGCGTGCACGGCTATCCCCAGGGGCAGCCACGGCTCGCGGCCGCCCTCAGCCCCGATCGCCTTGAGCAGCGACATCCCTGCGTCGCACGCCCGCTGCCTGTAGCGCGGTCCCGCCACACCGGGGATGAACAGCGCCATCACCTCGTCGCCGATCAACTTGTCGATGAGCGCATCGTGCTTGAGCAGCACTTCCGTCGCCGTCCCGTAGAACCGGTTCATCAGCCGCGCGAAAGCCGTGGCGTTTATGCTCGCACCGGTAGTGGTCGAACCGCGCAGGTCAGCAAAGAGCACGGCAATATCAACTTCCGCGCCGCCCGGCGGGAGGTTGTCACAGCATGCCGAGCATACGTTCGGGTTCTTGCGGGACCGCTTGAAGCCGAACAGCCCCACTGCCTTGCCGCCCAGGCCGCCGAAGGGGTTGCTGCACACCTTGCATCGCGGTGCACTCGGCAAATGCCTGAACACACTGCGCATGAACAGCATCGGGCGATGCCCATCGATGAGGATCTTCCGCCACTCCTCGTTACTCTCGATCAGCGTTGCCGTTGCCTGCTCTTCGTCCACGTCCCTCTCCGCTCGCAGACCATAGCAGGTGGGAAACCCCACCTGCATCTACTCCATGCGTTCCCGGTACTGGATAGCCTCCGCCAGGTGCGTCGCCTCGATAGGCCCGCTGCTGGCCAGGTCAGCGATTGTGCGCGCCAGCTTGAGTACGCGGTGGAACCCACGCGCCGAAAGGGTCAATTGCTGCACCGCCAGGCGCAGGATGTTCTCCCCGCCATCGCCCAGCCGCTGCTGTGCGAATTCTCGCACCTGCACCGGGCTCATGTGCGCGTTCAGTTGCGCCGAAGCCCCGGCCGGCCCCGCGAAACGCTCGTGCTGCACCTCCCGTGCGCGCTGCACCCGTCCCGCCACATCCGCCGATGGCTCGCCCCGCACCGTCGCCGCCAGCTTTTCGTACGCCACCCGCGGCACGTCCACGAACAGGTCGATGCGGTCCAGCAGCGGCCCCGAAATGCGTCGCTGGTAACGCGTCACCATCTGCGGCGGGCAAACACAATCCCGCTCCGGGTCTCCAAAGAACCCGCACGGGCAGGGGTTGAGCGACGCCACGAGCGAGAAGTTGGCCGGGAAGGTCACCGAAAGCTTGGCCCGGCTGATCGTCACGATGCGGTCCTCCATCGGCTGGCGCAGCACTTCCAGCACGCGCGGGTCGAATTCCGGCAGCTCATCCAGGAAGAGCACGCCGCGGTGCGCAAGCGTTATCTCCCCCGGCCGCGGCATCGAGCCGCCGCCCACCAGCCCCGCGTTCGAAACCGTGTGGTGCGGCGCCCGGAACGGCCGGCGCAGCACCAGCCCCGCGCCCGCGGGCAGCAGCCCCGCGACGCTGTAGATGCGCGTCACCTCCATCGCCTCGCTGCTCGTCATCGGCGGCAGGATGGAGGGGATGGCCCGCGCGAGCAGCGTCTTCCCGCTGCCCGGCGGCCCCCGCATGATGACGTTGTGGCCGCCCGCTGCCGCCACTTCCAGAGCCCGCTTCACGTGCTCCTGGCCGACCACGTCCGCGAAGTCGGTGATGCCCGCTGCCAGCTCGTCCACCACCGCCGGGGGCCCCGGCACCGCAACGGCGATGGGCGACGGGCCAAGCAAGTGCGCCGCCAGGCTCGAGAGGCTCTCCACCGGGTAGACATCGATCCCGTCGATGAGCGCAGCCTCCGGTGCGTTCGCCGCCGGCACGAACGCCCGCTTCATCCCGCGGTCCCGCGCCAGCGCCACCATCGGCAGTACGCCCCGCACCGCCCGCACATCGCCCGTCAGCGCCAGTTCGCCCAGGAAGACGGCGTCCTCCACGTCCGCCACCACCTGGCCGGAGGCGAGGAGCAACCCGGCCGCGATGGGCAGGTCGTACGCCGGCCCTTCCTTGCGCAGGTCGGCGGGCGCCAGGTTGACCGTTATGCGGCTGTTGAACGGGTAGGTCAGACCGCTGTTGCGCACGGCCGCGCGCACCCGCTCCTTCGATTCCTGCACCGCCGCGTCGGGCAGCCCGACCACCGTCGTCTGCGGCTGGTTCCCCCGCGCGATGTCTACCTCCACCTCGACGAGTTCGCCGTCGAGGCCGATCACCGCGCAGCTGAGCACCCGGGCGAGCATCCGCCGGATTGTGGGTGGCGCCGCACGGCAGCGTCAACCGGCCGCCCGCGCCGGGACCGTTCATGCGCCGCGCCCCGGTGCGGCAAGTAACCCCAGCCGCTACGATAACCACAGGCCCCCGTAGCTCAGCGGATAGAGTGTCGGCCTCCGGAGCCGAAGGCACAGGTTCGAGTCCTGTCGGGGGTACCAGACCCGCAGGGAGGCCGCCCGCCATGCCCCAGACCCTCATCGTCGATGACCGCGTGTCGGCGCTCGAAGGAGCCGTTCCCGAAGGCGACTCCCTCTGGGTGCCGCTCGATGCGCTCGAATCTGCCACCGGCTGGGCGCTCAAGCCCGAAGGCGCATGCCGCGGCGAAGAATGTGTCCCCATCCCGCCCGGCCGTCAAGGGGAATTCGTCCGCCCGGGCGCCTTCAATGTCACCGCCCTCGCGGCCCACCTCAACCAGCCCGTGCTCCACGATGCCGCCCACGGCGCCTGGCTCGTCGCCGAATCGGCCGAGCGCCGCGCGTTCCCGCTCCGCTCGCTGGAGGCTCCCGACTTCACCCTGCCAGACCTGGCGGGCAACCCCCATTCGCTCCACGACTACCGCGGCAGGAAGGTGTTTCTCGTCTCGTGGGGATCGTGGTGAGGCTGCCGTATGGATCTGCCCGTGTGGCAGGCACTCTATACCAAAGTGCAGCACCTCGGACTCGTCGTTATCGCTGTCGCCCTCGAAACCCGCGGCGCTGAGGCCGCCCGCCCCTGGATCGAAGCCGCTCAGCCCACCTACCCCTGCCTTGTCGACGAAAAGCACCTGGTCGCCGAACTCTACGGCATGGTCAACGTGCCTATCGGCGTGTGGATCGATGAAGATGGGCGCATCGTCCGGCCGCCCGAACCCGCCGGCACGAACGACGCCTTCCGGCAAATGGACCACACGACCTACACGATCCCCGCCGAGGCGCGCGCCAGCCTCCAGCAGGTGCGCCGCGCCTACGTCGCCGCCCTGGAAGACTGGGCCACCAACGGCCCCGCCTCGCCATTCGCGTTGTCCCGCGCTGAAGTGCGCCGCCGGCTGACCCTCCCCGATGACGTGCACGCGCTCGCGGCCGCGAATTTCCGCATGGGCCAGTAC
>JBPCLM010000133.1:0-16126 GCA_051003295.1 Tepidiformaceae bacterium | reverse complement strand
ACCGGCTCCTCGCCGCCGCCGCCGCCGTCGGCAGCGACTCTCCCTTCTTCCTCGCTGGGGGCACCGCGCGCGCCCGTGGCCGGGGCGAACGCGTCACCCCGCTGCCAACGCTTCCCCGCCACGGCGTCGTCCTCTTCCTCCCCCCGGAGACGCTCGAACTGAAGACCGTGCGCGCCTTCGCCGCCCTCGCGCTCCACCCCTATGACGCGGGCGGCGTCACCGCCGCCTTCGCCGCCGCCTCGCCTCCGGCGTTCAGCTCGGCGGACGTGCACAATGCCTTCGAACGCGTCGCGTTCGACCTCTTTCCCGGGCTGGCGCGCCTCTGGGAAGCGCTGGAAGCGCGCACAGGAGGGCCCATCCGCCTCGCTGGCGCCGGCCCCACGCTCTTCTGGATAGGCCCCGAGGCTCGCACCGCGGCCATCGCCGCCGCAGGCGAGGGACTGGCCTGTACCACCATCCCCACAGCCACCGCGGGCCCGCTGTGGAGGCCGTAGTCGCGGGCTGGCTGGCCGGCCACGCGATGGCATTGCTATCGACAGCCGCCCTCACCTTCCTCGCGACTCGCACGCGCGCAACCGCCGTGGTCGACCGCTGGATAGCGAGCGAAGTGCCGCGCGTCCTGGTCGCGCTGTCCATCTTCCTCGGGGCGGTAATCGGCTGGACCATGGTCGGCATCGTCCTCGGCTCGCTCTACGAACTGGGCGACTTCGCCAGCCGGCGTAACTTTCTGGGCAGCCCCAGCGGCCTCTTCGTCGTCATCGTGGCCGCCCTCGCCTGGTTGCCGCTGGCGCCGCTCATCATCTTCGCGCGGCCGCTCTGGTGGCTCTGGCTCGCGCTCTGCCTCGCCTTCCTTGTGCTCTTCGGCTGGCTCATGCCCCTGCTCGCCGCCCGGTGATATACTCAACCCTCGCCTGGAACCCCGAACAATCCCCCGTCTGACCAAGGAGGCGCCGCGTGCCGGGCACCATCATCGATATGCACTTGCACACCACCCGCGGAGCCTCCGATTCCATGCTCAACCCCGATGACCTCATCGCCGAAGCCCACCGCGTCGGCCTCACCGGCGTCAACATCACCGAACACGACCGCATGTGGGAAAGCTGGGACCTCGCCCCCTTCCGCACGCAGCACGAAGGCATGTTCGTGTCCAACGGCATGGAAGTCTCCACCGACATGGGCCACATCCTCGCCATCGGCCTGCGCGGCTACGAGCCCGGCATCCGCCGCCTCGAAAAATTGCGCCAGGTAGCGGATGAGCAGGGCGCCTTCCTCGTCGTCGCCCACGCTTTTCGCCATTTCTTCGACCCCGTCCACTTCAAGCGCGAAGGCAAGGAGCCCTTCAGCCTCACGCCCGAACAGGCCGCGAAGCTGCCCGTCTTCCAGCTCGTCCATGCCATCGAAGTCCTCAACGGCTGCAACACCCCGCGCGAAAACTACTTCGCCCTGCAAGTCGCGAAGACGCTCGGCAAGCCTGGCACCGGCGGCTCCGATGCGCACTCCACCCAGGGCATCGGCTACTTCACCGCCGTCTTCGAAGAGTCCCTCGAAAGCCAGTCGCACATGGTCGAACAGCTGCATCTCGGGCGCTTCTACCCGGGCCGCAACCTCGCCGAAGGCAAGCTCAACAACTTCTGGGAAACCGCCGAACCCGTCTCCTTCTACGACTAGCCACTGCCCCGCGCGTAGTCCGTTGCCACGAAGAAACGTAAGCTGGGCACGCAGGCCTGGTGCGCCGGGCCCCCACCGGATCCGACAGGCAGCGGGCCCGCGCGGCGCCGTGGACAGGTAGCGTGTGCACTCCACCAATGACGGGCACGTCGTGCCCCCACCGAGACGGCGGTCCTTCCGCGCCCACTGGCTGATCATTCTGGCGATGGCCCTGCTCGGCGTCCCCGGGATCGCCCTCCGCTTCAGTGGCACACACCCGCAGGAAGTGGTCGCCGCCATCATCTTCGGCGTCGCCATCCTCTCCGCCGCCTTCCTCCTCAGTTGGGCCGCCGAAACAGCCGAAATGGACATCTCCCAGGGCCTCGCGCTCGCCATCATCGCCATCATCGCCGTCCTCCCCGAATACGCCGTCGACCTCGTCCTTGCTTGGAAGGAAGGCGCCGCCGGTTGCCCCGACCCCGCCAATACCGACTGCGGCCTCGCTATCGCCAATATGACCGGCGGCAACCGTCTCCTCATCGGCATCGGCTGGCCCATCGTTTTCGCGCTCTTTTTCTATCGCACTCGTCTGCGCGAGCTGATAGTCGATCGGCAGCGCAGCCTCGAACTCGTCTTCCTCAGCATCGCCACCGTCTACGTCATCCTCATCCCGCTCCGCCAATCCGTCAGCCTCATCGATACGGTCGTGCTCGTCACGCTCTTTGCGGTGTACCTCTACTTCACCTCCAAAGTCGAATCCGAACCGGTCGAGCTCGTGGGCCCGGCACAGGCGATGGGCGCCCTCCCGAGCGCGCGGCGGCGCGCGCTCGTGGTGCTGGCGCTCGCCTACGCCGCCGCCGTCATCTTCACGTCCGCCGAACCGTTCGCCGAGGCCCTGGTCGATATCGGTAAGCGCTTCGGCGTGTCCGAATTCCTGCTCATCCAGTGGCTGGCCCCGCTCGCCTCGGAATCGCCCGAAGTGGTCGTGGCGGGGCTGCTCGCCTGGCGGGGCCGTGCCGCCGTGGGCATGGGCGTCCTCATTTCCTCCAAGGTCAACCAGTGGACGCTCCTCATCGGCACGCTCCCTGTGGCCTTCCTCCTCTCCGCCGGCGAATTCAACTTCACAGGCGGCCTCCCCCTCGATGATCGCCAGCGCGAGGAGATCTTCCTCACCGCCGCCCAGTCCGCCTTCGCCATCGCCGTCTTCGCGAACCTCAGGATGGGCATGCGCGAAGCCACCGCGCTCTTCCTCCTCTTCGCCACCCAGCTCTTCATTACGAACCAGGAGGCGCGCATCGCCTACGCCGCTGCCTACACCCTCCTTTGCGTCAGCCTGCTCTTCTTCAGCCGCAAGGAGCTGCCAGCCACCATCTCCGCTGCCTGGGATGTCTTTCGCGGCCGCGGCGAAGCCGGTCCCCCTGAAGAGCCCGAGCCCGCTCCCGGGGCCTGACCGGCGCTACTCCTTCACCGTCGTGACGGCCGCGTCGATCGCCTCGCCCAGCACATCCACCATGATGTCGATGTCTTCTTCGTTGATGATGAACGGCGGCCCCAGCATCACCACATCCTGCGCAGGCCCCGACCCCCCGGGGTAGAAGAACACGCCCCGCTGCAGGCCTGCCCCCACCACGCGCGATACCAGCCGCGTCGAAGCCGGGAATCGTTCCAGCGTCCTGCGGTCTTTCACCAGCTCGACGCCCCACAACAGCCCCACCCCGCGTACCTCGGCGACGTTCGGGTGCGCTGCGAGCGCTGCCAGCCGCGCGCCCAGCACCTTGCCCATCTTCGCCGCCCGCGCAACCAGTTCCTCCCGCTCCATGATCTCCAGCACCTTGCCCGCCACCGCGCACGAAGCCGGGTGGCCCGAAAACGTGTAGAACATCAGCTCCGCGCCCGCTGCCGCCATCGGCGCCACCACCCGCTCGCTCGCGTAGAGGCCACCCATGGGCGCGTAGCCACCCGCAAGCCCCTTCCCGCCCACCATGATGTCCGGTTTCACGTCCCACAAATCCACCCCGAAGCGCACGCCTGTCCGGCCGAACCCACTCATCACCTCGTCCGCGATCAGCAATACTTCGTAGCGGTCGCAGATTTCGCGCAGCCGCGGCCAGTAGTTCGCCGGCGGCACGAGCACCCCCGCCGCCGACCCCACCACCGGCTCCGCGATGAACGCCGCCACCGTCTCCGGCCCCTCCCGCAGGATGACCTCCTCCAGTTCGGCCGCCGGGTCGTCCCCCGGGTCAGTGCCGTCCGCCCCGCGCAGGCGGTACGGCGCGTGTACCTTCGGGAACGGCAGCAGCAACGGCTCGAACCCCCGCCGCCGGTTCGCGTGCCCGCCAACCGAAAGCGCACCCAGCGAAATGCCGTGGTACGACATGTCCGTGCCAATCACCTTCCAGCGCTCCGGCCGCCCCGCCGCCAGGTGATGCTGCCGCGCCAGCCGGATTGCCGCCTCTACCGACTCCGACCCGCCGCTGACGAATGTCGCCCGCGTGATTCCCTCCGGCAACCAGTTCTTCGTCAGGCGCTCCACCAACCGCACGCGATCCGGTGTCGCGAACGGCGGCACCACGTAGGTCAGTTCGCTCAGCGCACGCGCCGCCACCTCCGCCACCTCCGCGCGCCCGTGGCCAATGTTCATCACCACCGCGCCGCCGGCCGCATCCAGTACCGGGCGCCCCTCCGGCGTGTACAGGTAAGCGCCTTCCGCCCGCGTCACCGTAAACGGCAGCGATGTCGGCACGAACGCCGCCCGCGCGATCGCCTCAGGCTCCATCATGCAGCGCAGGATAGCGGACGCACCCACGTCCCGTCAGCGGCGCGAACCGCCGTGGAGAGCCGGCTCAGCCGCCTATGAACGAAGCTTCTTCAGACTAGAAAGGGGTGGTACGCCCGGCAGGACTCGAACCTGCGACCTTTTGGTCCGCAACCAAACGCGCTATCCGCTGCGCTACGGGCGCCCCTGAATTCCCTGGTGCCGAAGGTGAGATTTGAGCTCACACGCCCTGTTGGACACTACGCCCTGAACGTAGCGCGTCTGCCATTCCGCCACTTCGGCCCCGGACTCTTCATTATGGGCGGCGCCCCCTCCCCGTTCAACCGCGCCGCGGAACGGCGCGCGGTTGAAGCCCCGCCCCGCGCAGCCTATGCTCTGAGTCCGGGCGGTTAGCTCAGTTGGTTAGAGCGCGTCGTTCACACCGACGAGGTCACTGGTTCGAGTCCAGTACCGCCCACCAGGCTAAAATGCTCATGCGCCTAATCCGTTACCGGCCGGGTGTGCGCTGGTGGCTCGACGTAGAATGCGCGCATGAGCCAGGAACTCCCCGAAGGCACGGTCACGATCGTCTTCACCGATGCCGTCGGCTCGACCGCGCTCACGAACCGGTTGGGTGACGAACGGGGGCGGACGCTGATGCGCGAGGTCGACGAGCTCGTCCGCGCCCAGATCGCCCATCACCGCGGCGTCGAGGTGAAGGGCCTCGGTGACGGGCAGATGGTCGCCTTCACCAGCGCGCGCCGTGCCGTCCTCTGCGCCGTCGACATCCAGAAGGCGCTCGAACGCTGGCGGCGGGCCGATGCTGCCCGAACGGACCTCGCGCTGCGCATCGGACTGCACACCGGCGAAGTCATCCGCGAGCAGGAGGACCTCTTCGGCGCCGCCGTGAACTTCGCCGCGCGCGTCTCCTCCCAGGCTGGGGCCGGTGAAGTCCTGCTCTCGGAGACGACGAAGTCCCTCCTCGGCGCCGCCTCGGAGATTGCGCTCGACGACCGCGGCGACGCCGAACTCAAAGGCTTCCCAGGCGCTTGGAAACTGTTCGCCGTGGTCTGGCAGCCGGACGAGGAAGACGCAGGGCCAGGCACCGCGGGACTCGTCCCCTACGTTGGGCGCGATGCCGAGCGCGCGATCCTCAAGGAGGCTCTCACCCGGGCGCGGCAAGGATCGGGCAACATCGTCCTCCTCGCCGGCGAACCGGGCATCGGCAAGACCCGTCTCGCGACCGAGCTCATGGCCGATGCGAGGGCTGCCGGCTGCTTCACCGTCATCGGCCACTGCTATGAGATGGAAGGGACGCCACCGTTCGTCCCGTTCGTAGAGGCCATTGACTACACCGCTCGAGTCATCCCGCCAAACCAACTCCGCGAAGCCCTCGCCGGCGACGGCCCCGAGGTTGCGCGCATCGCGCCCCGTCTGCGCCAGCTCTTCCCCGACCTGCCTGCGGCCGCGGACGTGCCGGCGGACCAGGGCAGGCATTCGCTCTTCACCAGCTTCGCCGATTACCTCCAGCGCGCCTGCGCCGTCCAGCCGCTCGTCATCGTCCTCGACGACCTGCACTGGGCAGACGACTCGTCGTCCCTCCTTCTCGAGCACATTGCGGGGCGGGCCGATGAGATGGCGCTGCTGGTCATCGGGACCTATCGCGACGTGGACCTCGATGCGACGCGTCCGTTCTCGCAGTCGCTCGATCGCCTCGGGCGGCGGCCGAACGTCCGCCGCCTCGCCCTTCGCCGCTTCGACCGCGACGGTGTCCGGGGGCTTCTCCGGGCGCTCAGCGGAAAGGAGCCGCCCGCGCCGCTCGCCGATCTCGTCGCCAACGAGACCGAGGGCGTGCCCCTCTTCGTGCAGGAGCTCTACCGCCACCTCAACGAGGACGGTCGCCTCTTCGATGCCGCCGGTGGATGGCGGACGGATGTCGCTGTGGGTGAGGTCGAGGTACCCGAAGGGGTGAAGCTCGTTATCGGGCGACGGCTCGAACGTGTTTCGGAAGCGACTCGGCGCATGCTCACCGTCGCATCGGTCGCCGGGCGGGCGTTTTCGTTCGACCTGCTTGCGAAGGTCGCCGAACTTGGCGATGACTCACTGCTCGACGCGCTCGACGAAGCGGAACGCGCGCACCTGCTGGTACCTTCCAGCGGGCGCGAGGTGACGTACACCTTCTCGCATGAGCAGATTCGCCAGACGCTGCTGGGCACACTGTCGCTGCCGCGCCGCCAGCGGGCCCATCTGCGTGTGGCCCAGGCGATGGAGACCGTCTATGCCAGGACGGTGGCGGAGCACACGCCTGAGCTTGCCTACCACTTCTACATGGCCGGCGCGGTCGCGGACCCGGAAACGGCACTCCACTGGATAGAAGCCGCCGGCGACGCCGCGATGAAGGCACTGGCCTCGGAAGAAGCCGAGGCGCACTACCGCAACGCCCTTGCCGTCATGGAGGACGGCCCGCCAGCCGTCCAGGCAAGGCTATTCGAGAAGCTGGGAAACGCCTTGCGCGCTTCGGACTGGGGGGAGGCCGAGCCACACTGGCGGCGGGCACAAGAGCTTTACGCGTCACTCGGCGACGCTCCGGGCGTCGGGCGAACCGCGTTCCAACTGACGAACTTGAAGACGCGGCAGATTTTGTTCGACGAGGCCAGGCGGGAGCTGGAGCACGGACTCTCGGTCCTCGATCAGCTCTCACCCGCCGACCAGTGCAGACTCCTGGGCATCGGGGGGGCAATTAACATTTTCTCGGGACTGATCGAACCAGCCGACGTGATGCTCACCCGCGCCCTTGCCATCGCCGAGGCGCTTGATGATCCACAATTGCTCGGCGAGACGCTGGATCTTGCCGGGATTACATCGGCGTTCTTCCAACGATGGACATCCGTCATTGAATCAGGCAGTCGCGCCACTCAACTGCTGCGAGCTACCGGCGACCATTGGAACCTGTGCAACGCCTCGCAGAACCTCGGCCTTGCCCTCATGGCGTCGGGGCGCGTCCGCGAGTCGCTCGCCCCCCTTGAAGAGGGGGTCCTGGCTGGAGTGAGAGCCGGGAACGCCTGGGGCCTCGCTGGGTGTTCGACGTGGCAGTTCACGGCCCGATTCATTCTGGACGGGGACATCGAGGAGTACCGCCGGATGGAGCACTGGGCCGCCGATTACCCCGCTTTCCGATTCTCGGCCGAGTTCCTTTCATCGTACAACAGTCTTCTGGATGGCCAGTGGGATGCCGCCCTCGCCGGCGCCCGCCGCCGACCCTTTGAAGGGGTGTCCGTTTGGCGCGGGTGGGAACAGGGGTGCTCACTGATTGTCGAGGCGTACGCTGGTGACGCGGACGCGGTCGCTCTCCTGCTGGAGGAACATCGCGACTTGATCCCTTCCGGAGGTGTGGGGACGTTCGGCGGCTGGACCTTTGCCGCCTGCGCAACGGAAGCGTTGGCAACCGTGGGGCGCGACGACGAGGCCGCGGCGTTTCTCGACCTCTGGGAGCAGGCAACGGACGCGGGACAGGTCGTTGAAGTCGCTTTCCCGGTCCTCGTTGCGCGGCTCGCCGGGATCGCGGCGGCCTCCGGCCGGCGGTGGGATGTCGCGGTCGAGCACTTCGAAACCGCGCTGCGCCAGGCGCAAGAGATACCTTTCATAGTCGAACAGCCCGAGGTCCGCCGTTCGTACGCCGACATGCTCATCGAACGCGGCGCGCCCGGCGATGTCGAGAAGGCGCGCCAGCTCCTCGCCGAAGCCATCGGTATGTACCGCACGATCGGCATGCCCCGCCACATCGAGCTGGCCGAACGGCTGGGGCGACGAGCATAGAGTCGCACGATCGCATCAATGACGGCCAGAGTGCGCCCACCGGAACCGTCACCTCTTCACCGGCGTCGAAGGTTCGACCGGGCCGATGGGAGAAGGCAGTCGTTCACGCCTATTTGCCGGCTAGACGGCGAGACCCGTGTCCTTCAGGACGAACGAGAGCCCGCCATCCGGTTGTACTATTCGCGGTAGCAGCCCACCATCGAAGAGCCCGGGCGCAACTGCCCGGCGCCCCACCCAGCCCACAGGAGCTACACCACATGGCCCGCATGAAGTTCGGCGTGTTCCTCGCCCCACACCACCCCATCGGAGAGCACCCCACCCTCCAGCTGCGCCGTGACCTCGACCTCGCCGAGCACCTTGACGACCTCGGCTACGACGAATTCTGGGTTGGCGAACACCACTCCGGCGGCTGGGAAACCATCGGCTCACCGGAACTCTTCCTCGCCGCCGCCGGCGAACGCACCTCGCGCATCATGCTCGGCACAGGCGTGGTTTCCCTCCCCTACCACCACCCCTTCAACGTCGCTCAGCGCATGGTCCAGCTCGACCACCTCACCCGCGGCCGCGCCATGCTCGGCGTCGGCCCCGGCGCCCTCCCCTCCGATGCCCGTACCCTCGGCATCAGCCCTTCCCTCCAGCGCGACCGCATGGACGAAGCCCTCGGAATCATCATCCGCCTCTTCCGCGAAGACCGCCCCTTCAGCTACAAGAGCGATTGGTTCGAACTGAACGAAGCCATGCTGCAGATAAAGCCGCTCCAGGAAAACATGCCCATCGCCGCCGCCTCCACCCTCAGCCCCGCGGGGATGAAGGTTGCCGGCAAGTACGGCGTAGGCGTCATCTCTGTGGCCAGCCAGACCGCCGAAGGCCTCGCCGCCCTGCCCACGCAATGGGGTTTCGGCGAAACCTATGCCCGCGAACACGGCCAGGTGCTCGACCGCGCCAACTGGCGCGTCCTCACCCAGTGGCACATCGCCCCTTCTCGCGAACAGGCCATCGCCGAAGTTGCCGAAGGCCTCAAGCGCTGGCACAACGAATACAACGTCGACATCCTCGGCCGCCCGAACGCCAACCACACGGAAAGCGGCGAAGCCATGGCGCAGGCCATGATCAACTCCGGCGCCGCCATTTTCGGCACTCCCGAACACGCCGTCGCCCAGATAGCGCGCCTCCAGGAGACGAGCGGCGGCTTCGGCACCCTCCTCGGCTTCGCCCACGATTGGGCCACGCCCGAACAATCCCGCCGCAGCTACGATCTCTTCGCTCGCCACGTGGTGCCCGTGGTCAATGGCCTCCTCGCCCCCGTCCAGCGCTCCGCCGACTTCGTCAGCGAACACAAGGCCGAACTGATGGAGAGCGCCGGCCAGGCCGTGCTCGCCGCCATCCGCGCCCACAACGCCACCCACCCCCGCCAGCCCAAGAAAGAGAGCACCGACGCCGGCGTCGTCGCCTTCGCTGCCCCGGAGTAGGCCGCACCGATCAGCGGCCGTCCCGCAACCGCGCATCCTCCGACAGCCCCGCCAGCGCCAGGGCGTGCCGTACGAAATCCGGTGCCTGGTCGAACCGCTCGAAACCCTCCCCCACGGTCTCGCCCGCAAGGTAGCGCGCCCATATCCCCTCGATGATCACGGCTCGCTTGAAGTACGCGAAGAGCATGTACCACTCCGCCGTTGCCGTATCGATGCCCGTGCGCCGCGCATATTCGGCCGCAAGCTGCGCGCGCGTGAGGAACCCGTCCTTCGCCGTGATGTGCGTTACGCGCCCCATCGCCAGCAACTCATCCGCATCCCCAACTTCTCCCCAGCTCGTCAGCAGCCACCCCAGGTCGGTCAGCGGGTCGCCCAGTGTCGCCATTTCCCAATCGAAAATGGCGCCCACCGCCGGCCCCCAGTCCACTGCCATGTTGCCCAACCGGTAGTCGCCGTGCACGATCGTCGGCCGCGGCGATTCCGGCAGCGCCGCCCGCAGCCGCCCCACCAGTTCGTCCAGCTCCGGCAGCTCGCGTGTGCGCGACCGCTCCCACTGCTCCCGCCAGCGCCGCAGTTGCCGCTCAAGGAAGCCCTCTGGCCGCCCAAACCCCTCGAGCCCAACCGCGGCGGGGTCGATGGTGTGCAGCTTCGCAAGCGCGTCCACGACTCCCATGCTCAGCATCCTCCGGTCCTGGGGCGTGTCGCAGATGCCCGGCGGGAAGTCATCCTCGTTCGCGACCCAGCCCCCGCAGTATTCCATCACGTAAAACGGCGACCCTGTCACCGTCGCGTCTTCGCACAGCGCCAGCGGCCGCGGCGAGGGCACATCCGTGTCCGCCAGCGCCGCCAGCACACGGTACTCACGTCGCATGTCGTGCGCCGTGGGCAGCACATGACCTAACGGCTGCCTGCGCAGTACCCAGCGGCTCTCGCCCGCCTCCACCAGGTAGGTCAGGTTCGAACGTCCCCCCGGCAGCAGCCGGAAGCTCAGCTCAGCGTCGCCGCCTTCGATCTTCGCCGCGAAGAACCGCGCCACCCCCGCGGCGTCGATTCCTGCCGGGACCGTCTCCGCCATGCGCTCTCACCTTCGAACATCGTCCGGCGCGAAGCGTAACACGGCGCTCGCACTTGGCCCCCCGAGCCGCGCTTGTCACGCCTCCTGACTGTCCCTACTCCAGGCCGCGCACGAATTCCACCACCGCCGCGATGCCCTCGTCCCAGTTCTCCCGTTGCGCTCTCCCCGATTGTTTGCGCGGCTTGAAGTCGTGGTCCCCATCCGCCAGCCAATGCACCCGCACCGCGGGCGACAGCGGGTAGCCGTTCACCTCGTTGGGCCCCCCGAACGAATCGCGCGTCCCCTGCAGGATGAGCGCCGGGGTCTGCAGCGTCTCCAGGTGCGCGATGCGAGCCTTGCCGTACGGCCCCGGTGCGTGGAACGGGTAGCCGAGGCACACCAGCCCGCGGCAGCCGAGTTCGTCCGCCACCATGCTCGCCATGCGCCCGCCCATCGACTTCCCGCCGATCACGAGGCCCTCGCCGCCGCCCAGCTCCGCAACGACGTCGCGCCACTCTTGCAGCAGCGCCGCCTGCGCGTTCTGCGGCCGTTTGCGCCCCTCGCTCCGCCGCCCGCGCATGTACGCGAATTCGAAGCGCAGAACGCGTAGTCCCCCCCCCGCGAGCCCCTCCGCGAACGCCTCCATGAAGCCGCTGTCCATGGGCGCGCCCGCACCGTGCGCCAGCACCACGCGCCGTCCCCCTTCGGGTCCGTTCACGAGGAAGTCGGCGGGGCCGCGCGCGATCACACTCACCTGGCCGGCCTCGCCCACTGTTCGGCGCCCTCGTCGTCGCCCGCTTCCGGCCCAACCGCCGGCTCGCCGGGCGCCTGCGCCGGCGCCTCTGGTTCACGTCCATTGCTGCCCGGCGCAACGAACTGCGTCGTGTCCGCCCCCACCAGCGATGAAATCCCCGCCGCCGCTTCGGCCGGCTCCAGCGTGCTCCGAAACGGGCTGCGCTCACGCTCCTGGTGCAGGCCCCAGATGTGCTGCTGCTCCTTTGCCAGCAGCCGCCCGTCCGCGAGCTCCTCGATGCGGTCCGCAAGCTCCATCACGAGCCGGTCGTGCGTGCATGTGATGATGGTCACGCCTTCTCCCCGCGCAATTTCGCGCAACAGGTCGAACACTGCCGTGGCCGTCGCCGAATCCAGCTCGCCCGTCGGCTCGTCCGCCAGCAGCAGCTCCGGCCCCGTCGCCATCGCCCGCGCAATCGCCACCCGCTGCTGCTCGCCGCCAGAAAGCTCATAGGGCCGGTGATGCGACCGCCGCCCCAGGCCCACCATCGCCAGCACCTCCTTCGCCCGCCGCGAACGGTCAGCGTTGCGGAACCCCGATATTCGCAGCGGCAGTTCTACGTTCTCTTGCGCCGAAAGCAGCGGCAACAGCCCGAACGACTGAAAGATGAAGCCCAGCTTGTTCCGCCGCAACCGGTTGCGTGCCCCTTCTCCCATCAGGTCGACTCGCTCGCCGTCGATGGAAATCTCCCCCTCGGTGGGCTGGTCCAGCCCCGCGATCAGGTTCAGCAGCGTCGTCTTCCCGGAACCGCTGCGTCCCGTCAACGCCAGGAACTCACCCGGCCGCACGGAAAGGCTCACGCCGTGCACCGCCCACACCTCCTCCGAACCAAGCCGGAACATGCGCGCAACATTGCTCACCTCCACCGCGGCGCCTGCCATCGTCAGGGCTCCCCGTAGCGGTGCGCCCCGTCCGGCAGCACCTCGATATGGCCCTCGCCCAGCAACAGCTTCGCCCGTTCGCGAATCCCCAGCTTCTCCAGGAACTCCCGTGGCACCTGTAGCCGCCCGGCCGCATCCACGAGCACATACTCGTCGTGCACCACCTCCCTGCGGCCGCGCTCGTGGCTCACCCTGCGGAAGATTTCCGTGCTCGTGCGCCCATCGCGGATGGCCACCACCCTGTCGACCCGTGAGGCGATGTCCGGGTCGTGCGTCACGATCACAATCGTCACGCCGTAGCGTCCGTTCAGCTTCGAAAACGTCTCGTACACCAGGTCCGCGCCAACCGTATCGAGTTCGCCGGTGGGCTCGTCCGCCAGCAGCAACGGCGGGTTGTTCGCCAGCGCCACGGCGATGGAGACGCGCTGCTGCTCGCCGCCCGAAAGCTCGCTCGGCCGGTTGTTTAGTCGGTGCCCGAGCTCCACCGCCTCCAGCAGTTCCCTCGCCCGCACGCGCGCCCGGTTCGCCTCCATGCCGTCCAGCAGCATCGGGATCTCCACGTTCTGCAACGCCCCCAGGTACGGCACCAGGTTGCGCCCTGTCTGCTGCCACACAAACCCCACCTGCTTGCGCCGGTAGCTCACCATGTCCCGCGGCGACATCGTCAGCAAGTCACGCCCATCGACGAACGCCCTCCCCGCGCTCGGCTGGTCAAGCCCCGCGAGGATGTTCAGGAGCGTGCTCTTGCCCGAGCCCGAAGCCCCCACGATCGCCATCACCTCGCCCCGCCGCACCTTCAGGTCAAGCCCGCGCAGCGCCACTACCTCCAGGTCCGCGATTTTGTAAATCTTGAACAGATCTTCGCAGCGGATGTAGAGGCCGTGATCCCGCTCAGCCGAGTCGTACGATGTCATCCGCGGCATTCTCCCGTGGCACGTCCTTTCAGGGTACGCCCGGCTGCAGATGCTGGCTTCACGTTCACAGCTCACCCATGCGCAGCGCCCGGTGCACCGCCAGCCGCGAATAGGCCACCACCAACGACATGTTCGTCGCGATGAACACCAGCACCAGCAACGAAGAGGAAATCGCCACCGCCTCCCAGCTTACCCGTGATGCCAGCGGCGGCAGCACATCGCTCCCCGTCTCCGTCAGCCCCAGGTAACCGACCATCAGCCTCACCAGCGGCAACCCCATCAGCGTCCCCGCCACCAGCCCGATCACAATCACGAACGCTTGCTCGAAGGTCACGAGCGCGAAGATCTGGCGCCGTGTGAACCCCATCGTGCGCAGGATCGCGAACTCCAGCGCCCGCGTCTGCGCCGCCAGGTGCGATGACACGATGAACCCGAGCGCCGTCAACACCAGCACCGCCGCGAACGCGAGGAACAGGATTCCCTCCCAGCTCGCAGCCACCAGTGGGTCCGAAGCCTGCTGCGCGTGGATCAGCGCCCGGTCGAAGACCAGGTCGGTCTGGAGGCCATTCTTGACCAGATCCTCGCGCGTCGGTACCGGCCCTTCCAGCCCCGCGAGCCAGGCTTCGTTCACGAACAACCCCTCCGCGGGCCCGGGGACACGCGTTGCCGCTAGCTGCAGCGCCCCCAGGTCCGCAACGATGAAGCGCCGCTGCCGCTCCGGGTCGTACGAAGGGAACAGCTCGAAGACCGATGCGACCCGCGCCGTCACGTACTGCGCATTGGTGTAGAGCCGCAGCTCGTCGCCCACCTTGAGCTTGTTCTCAGCCGCGAACGGCTGGTTGATGGCCACCGGCAACACCGGCGTCCCCGCCTGCAAGCGCAGGCCCGCAACCCGTGCCGCGGAGCGGGAGTATTCGAAGGCCACGTTCGCGACGAACCTCCCTCCGTTCGCGCCCCCGTCCGCCCGCGCGAGTGCACCCCGCTCGGCCCCTCGTGCCGCCCCGCTGATCAGCTCATAGCGCTCGAGGTTCTCGAAGTCCTCCACCACGACGCCATCGGGGAAGCCCGTGAGCGCCCAGCTGGCCGGCTCCGCCCCCTCCCGCGAAGCCGTCACGTCATCAAGCAGCAGCGTGTGCCGTTCCGCCACCATCGGGTTCCCCCCCAGCTGCACGTAGAACGAATCCACCCGCCGGTCCTCCAGCAGCGAAGGCGTACCGCCCGGTCCCCCGAACGCCGACGGCCTCGCAAGGCTCGCCACGTAGAAGCGCCAGCCGTCCGCGCGCGCCTCCCCCGGCGCCGCAGCCGTCGGCGGGGACCCCGCAGGCTCCAGGCGGTACTGCCAGTGGAGCCCCTCCGCATCGCGCACGCGCATCCCCAGGCTGGTGAAGTTCCCGCGCAGCGAGAGCTTCACCCACACCCCCACGAATCGCGTCCCACCCGGGATAACCACTCCCTCCCCCTCGTCCGTGCCGTCTCCTTGGAGCGTATCGAGCAGCCCGCCCAGTCCTCGCCCGGCGAAGTCTCCCCGCCAGAACGCCACCTGCTCGAATGACTCCCGCTCCACCCCCAGCAGCGTGATCGCCTGCGAGGAGATGTCCCGCGGGCTGTAGCTCGCGTCGATGCGCAGCGCCGGGCTGACGGTCGCCGCCCCCGTCACGCTCCCCACCTTCTGCACGAACGCGCCCGTCGTCCGCCGGCCCTGGTCGCGCACGCCCTGCAGCCGTCCCTCGGCCCCCGCCTCGTAGCCTGCGCGGTCGTCGTAGCTGCGCTCCAGCGTCGCCCGGAAGCCCGCCGCAAACATCCCCACAGCCGTAACCAGCAGCAGCAGGAGGATGAGGCGGCTGTACTGCAACGGGCTGCGCACCAGGTGCCACAACCCCAGCGGCACCGTTGCCCCGTTCAGCCGCCGCGTGCCCCACGAAACCACCCGCAGGATGAGCGGGAACAACCGCAGGAACACGAGCGCGATCATCAGCATGAAGAGCGCCGGCGTCGCCAGCAGCAGAGGGTCCGCCGAAAGGTCCCCGAAGAGCCGTTCCGTCACAAGGCTCCCCCGCTGCCGCAGCTGGTAGAACGCAAACGCCCCCACGCCGATGAGCGCGAGGTCCAGGTAGTAGCGCAGGAACGCGGGCTGCTGTGGCGGGCGCGCTAGGTGCGTCTTGTAGTGCACGACGCTATACGCCGTCGCACGGTAGGCCGGCCAGAGCATCGCCGCGAAAGTGAGCAGCGCACCCAACCCGGCCATCAGGAACGCCCCCGTGCTCAGGTTCACCTCCAGCAGTTTGTTGCCGCTCAAGTCTTCGAACGGCGGTGTGAGCCCCAGCATCGCGATCGCTCCCAGCGCCACCAGCGGCCCAATTAGCACCCCCGCCGCACACAGCAGTCCCGCCTCCAGCGCGTACACACCCATCACCTGCATGTTGCTTGCGCCGCGGCTCTTCAACAGCGCGATCTCCCCCGCCTGCCGCTCCACCACCATCGCTGAAACCATCACCACGTAATACATCACGATGCCGACGATCTGCAGCATCAGGGCGAACAGCGGCAGCCGCGTGAAAAACAGCTTCTCGCGATACTCGGCGATCGTCGCCGGCAGTCGCGTGCGCAGCGTTGTGCGTTCGAACGTCGCCGAAAGGTCGCTCCCCAGGGCCCGCACGCGCCCTTCCACGTCCTTCGCGTTCGTCCCCGTTATCGCACCCTGCGAAACGCGGCCATACGTCTCAAACGTGCCGTCCATGTCCTCCAGGTACCCCGCCAGCACCGTCACGAACGTCCGTTCATCGATGAAGAACGGGTA
>JBPCLM010000132.1:0-21531 GCA_051003295.1 Tepidiformaceae bacterium | reverse complement strand
CGACACCGTTCCGCCCCCTCCTCCTCGGCGGCGGCCAGGAGATGCAGAAGCGCGCCGGCACGGAGAACGTCGCTGGCATCGCCGGCACCGCGGCCGCGCTCGAAATCGCCTGCGGGGGCATCCAGGGACGGGCTGCGCGCGTACGCGCCCTGCGTGAACGCCTGCGCGATGGCATCCTCGCGAGCGTCCCGGATGCGCTCGCCAACGGCTGCCAGGAAAATTGCCTGCCCAACAACCTCAATGTTTCCTTCGGGGGCATCGAAAGCGACACGCTGGTGGCCGCGCTAGACCGGCGTGGCATCGCCGCCAGTTCGGGCAGTGCGTGCTCGAATTCCACCTGGGAGCCTTCGCACGTGCTCATGGCGATGGGCGTGCCCATCCGCCGCGCGGTCGGCAGCGTGCGCTTCAGCCTCGGCGCCACCACCACCGCCGCCGATATCGACGCCGTCCTCGCCGTCCTCCCCGCGGAAGTAGGGGCTGCTCGCGCCGCCGTGGGCGCCTGAGTGAATTGAGGCAACCCAGAATGAATGCGGCTGAACTGATCGACAAACACATCAACGACCTGGGCGATTGGCGCGGCCAAATGGTGGCCGATCTTCGAAAAATTATCCACGAAGCAGACCCCGACATCACCGAAGAGTGGAAATGGGGCACCGGCGTGTGGGCCCGTAACGGGATGCTCTGTGCCATCGGCGCGTTCAGCGACCACGTGAAGGTAAACTTCTTCAAAGGCGCATCGCTGGACGATCCGCAGGGTCTGTTCAATGCCGGTCTTGAGGCAAAGACGACGAGAGCGATCGATTTCTTCGAGGGCGACCCGATTAACGAGCCTGCCTTGCAGGAACTCATCCGCGCTGCCGCAGCACGCGCCGCCGGGGGGCGCAAGATGGCATAATGCCGAGTGCCCAAGGCACTGACCCCAGTGGTGCCCGAGATCCCCTTCTACATCGGTGCTAGAATCGAACAGGTGTTCGAGGTAGCATGACGCGATCGAATCAGGCCCGGCGCGACCGGCGCAGCCACGAGCCTGTAGGGCGCTTGCGTTCGGGATATGAGTTCTTTGTTTTCGGGCGCCACCACGATTTCGACAGGCCCGTCAACTGGCGAACCCCGAGGGGGGATGTGAGGACGACCGAGCCCTCCGAGGC
Source organism: Tepidiformaceae bacterium (assembly GCA_051003295.1). Lineage (GTDB taxonomy): Bacteria > Chloroflexota > Dehalococcoidia > Tepidiformales > Tepidiformaceae. Next base: position 20,383 of record JBPCLM010000132.1, on the reverse strand, counting down.
CTTCGATGCCCTTGTGGGAACCTTCAGCCTCGATTCGATCGTCAACGCGGTCGCTGGATTGAGCCGGGCCCGGATGGCGGAAATAGGTGACTGGGACCAGAAGGTGCTGAACGCCGGCGTCCACCCAGCCGCTCTGGGATGGTTTCTCCTTCGGCGACTGGTTACTGAAGCCATCGTCAGACGCCCGCTACCTGACACCGCCACCGATGTGGTCGACGCCCGATGGCTGATGGTAGCCACCGAGGCGCTCATGGACATGGGCGCCAAAGCCGACTCCGAGTTGCTGGATGACACCCAAGAGCGGTGGGCGCGAGCACGTCGAATGCTGCAGGCGCAGTACCACGACCAGCTCGACCACCGCTTCTATCTCCGCGAACTCTGTCTGGCGATGGAAGTGATCGACTCTCTTCGGGTCCGCAACGTTGATCTTGAAGCGGCATACCTCGATGCCCTGGGAATCACGTTCTCTGATTTCGCGGTACTAAGCTTGGCCGCCCATGCGACGATCGCGGGCGAAGACTCGACAGGACTCCTCGATCGCAACTCTTGGACCGGCGCGAGCACCGTCCGAATCGATCCGAACCGCGTAGCGGCGTACTTCGCGGTCACGGTCGGCACCTATCGAGCTGTCCAAGACAGAATCACCAACGACCGAACGTCCGCTGTGGGCTACGAGTACCACGTTCCCTCGCCACTGCTCCGCACGCCGCTCATCGAACGAGGCGATGGCCTACTGGCGGCACCGCTCGTGCGCGATGTCCTTGAACGTCCGACACGGCAGTTCCTGACCGAAGCGCCTCTGCTCCTCTGCGCAAGCGATAGAGGTCGCTTCGGTCAGGCGGTGGGCGAGGTCTACGAGCGCTACGCCAAGGAAGCATTGGGGGCCGTGGTCGGGAAGGAGGACGTGCTCGACGGCAAGCGGGTCTTCCCCAAGGACAGCAAACAGTGTGACTTTGCAGTAGAAGAAGGGCAACTACTCACATTGTGTGAGGTGAAGGGTATTCGGTTCGCGCCAAGGGCGGACCTGCTGAAGCGGCTCGATGTGTTGCGCGCGGAACTGACGAGCGAGCGCGGGGTCGCGCACGGTCTGCTCCAGATCAATGAGTCCGCCCTCGCGATCCGTAATCGCCAAACTGACTTTGACCGGCGCCGGATTCTGGCGGGGCTGCTCGTGGTACGTGGCGAGCAGGTAATGCTCAATGATCATGACATCCGCCAGATCCTCGAAGAGTACGTGGAGGACGAATCAGGGCGAAATATCATCGTGAAGTACCAGCTCGTGAACGATCTCGCGTTTGAGCGCGTGATCCAAGCCGCTGCCGCAGGCATGAGCATCGGAAAATACATTCAGGAAAAGTGCGACGACAAACGGCGAAAACACGTGGAGGTGTTCGCGGACCTTCGCGACCGATACCCTCTCGGGCCGCACCCTCTCGTTGGGAAACACGATGCGGCACTTGACGCATTGCTCAACGGCTACCGCAGTCTCCCAAGTTGGGCCTGAACGGGGCGGGCATCGGAGCCGTCAGTCGCGCCCGCCCCTCCCCCGCCCCCGCGCGTTACCATAGCGCGCACACCACCCCCACGGAGCCGCCATGCTGCTGCGCGATACCCTCAGCCACGCCGTCAAGCTCTACGGTGACAAGCCCGCCATCATCGATGGCGATCTCTGCTACACCTATCGCCAGTTCTCCGAGCGCGTCCATCGCCTCGCTTCCGGCCTCCTCGCTCTGGGCCTCCAACCCGGCGACAACATCGCCATCCTGGCCAACAACTCCCACCGCTACATGGAGACGTACTTCGTCGCCGATGTCGCTGGCATGCCCCTCGCCCCTCTGAACTTCCGCCTTTCCGGTCCCGAACTGGAATTCATCATCAACGATGGCGAAATCCGCGCCCTCGTCCTCGGCCCCGAATACCACGCCCTCTACGAACAGTTCCGCGCCCGCACCAGCGGCCTCAAGCACCTGATCCTCCTCGGCGGCGAAGCGGGCGGCCCGGGCATCCAGAGCTACGAAGACCTCATCGCCAGCAGCGAACCGCTGGACCACTCCGTACGCGACTGGGATGAAAACGAACTCATCAACCTCTGCTACACGGGCGGCACCACCGGCCTCCCCAAGGGCGTCATGCTCACGCAGCGCAGCATCCTCTCCAACGCTCAGCACTTTATTCTCAGTTGCGGCTTCAGCGAACGCGATACGTGGCTGCACGTCGCGCCCATGTTCCACCTGGCCGACGCCTGGGCCTGCTACGCCCTCACCATGGTCGGTGGCACGCCCATCTTCATCCCCGGCTTCGCGCCCCCGGCCACGCTGGAAGCGTTCCAGCAGTACCGCATCACGAAGACCCTGCTCGTGCCCACGATGATCAACGCCCTCGTCAACTTCCCCGGCGCCGAAGACTACGACATCTCCAGCGTCGACCTGGTGCTCTACGGCGCCTCGCCCATGCCCGTGGACCGCTTGCGCGCCGCCGTGCGCATGTTCGGCCCCAAGTTCTGCCAGGCCTATGGCATGACCGAGACCGCGCCGTTGCTCACCCTCATGCGCCCCGAATGGACGCCCTACGACAGCGAAGACCCCCAAGAGCTTCGCCGCCTCGCCAGTTGCGGCCGCGAAATCCAGGATGTCGAAGTGCGCGTCGTCGACCAGGTGACCGGCGAAGACGTGAAGCCGGGCGAGGCCGGCGAGATCATCGCGCGCGGCCCCAACGTCATGCTCGGCTACTGGAAACGCCCGCAGGAGACCGCCGAGGCTCTCCGCGGCGGCTACATGCACACCGGCGATATCGCCACCATCGACGAGGACAACTTCATCTACATCGTTGACCGTGCCAAGGACATGATCATCTCCGGCGGCGAGAACATCTACTCCACGGAAGTAGAGAACGCCCTCTACGAACACCCAGCCGTGCTCGAAGCGGCCGTCATCGGCATCCCCGACCCGCAGTGGGGAGAAGCCGTCCTTGCCGTGGTCGTGCAGCGCGAAGGCGTCGCCGTCAGCGAAGCGGAGATCATCGCGCACTGCAAGACGCGGATCGCCAGCTACAAGTGCCCCAAGCGCGTGGTCATCCAGGCGGAGGCGCTGCCGAAGAGCGGCCCCGGCAAGATCCTGAAGACGGAGCTGCGCAAGCCTTACTGGGAAGGCCACGAGCGCAACGTCAACTAGCTCCTCGGAGCCCGTTCGGGGCAGCGTGCCCCGTCGGTCCGGCCCGCGCGATGCCGCGCTGTTCCAACGCTGGCGGGACCCTCTGGCGGAACAGCTCCGTGGGCGACCGCGTGCAGCGCAAGGTCGCTCAGTTGTTCTGGCGTATTGGATGCGCGGTTCCATCAGATGGCGATTCTACTCCAGCGCGGGAACGCTGACGCCGTTTGCGAGCGACGTACGTGCCGACCGCGGCCCGCAACACGATGGGCGTCGCCGCCGCCCCCGCCACGCGGCAGCCAGAAGACCGACTCGCTGGAGAGCCACCCGAAGGGTGTAAAATGAACCCATGGACCGCAAGCCGCTGACTCGCGACCACGTCCTCGCATGGAGGGCGGGCTTCGAAGCCGCCCACCAGGCCGATCTTGACTGCCTGCGCCGCTCGACTCCGGACGACAACTTCCGCACGCTCGCGTTGCTCATGGCCTCCGCCCGGCAGTTCGGCTGGAAAAAGACCGCGGCCGAAGAGATCGACGACGGGCGCGTGCGCGAGCGCTGGCGGACGGCCAAAACGCGGCTCTCACGGCGAACTGGCCCCGGAGAAAGATCCAACGGTGGATAGGAACCCCATCACCCGCGAGCAAGCCCTCGCTTGGCAGCGTGGCTGGGAGGCCGTTGCCGCTTTCGAACGCCAGGAACTTCGCAGCACACCGCCCGAAGTGAAGCTCGCGCGTGCGATGGCGCTCATGCACAGCGCCTTCGCCCTCGGGTGGAAGCCCCAGCGCACGCCTCGCGACGAACAAGCCCTCAGGGAAGTGCGCCGGCGCTGGTCGCGCATCTACGAGCACCTTGGCTCACGCTGACCCTTGGTTCGAGTCGCTCCAGTCGGCCCTGGCCGCGCTCCTGGACCTGCTGGAGCAGACCGGCGTTGAGGCCGCGATCATCGGGGGCATCGCCGCTTCCACGCGCGGCGAGCCACGCCTCACCGCCGATATCGACGCCACGGCGGCGCTCGATTCAGACGAGCTCGACCACTTTGTGGCGACGGCTGCCGGCAGGGGCTTCTCGACGCGGATCGGGGACGCCCCCGCCTTCGCCCGCAGAAACCGCGTCCTCTTGCTCCGCCACGACGCCAGCGGTGTCGGGATCGACCTCGGACTGGCGGGCCTCGCCTTCGAGTTCGAGGCGATCGAGCGTGCAGAGTGGTTCGATCTGCATGGTCTGAACGTGCCCATCGTCACCGCCGAAGACCTCCTCGTCATGAAGGCCGTCGCGCACCGGCCGCAGGACCTCATCGACATCGCGGAAGTGCTCAACAGCAACCCCGGACTGGGCCTCGAACGAGTCCGGGCCTACGTCCGTGAGTTCGCCGCCATCGTGGAGGAGCCCGGCATCGTCGAGACGCTCGAGCGCCTCATCGCGGAACACGAAGCAACTCGCCGCCGCGATGCGGAGAACCGGCCTCCTGACGCACTTTCGTAAACCGTTCACAAACGGCAGCGGGCTCCCCGGCTTCGCCTCCAACCTGGCCATGCTCTACGACGGCGAGACCTACTGGGTGGTCAGCCGCGCGGCCGGCTCCTAGCGGGCGCGCCAGCCAACCACGCGCCGCACCGTCAACAGGATCAGCGGCAGCCCTTCGAGCGCCATCGCGCCATACTGCGGGTAGCGCGCCCGCAGCGCTGCGAGCGCCACTGGCCGCTCGTCGCCGCGCTCCAGCACGCGCGCTTCGCACTCCAGCCGCACCCACGCCAGCCGCGTCCAGTCATCCTCGTAGCGGTCGATGAGCAGCGTCGCCCGCGCGTCGCGGTCGATATTGCGCAGGCGCGCGAGCCGCCCCGGCTTCTTCCGCTTCTCATCCACGGGGATGGCCACCTCGCTACCCACAAGCGCGTAACAGACAGGCACCAGGTGCGACTGGCCGCCCGCGCTCAGCTTTGCCAGCCGCGCCACACGACATTCTTCCAACAGGGCCACCTGCCACGCTTCCAGCACGCACGCAGTCTGCCACGCTTGCTACAGTAGCGGTATGGCACGCGTCGTCGTCGCGGCGGATTTTGGGGGCACCAACCTCCGCGCCGCCCTTATCGATGAATCCGGAAACATGGTCGACCGCCACGACGTCGATACCCCCGAGAAGGCCACCACCGCGGAAATCATCGCCCAGGTTGTCCAACTCCTCGCCGGCATCGCCGCCCGCTCGCCGCAGCCGCCGGCGGGCGTCTGTATCGCAACCGCCGGGCTCATCGATGCCGACCAGGGCAAGGTCATCCTCGCCCCGAACATCCCTGGCTTCCGCAACCTGGTGCTCACCGGCCCCATCGCCGCCGAGCTGGGCGTGCCCGCCTTCATCGAAAACGATGCCAGCGCCGCTGCCCTCGGCGAATTCCGCTTCGGCGCCGGGCGCGGCACCCGCCACCTCCTGCACGCCACGCTCGGCACCGGCATCGGAGGAGGCATCGTCATCGATGGCCGCCTGTACCGCGGCGCGAAGGGCCTGGCCGGCGAAATCGGCCACATCATCATCGACCCCGCCGGCCCGCAGTGTAACTGCGGCTCGCGCGGCTGCCTCGAAGCCCTCGTTAGCGGCGTCGCCTTCGCAGCGCGCGTCCGCCATCTCATCGCCAGCGGCAAGTCTGCTGTGCTGCGCGACATGGTCGCTGACCGCCTCCCGCGCGGCGAGGACCTCTACCTGGCCGCCACCGCCGGCGATACCGTCGCCGAAGCTGAAGTGCGCCATGGCGGCCACCTTCTTGGGCTGGCCCTCGGCAGCCTCGTGAACGTGCTCAACCCGGATGCCGTCACCCTCAGCGGGGGGCTGCTGGGCATGGGCGAAATGTTGCTCGGGCCGCTGCGCCAGGCGATGTACTCTCTCGCCTATGGCCCTGCCGCCGGCACGCTCGTGCGCCTGAGCGAGCTCGGCGATGACGCCGGCCTTCTCGGTGCTGCCGCCGTCGCCTTCGAACGCCTGGACGCCGCACCGGCGGCCGCCAGCCGCTAGCCGGTGGCTATGAGCCGCACGTCCCGGCCCTCACCCCCCGCCCCCCTCTCCGGACTCCTGCGTCGCGGGAGAGGGGGAGTCGCGTGCGTGGAGGCTCCATCCCGCGCGGTGAGCCAGGGGGCACAGGGGGGCCGCGCGCCCCGGGCCTACTCCACCGGCGCCGATGGCGGGATCGGCGGCTGGTCGAAGATGATCCGGCGGAACGCCTCCCCGTACTCGAATTCCTGCCCCACCGCCGCCCAGCGGCCCATCTGCACCGCGAACTCGGCGATGCCCGCGTCCAGCTGGCTCGGGTGTGCCAGCAACGCCCGTTGCTTGGTCTCAAGGCTCTCCGCGATATCGATAACCACGTTCGGCCTGTCGCTCCCGCCCATCCACAGTTCCTTCACCTTGTGCGGCTCGAGGCCATCGGCCAGCAGTTCCGGGAACGTCAGCCGGTCGCGCGCGCTCGGGAAGATAGCGTCCAGCGTCGCATCGCCGCAGGCGCGGTGGTCCGGGTGGTTCGGGTAGTTGTCGCCGATGAAGCGGTTCGTCGGGTCGAACGTCATCACGATTTCCGGGCGATGGGTGCGCAGCACGCGCGTGAGGTCGCGTCGTAACGCCAGCGTGTGCTCCAGGTAGCCGTCTTCGTACCCCATGAAGACGTATCGCCGCACGCCAAGCAGCTTGCCTGCCGCGCGCTGCTCTTCCTCGCGAATGGCGGTGAGCCGCGATGGCGTCATCTCCGGGTCTTCGCTCCCCTTGTCGCCTTTCGTAATGACCACGTAGGTGATGTCTGCGCCACCGCCCGCCCACAGGGCCACCGTCCCCGCGAACATGAACTCGGCGTCATCGGGGTGGGCCACCACCACCATGGCGGATGCGGGCACGGGCACAGACATCGAAAGACCCCGGGCTGTGGATTTGGCAGCGATCGTAGCAGAGTCGTACCGTGGGGCTGCATGGCCTGCACCTTCCCGACGTCACTGTCCTGCCCCATGCGCGCCTTCGCCAGCTTCGCCGCCCTCGCCCTCGTGCTGCTGTCCGCCGGGGCCTGTGGCGGCGATGACGACGCCGGGCCGGCCGAAGCGCCCACGGCAGCCCCGGCCGCGACCGCCACGATCGGCCCCTCCGGCCCCACCGTCACCGTGCGCGGCGCCGATGGCAAATCGGCCATCGTCACGGTGGAGATAGCGAGCACAAGCGAACAGCGCACGCTCGGCCTGATGCACCGCCAGCAACTCGCCGATGACGCCGGCATGCTCTTCCTTTTCCGCGGAGATTCGACCGTCGGTTTCTGGATGAAGGACACCCTCGTCCCGCTCTCCATCGCCTATGCCGATGCCGCCGGGCGCATCCACGAGATCCGCGAGGGCACGCCCCAGAGCCGCACGACGCTCACGCCGAAGCTGCCCTACCGCTATGTGCTGGAAGTGAACCAGGGCTGGTTCGAACGGCACGGTCTCGGCCCCGGCGCCACCCTCCTCCTCCCCTCCAACCTGCCGCCCGCCGAATAGGTAGCCGGGGGCCCACCAGGCCGTCCCACCGCCGCGCCATCGGGTACCCTGCGCCCATGGGCCTTTACCTTGTTGCCGGGGCGAGCGCCGCCGCCGATGTCACGATCGCGCTCGTCGCCGCCGTGTTCATCGGCGCCATCGCGGCCTCTTTCCTGCGCGTCCCGCGCATCGCCGGATACCTCGTTGCCGGCGCGCTCATCGGCCCCGCCGGCGTTGGCTGGGTGGATGACCCCGACCGCGCACGCTTCGCGGCCGAACTTGGGGTCGCCCTCCTGCTCTTCGTCGTCGGCCTCGAACTCTCCCTGCGAGAGCTCGCCTCCAACCTCCGGCTCGCACTTCTCATCGCCATCGGCGAAGTGATGGCGGCGGGGGCCTTCGTCTTCATCGGAGCGCGCCTGTTCGATGTCCCGGGAGCGGGCGCCTTCGTGCTCGCCGGCGCCAGCGGGCTTTCCTCCACCGCGGTGGCCCTCGCCCTCCTTGGGCCCCTCGGCGAACGTGGCCGCGCCATCGCTCCCGTACTCGTCGCCGTGCTCATCGTCCAGGACATCGTCGCCATCGTCCTCATCGGCATCGTCCCCACGCTCGAAGGAGGCAGCCCCGGCCAGGTCAGTGCGGCCAGCGTCCGCTTGCTGGTCTCGCTCGCCATCCTCGTGCCCGCCCTCCCGATCCTCGCTATCTCCGCCCGCTTCGCCTTCTCCTGGGTGGCCACACGCATCGACCGCGAACTGTTCCTCATCGTGGTCGTTGCTTCCATCGGCGGGCTCGTCGCCCTGGCGCTCCAGCTCGACCTTTCGGTGGCCCTCGGGGCGTTCGTGGCGGGCCTGATCATCAGCCAGACGGGCTACGCCGAACAGGCCCTGCGCGAAACCATCGCCCTGCGCGATATCCTCGCGGCCGCCTTCTTCGTATCCGCAGGCCTCCTCTTCGACCCGGATGCCTTGCGCGGTGAGCCGGGGCTGTTCGCCGTGCTGCTTGTGGCGGCGATCCCCCTCAAGTTCGCCGTCGTCGCGGGCCTGGCGCGCTTCTCGGGGCTCGCCTGGCGTCCCGCCTTGCTGCTCGCGCTGCTACTCGCCAACGCGGGGGAATTCTCTTTCGTCGTCACCGATGTCGCACCCGCGGCCGTGCTCAACGCCGATGCCCGGGAGGTCATGCTCATGGCCGTCGTGGGCTCGCTGCTCGTCACCAGCCTGGCGGTGGGCTGGCGCGGGCGTGCCCCGCTATCTGAGGCCGTCCAGCCGTCCGCCGCGCGCGGCACGGTCGTCGTCGCGGGCTACGGCCGCCTGGGCCGCGTCGCCTCTGCCGAGCTGCGCCGCCGCGGCATCGCCCTCACCGTCGTCGAACGCGATGGCGAATTCGCCGCCCTCGCCCGCGCCGATGGCTTCCCCGCGCTCTGGGGCGACATCAGCCAGCGTGCTATCGCCCGCCGCCTCGGGCGCCCCTCCGCGGTCCTGGTCACCCCCTCAGGGGCCACGGGCGCCACCATCGTCGAAGAGGTCGCGGGCATCTTTCCCGGTGCCCGTGTCGTCACCCCTTCAGCGCCAGAGGACCTCCTCCCCCGCCTCGGCCTCGACCTCACCATCGTCGATGTCGATGCCGCCGCCGCCGATAGCGTTGCTAATGCAGTCGAACGTTCGCTGGCGTCGCCACCGGAACCGTTCACGGTGCGTAGCCGGCACGGCAAGGTGCGCTATGCTCCCCGCCCCGCTGCCCGCCGCGCGCGCAGCCTCTGGGCGCGCGTCGCCGATGCCTTCGAACGTGCGCCGGCCGCCCCCGGTGGCGCGTGCCCGGCCTGTGGCGGCAGCGGCCGCCGCTTCGCCGGCGCAATGTTCGTGCGCTGTGGAGTCTGCGGCGGCGATGGCCGACGCGGCTCGCCCTAGCAGTTGCCTCAGGGCGATGGGCCCACCAGGCGCACGCGGCCGCGCGCTTCTTCCGCCACCGCGAAGGGCCCTCGCCGACGCGGAGCCGAGCGGCTCGCGGCCACGGGAGTGCTCGGCCTCGGCCCGCGCCCCGTGCCCGCGGGGTAGCGGTGCGCGACAACCAGGGTGGACATATACTCTTGGTTACAGCAACGCATGAGACCGGCCACGCTATCGCCCTTGGCCACAGCTACTACACGGCAGTCATGAAGACTCCGTATTACTCGTGGTATGCGAATACACCGCAGTCAGACGACTTCTGCGGCGTCAACACACGTTATATCTCAACGCAGTGGCCACCGACTGGCTGCTAGCACCTTGTGGAAGCGATAGAGCAGGAGTTCGCGTGAAGAACCAACCAATCGTCAGACGCGACCGCACCAGGTTTAGCCGCCGCACGCTGCTCGCAGGGTCGAGTGCGCTGATGGCGACCGTCGCGTCCGGCGCGGCCATCGGATGGTGGAAGCGCGGGAGCGATCCCCCCGAACGGCGGGTTTACAGCGAATCGCTCTACACCGGATTCTCCACCCTCCAATCTTTGCTTGCGGAATCCCGCGCAATCGTCATCGCAACGCTCGACAGCATCGGCACGCGCGAGGTTGGGTTGTTCGCGGGTGACGGTCGCGTCGTCGGGAAAAGGACGGATGCTGTCTTTCACTTTTCCGTGAGCGAAGTGCTCAAGGGCAAGGCCCAGGTGGGCGCCCTGGACATGATTTCGAGCCTGCACGCCGCGTACGACCCATCGCTGAAAGAGACTCCGCCGCAAGGCGATTCGCCGCGATTACCCTTGAAGGTCAAAGAGCGCTACGTCCTGTTCCTCAACCAGGGGCAGGGCGAAGATGGCATTGAGTACTGGAGGTTCGCGGGTGACCCGCTGGCCGCAACTATCAGCGACGACGGTGAGCTGCTGTTCGTCGCGCGTGCCTTCTACGAAGAGGCGCTACGCCGGCAGGGGATAATGGGCGCGCGGCCGGGCTCGGTGGCTCCCTTCGCTGTCACCCTCGCGGCACTGCGGCCGCTGGCCGCGGGATCGCCAGACCCGGAAGTGGTCGACCCACCGCGCTCGTCGCTGCCCCCCGCCACCCCGGTGACACCTCGCACCGAGAAGCCCACGCCGGCGCCCTGATTCGAGTCAGTCAACGCAGGCCCGCCCGCTCTCCGGCAGCCGGGAGACGCGGATTCCCCACCCCCGTGGGGTGAGGGCCTAGCCACAGCCGCCACATGCGAACGTGCGCCGGCCGCCCCCGGTGGCGCGTGCCCGGCCTGTCGTGGCAGCGGCCGCCGCCTCGCCGGCGCCATGTTCGTGCGCTGCGGGGTCTGCGGCGGCGACGGCAGACGCGGCTCGCCCTGGCGATTGCCTCAGGGCGATGGGCCCACCAGGCGCACGCGGCCGCGCGCTTCTTCCGCGATGGCGAAGCGCCCGCCGGGCAGGCGCGCCATCGCCGTGGGCCGGTCCAGGTAGCGCACGACCAGCCGCCCGCCGCTGTTGATCCCGCCTCGCCCCTTCGCCCCGTGCTCATCCCGGTGCGTCAGCCACGAAACGTCGCCCGTGGTGTCGACCGCGATCGGCTGCACCTCGGGCGCCGAAAACAGCTCCACCCGGAACGCCTCTGCCTTGCGCAGCACCACCACAGCCCCTCCGAAGAGCGCCACCCACAGGTCGCCCACATCATCGACCGCGAGCCCGGTGGGCACGCCTTCCCCTCGCCCGCCCGGCACTTGCGGGAAGGCCGCCAGCACCGTCACGAGCCCATCGCGACCCACGCGCAGCACGCTGTTCGCGGCCGCGTCGCTCACGTACCAGCCATCGGCGCCGTCCCAGGCCACGTCGTAGGGGTTGCTTTCGAACGCCAGCCCGTCCGGATTTCGTTCCCGCTCGAACGCTTCGAGGTCCACTTCCAGCCCATCGCTGCAGCGCAGCGTGGCGAAGCCCGCGCCCTCGCGGGCGGCATCGCCGATGACCACGCAGAGCGTCCCATCGGGGGCCATGGCCGCCCCGCTCGGCCCCGCCAGGTCCGCATGCGCCTGCCCGCTGCCGCGCGTCGATGGCAGCCCTTCGAGCAGCACCTCCTGCGTCTTCGTCGCGAAATCCACCGCCACCACGCGCCCGTCGTCGTTGCCCGTTCCCAGGTCGGTGACGAGCAGACGCCCATCCGGGGCCAGCCGCAGCCCGCGGGGCGCATGGAAGCCTTCCAGGTATGGTTCCGTGCGGGCACAACCAGGCGCCCCGAACGCCACCATCACCGCGAGCACCGCCAGCCACGCGCGCACCTCCGCAGCCTACCCGCTTCCCCTTGAGCACACCCGCACCCCGAATCCCCGCTACAATCGCCCGACCACCTCTACCCGGAGCATGCCCATGTCACTCGCAGGGCGCGTCGCGCTCGTCACTGGGGGCGGCCGCGGTATCGGGAAGGCCATCTCCCTCGGCCTCGCCGCCGATGGCGCCGCCATCGCCATCAACTACCGCAAGGACCGCGAAGCGGCGGAAGCGACGGCCGCCGAGATCGGAGCGGCCGGCGGCAAAGCGCACGCCTACGCCGCCTCCATCGATAGCTGGGACGACAACCAGGCCATGGTCGAAGCCGTCCTCGCCGACTTTGGGCACATCGATATCCTCGTTAACAACGCCGGTATCGCCAGCCGTGGCAACGCCGTCGCTGATACGGACCCCGCCGAGATGGAGCGCGTCGTGCGCACCCACGCCTTCGGGCCGTTCTATCTGTCGAAGCTCGTCATTCCCTCCATGCGCGCACAGCCGCGGGGCGACATCATCGTCATATCCAGCGTCGCCACGGAACGCATGCCCGGCAACGGAAGCCCCTACAACATGGGCAAGGCCGCCCTGGAAGCGCTCGCCCTCACCCTCTACAAGGAAGAGCGGCAGCACAACATCCACGTCAACATCGTGGCGCCCGGGCTTGTCGATACCGACATGGGCCGCCGCCTGGCGAAAGCCGTCCTCGGCGCCAACGACCTGCGCGAACTCGATTCCACCATGCCCTTTGGGCACGTCTGCCAGCCCGGCGATGTCGCCGATGTCGTGCGCTATCTCGTTTCCGCACAGGCCGGCTACCTCACCGGCCAAAAGGTCCTCGTCGATGGCGGCGGTAACCTCTGGGGCTAACCGCGCCTCAGGACTCAGGACTCCCCCATGCCCATCCCGCCCGCAACCCTGCGCGAACTCCAGGAGGTCGGCCGCGACCTCTATCGTCTGGCGCTCGTCACCAGCCATGGCGGCAACCTGAGCATGCGCGATGGCGACGGCATGTGGGTCAGCGGCGCGGGCACCATGCTCGGTCACCTCGAAGAGCGCCACTTCAGCTACGTGCACCCCAGCGGACGCCACGAAGGCCCGCCACCCTCTTCCGATACGCTCCTGCACCAGGCGATCTACGCCGTCAGCGGCGCCAGCGCCGTCGTCCACGCCCACCCGAAGCACGCCATCGCCCTCTCCTTCGAAACCGACTCCTTCGTGCCCGGCGACCTGGAAGGCCAGCTGCACCTGGAGGACGTGCCCGTCATCCCGCCCGGCCCGGTGCAGGTCGAACGCATCGCCACCGCGCTCCAGCACCGCCGCGTCGCCCTACTCCGTGCCCACGGCGCCTACGCCCGCGGCGCCACCGCCTGGGAAGCCCTGCACTGGATAACGGCCCTCGAAGAAAGCGCCCACATCGCCTGGCTACGACGGCACTGAGATCACACCGGACAGGCGCCCCGCGCTAACGCCCCTGCGTCAGCCGCAGCCGCCAGATGCTCACCGGCCTACCGCCCAGCCGCCGCTTGTAGTCCTCATCGCCGCGCAGGAAATCGAAGGTGCGCTTGCCCCGCGTGGCAGCCTCCTGGATGGCGTACGCCTTGGAAAGCAAGCCCACCGCGAGGCCGGCGTGCGCCGGGTCGTAGCCGCTGTTGTAGAGGTAGGCCGTCTCCGTATCCTCGAAGCACAGCACCATTGCCACCTCGGCGCCATCGAGCGTGAGCACGCCCAATCGCAACATCCCCAGCGCGCTGAACGAAGCCGCCAGGTCGCGAAAGAACTCCTCCATGCGCGTCGTCAGGAACCCGTCCTTCGCGTCGCTCGCGTGCATCAACGCCAGGAAACGCCCCATCCGCGCCTCTACCTCCCCCGACTGGCCGAAAGACTCGTAGCGCACCGCGCCCGCCGCCTCCAGCCGCCGCAGCTTGCGCCGCAGTTCGTGACGGTCGTGCTTGGCGAGCGAGGCAACGTAGCCGGCGAAAGTGCCCTCCAGCGCCAGCCGTGGCGCGACCGCCTCCAGCTCCTCTTCGCATCCCCAACCGAACCCCTCCGCCGCTGCCGCGAATGCCGCCCGCACGGGCGAACCTTCCGCCAGGCCCCACACCTCCAGCGCCGGGGTCAGGTCCTCCAGCAGCCACTCGAGCACGCCCGCCGCGACCACGGCTTCCTTCCCGGCGGCTGCCAGCAGCGGCCCGTAGTCCGCCACGTTGGGGTCGCCCAGCGTCGTTGCCTGCGCCACGTCGAGTTCCAGCGGCGCCACTCCCACGAGCGCCTCGCCCTCATACACCGCCAGGAAGGCCCTGCTCCCCGCGCTGTCCCCTCCCTCGGTCTCGCTCTTACCGGACTCGGCGCGCAACCACGCCGCCAAGAACGCCGGGTGCTGGAAGGGCGTCGCGCCCGGCACGGCCGCGTGCAGCGCCGCCCACTCCGCATAGAGCGCGTCGAAGTCCTCGCTCGTGATTGCTGGGAGCGCGGCCGTCCGCGGCCCCTCGTGTCCACCCCCGCCCTCGGCCACTCGCGAAGCTACCGCTGGCCGTGGACGAGCGACAGGAACTCCGCCCGCGTCACCGAAGACATCTCGAATTGCCCGCGCATGGCCGAAGTCACCATGCGGCTGCCCGGCTTCTTCACCCCGCGCATCGTCATGCACAGGTGCTCGGCTTCGACGACGACGGCCACTCCGTCGGGCCGCAGCCCCTCCATGATCGCTTCCGCCACCTGGCTGGTTAGCTGCTCCTGGATCTGTGGGCGGCGCGCGAAAGCCTCCACCACCCTCGCCAGCTTGCTGATCCCCACCACGCGTCCGTCCGGCACGTAGCCCAGGTGCGCCTCGCCGTGGAAGGGGAGGAAGTGATGTTCGCACATGCTGTAGAACGGGATGTTGCGCAGGATCACCATTTCGTCGTGCGCGACTTCGAATCCCACCTTCAGGTACTCCGAAGGGTCGATGGTGAGGCCCCCGAAAATCTCTTCGTACATATCGGCGATGCGCCGCGGCGTCTGCACCAGGCCCTCGCGCCGCGGGTCCTCGCCGATGGCGGCGAGCAGCTCGTTCACCGCCGCCTGGATGCGGTCACGGTCGATCGCGGGGATAGCCTGAGTCGTCTGGGTCACGGCGATGGCCTTCGGGCCCACAGGGAGCCAGTTCGATGGTAGCTGATTCGTGGCGCTCGCGGCCCGGGCCTCAGCGGCCCTTCTTGCGCACGAACGCGTCGTATCCCTCGCGGTCCATGCTCACGAAGTTGTTCTGCCCGATGATCACATGGTCCAGCAGGGCTATTTCGAGTAGCTCTCCAGCCGCCGCCAGCCCCTTCGTCACGGCGATGTCCTGGGGGCTCGGGCGCGGGTCCCCGGAGGGATGGTTGTGCACAAGCACCACCGAGACCGCCTCGAGCAGCATCGGCGAGCGGAACACCTCCGCCGCGCGCACCGAGATCGCGTTGACGGTGCCCCCGGCGGCCGCCGGCGCACCCAGCAGCCTCCCGCGCGTATCGAGCGAGAGCACTAGCAACTCCTCCTTCGTCTTGCCCAGCAGCCGCGCCCCCAGCAGCGCGAACACCGCCTCCGGCGATGTCAGCATGGGCCGCGCGTCGGGATCGAGCTGCTGCACACGCCGCCCCAGTTCGATGGCCGCCGTCAACTGCGCCGCCTTCGCCGGCCCGAGCCCACGCGTCTGCTGCAGCGCTGCCGCATCCGCCCGAACGAGCCCGGCGAGCCCATTCAAGCCGTCCATCAGCCGCCGCGCCAGATCGATGACGTTTTCGCCCGCAAGTCCCGACCCCAGCACGATCGCCACCAGCTCCGCTTCGCTCAACACCTCCGGTCCGTGCTTCAGCAGCCGTTCGCGCGGGCGGTCGTCGTCCGCCATCTCGCGCATCGTGCGGTAGGGCGCCACGGGGCGTTCATAGGTATCGACCACGCCGCGCAGTATATGCCCCGTCCCCCGCGTTGGACTCAGACGGCCGCCCGGTAGTCCGCTATCCAGCGCACGGACGGCATCTGCGGACCGAGCCGCCGCAGCAAGCGCTGGTCCGCCGTCCACAGTTCGCACCCGAGCGATTCCGCCAGCGCCACGTAATGCGCGTCGTAGGTCGCGCTCAGGTCGTAGCGGTTGGCGATCTCCAGCGCGCGGTGATGCAAGGCTGCCTGGGAGGCATCGTCCCCGGGTAGGAGCGTCACGCCAAAGCGCAGGAACTGTTCAAATGCGTCGGCGGCATCCGTCATGCCGAGCCCTTGCCGTCGCACTCGTTGGCGTATGACGTTCGTCACCTCAAACGGCAACAGGCGCGGCGCCACAACCGCTCGCCCCGCGCTGCGCAATCGCGGAAGAGTCGTAACGCGAGCACGGAATGGTCCTCGTCGAACGCCCATTTCACCGCGACGCTCGTGTCCGCGACGATCACAGTTCAGCCGATCGTTCGTCTCGCATCTGGCGAATGAGTTCGGCCGAGTCCTCCCACGGTATGCTGCCCCGCTTGGCGAGCACGTACTTCTGGAATCGGCGCGCGCTCTCGACTGCGGCGAGGCCGCGTTTCTGCTGCTCCACAGTTAGCTCAGAAACGCCCTTCATCGCCCGGCCGTCCCCTCTTGGAGCCCCCTGCCCCGCCCGGCCATTCGTAACTGGCCGTATCATCCCCGCCACATCGCCAGCTCGCAGCCATACCCGTTTAGGGCCAATGCGCACCGCCGGCAGCTGCCCGCTGCCGATCCAGCGCCAGATCGTCGATTCGCTCACGCGCAGCACGCGCGCGGCCTCCCGCACGGAGAGCAGCCCCTCCTCGGGTCCGGCGCCAGGGCTTTCCACTTTGCGACCGCGTGCGCTCATTTGCCCATCGTACCATCGCCCTCATCCCTCATCCCTCATCCCTCATCCCTCATCCCCCGTGTTATCCTTCGCCTCACACGAACCACCTCCCGAGGAGCCCGCCCGTGAAGTTCTCCTTCGACCCCGATGCCGAGGCTTTCCGCACCGAAGTGCGCGATTTCATCGCCGCTGAACTGCCGCCATTCGAAGAGCGCCTCGCCACCAGCGACGCCGAGGCCCGCAGCGATGGCGACGAATACGACTACACCATGGGCTTCCAGAAGAAGCTGGCCGCCCGCGATTGGCTGGCGATGGCCTGGCCGAAGGAATACGGCGGCGGCGGCGCCAGCCACATGCGCCAGCTCGTCTACAACGAGGAGATGGCCTACCAGGCCGCACCCGCCATGAACATGGGCATCGCCTGGGTGGGGCCCAGCCTCATGCTTTACGGCACCGACGAGCAGAAACAGCGCTTCATCCCCCGCATCGCCGGCGCCGATGACTGGTGGTGCACGCTCTACAGCGAGCCCGCCGCCGGCAGCGACCTGGCCGCCCTCCAGACGCGCGCCGTTCGCGATGGCGATGACTTCGTGATGAACGGCCAGAAGATCTGGACATCCGGCGGCCACCTCGCCGACTGGGGCTGGCTCGCCGCCCGCACCGACCCCGACGCCCCCAAGCACAAGGGCATCACGATGTTCATGCTCGATATGAAGTCGCCCGGCATCACGGTGCGGCCCCTCATCAACCTCGCCGGGCACCACGGCTTCAACGAAGTGTTCTTCGAGGACGTGCGCGTGCCCGCCCGCCAGGTGGTGGGTGAAGTCAACCGCGGCTGGTACCACATGGCCGTCGCGCTCGACTTCGAACGCAGCGGCATCCAGTCCTTCGCGGGCGGGCGGCGCAGTGTCGAACGGCTCGCGAAGGTCGCGCGCGAACAGCCCGCGCTGGTCGCGCGGCGGCCGTCCGTGCGCCTCGAACTGGCCGACCGCGCGGTCGATGTGAACGTGGGCACGCTCCTCGCCTATCGCGTCGCCACGATGCAGGCGCGCGGCCTCGTGCCCAACCACGAAGCCAGCGCGAGCAAGCTCTTCGGCAGCGAAATGAGCCAGCGCATCGCCCTCACCGGCATGCACCTGCTCGGGCTGCACGGCGAACTGCGCAACGGCTCCACTGGCGAAATTGTGGACCAGGCCACGGGCTACCTCGGCGGTGTCGCCGCGACCGTCGCCGCCGGCACCAGCGAAATCCAGCGCGGCATCATCGCCACGCGCGGCCTCGGCTTGCCGCGGGGATAGGCGGGGCCTCTCCGGCCATCGCTTGCGAGGGCATCGCCCTATACTGAGTCGCAGAGGACGCCATGCCGGTTAGCGAAGCCACCTACGTGCAGGTCGCATTGGAAGACCCCGAGGGCCGCTGGGAGCTTCATTGCGGCGAACTGCGGAGGAAGCCTGGCATGTCGCAGCCGCACAACACTCTCCAAACGTGGCTTTCCTTCCATCTGATGAATGTGTTGCCCGCTGACCAGTACCAGGTGGCCATGGCGGCCCGCGCCCGAAGAGACGAGGCTCACTACTACATCCCCGACGTTATGGTGATCCCGATCGACGCCTGGCGGCGATTCCGCTGCTCCTACGACCTGGAGAATTACCAGGATCCGCTGCCGCTTGTTGTGGAAGTATGGTCGCGCTCCACCGGCGAATACGATGTCGATGAGAAGCTGCCGGAGTACCAGCGCCGTGGCGACCACGAGATCTGGCGCCCGCACCCCTTCGACCGCACCCTCACGCGCTGGGTCCGCCAGCAGGACGGCAGTTACGCCGAGTCCCTGCTGGCCGGTGGCACGGTCGCCCTCGCCGCCATCCCCGCCGCGAGCATCGACCTCGACCGCCTCTTCGCGCGCCTGGACCGCTAGGCGGGCGCACGGGCGGCCCTGCCCGCACGTCTCGTGTTCGCGCGGAAACACGCCAAAGTGCCCGCCAAACATGGCGCGAAATCCCGTGCCAAAACTCGATCGCAGTTCGCCCTGGGCGGAAGCCGTTTCTGGTTCGAATTCGATTCGGTGACTCGCGTGCCGCAAATGCCTGTGCCAAAATTGTGCAAGGAAGCGAGCGCGTGCACTTCGAGCTTGCGCCGCGCATGACCGCCCGTTGTTCTTCCCATAGGGTAGAGCCACTCGGCGCCGCCCGGCGTACGGTGTGCTCATGTCGGGCAGCGAGAGGCGCGCGCTAGAGAGACGGTTCGAGCTGACGTCGAACCAGCGTGAGGTCATCGCGCTCATAGCGAAGGGCAGGACGAACTTCCAGATAGCCCAGGCCCTCGGCCTTTCACTCGAAGGCGTCAAGTATCACGTCAGCGAGATCCTGGCGAAGCTCGACGCAGGCACGCGCGAGGAGGCGGTGAAACTTTGGCGGGAGCACAACCGGCGGGGCCCGCGGGCGAAGCGCGCCGTGCGAAGCATCATGGCTCCCGCGTTGACGGCCCGGTTGGCCGTGAAAGCGGCGGCGTGGGCGAGTTTGGGTGGCGCCATCATCGTGGCCGCGACACTCTTATGGCCCCGAGGGAGCGACGCGCCGCAAGCGGTCACCGCCACGCCGGAAACCGCCAGCCTGGAAACCGCCGATGAATTGCTCGCGGCCATCGCCCGACAGTTCACGGGGCTGGACCAGATCCTCCACGTACGGGCGGAGACGTGGGTGCGAAAGGATGGCGTTGACCAGCATGCTTTTTCGCACCAGGCATGGTTCGACTTCGAAGACGGCCGCGCGCTGGTCAGCTTCGACCGTGACCTCCGCTACGACGTCGATGTGGCCGAGTTTGAGACGGCACTCTATGCGGGCGACCACCTCTATCGCCGCGGGCCAGATGACGACGAGGGCGCGCGGCGCTACCTGATCTCTGAAGCACGGCCCGGTTGCCTCGGGCGGGGCGCCGTCCTCGTGCAGGTGATGGTCTGCGGGCTCAGGGGCTCCGTGTCGCCCATCGATGATGCGCCCGATGCGCTTCAGCTCGAACAAGGCCATTGGGACGGCCAGCCGGCGTTGATACTGGTGATGCGTCGCACCCTTGCCGATCGAGCCCCCGAGCGCGGCGTGCCACCGACGCCTACGCCCGCTGTCAGGGGCCCGGCCCCGCCGCCTTCCGGCGACCGCTTGACGTGGCGGTTCTACTTTGCGAAAGACTCGCTTCTCCCGCTGGCGCTCGTGTCGCGGGCCGGTTCGGACCCCGACGGCGTGCGCGCCGGCAGCGAGCAACGTTTCACGACATCGGAAGTCGTGCCCCGGTCGGCTCTGCCGTCCGGCGCCTTCAAGCCAGCGTCGTTGGGCTATTCGGGGTCGCCGTAGCCCTCTCAGTCCCACTCGCGCGAGGCACGGGCAGTAGCCGCCAACCCCCTACCCGCGCGGCAGGCCGAGCCCGCGCGTCGCGATAACCCCGCGCTGGATCTCACTCGTACCGCCGGCGATGGTCGCTGAGACGCCCGCGAGGTATTCGCGCGTGTAGCGGCCTTCGCGCACGGCGCCCGGGCCTTCATGCACCTGCGCATCCATGCCCAGCGCCTTCGCCACCGCCTCGCCCGCGCGCTGGCGCAGTTCCGAACTGAGGAGCTTCGCTGCCGAGGCCTCCTTGTTCGGAACTTTGCCCGCTTCCTGCATCGAAGCGATCGAATACGAGAGCATCTGCCCTACGAGCACGCCCGTGTACAGGGCCGCCAGGCTGTGGCGCACACGCAGGCTGCGAGGCCGCCCGCGCATCGCCTCCAGCG
>JBPCLM010000131.1:0-11801 GCA_051003295.1 Tepidiformaceae bacterium | reverse complement strand
CGCTGCTCGATGGCTCCAACCCGTCCGCTTCGCAGCTGACGCTCCTCGCGGACCTCGACCGGGCCGCCAGCAGTACCGTCCGTCAGGCCTGGCCCGCGATTCCCCCTGAAACGCGTGCCGCCGCCGTAACCGGCGCTAGCGCCCTCGCCGATGACAACCTCGAACTCGACTTCGGCCAGCTCGCCCTCATTGCCCTCGATGACGACTCGCCCGCTGTCCGCCTGGCCGCTATCGGAGCGCTCTGGGAATCGACCGACCGCGCCGTGGCGCTGCGCCTGACCGCCCTGTTGGAGCACGATGATGATGAGTCCGTGCGCGCAGCTGCGGCCACCGGCCTCGCTCATTTCGTTCTCTTGAGGGAGCTCGACGAGGTCCCGGCGCGTGAAGGTGACGCGATCGTCGAAGCCCTGCGCCGCACGCTCACGGATCGCTCGGGCGGCATCGAGGTGTGCGCGCGCGCCCTCGAGGCGCTCGGCCCGCGCTCCCTGCCCTGGATTGACCACCTGATCACCGAGGCCTACTACGACGACGACCGCACCATGCGCCTGGCCGCCGTGCACGCCATGGGAAGCTCCGCCGCCGAAAGATGGCTTGAGTACCTCATCGACGAGCTGCATTCGGATGACTCTGCGTTCCGTTTCGAAGCGGCCGTCGCTTGCGGTGGCATCGCTTCCGAAGACGCGGTCGATGAGCTCGCAGCCTTGCTTGTTGATGATGACAGCGAGGTGGTCCAGGTCGCCGCCGCGGCCCTTGGCGAGATTAGCGGCGCCCGCGCGATCGAACATCTGCGCGACTTCAAGGTCGCCGCTCCCGAGGGCCTGGAGGAAGCCGCCGCCGACGCGCTTGAGGCGGCCCTCTTCAACGTCGAAGAGCGCGGCGGCGATTCCATGCCCGGCATGGGTGGCGAATGACCCCCCGCCTGCCCATCAAGGATGCTGTCTCCGCCGGCGGGGTCGTGTGGCGCCGCGAGCAAGGCGGCCGCCTCGAAGTAGTCCTCTGTGGCCGACGCGCCGATGGCCTCTGGGGCTTGCCCAAGGGCACGCCCGACCCCGGCGAACCCCTCGAGCAAACCGCCCTGCGCGAAGTAGAGGAGGAGACTGGCCTCCTCGTCAAGCCCGGTGGCCGCCTCGGCACCATCGACTACTGGTTCGTCTCGCGCGGCGTCCGCTACCACAAATACGTCCACCACTGGCTCTTCTCGCCCGTCGGGGGTGACCTCTCACACCACGACCACGAGTTTGATGACGTGAACTGGTTCGCCATTGAAGAAGCCTTCGCCGCCGCCACCTATGAAAACGAACGCCGCATCATCGCCGAAGCGGCGAGCGTATTGGGGGCCCCGCTGTGACATCGCCCTTGCCCGCTCTCGATCATCTCGTGCTCACGAGTGGCCCGCGCACGCGCATTCGCGCCAAGGACGAACGCGACGCCATCGATGACTTCCAGTGGCGCCGCGATGCCGAAACGAACCGGCTCGATGGCTCCGGTCCGATCAATCTCGCTTACAGCGAATTTCTCGAACAGTTCCGGCGCGAAAACGCCTTCGTCAACCCCGCCCGCCGCCAGTTCTCAATCGAATCCCTGGAAGCCCTCCACATCGGCAACGTCATGTACTACAACGTCGATGGCGCGCGCGAAGAAGCGGAGTTCGGCATCACCATTGGCCGCCAGGAATATCGCGGGGCGGGCTTCGGCCGGGAAGTCACCGTCGCCTTCCTGCGCTTCCTCTGGGAAACCCTGCCCTTCCGCCGCGTCGTGCTCCACACCCTCGAATCGAATGAGCGCGCGCGCCAGTGCTTCCAGCGCGCTGGATTCGCCGATACCGCCCGCGTCTTTCGCAACGGCCAATGGTTCGTGCGCATGGAAGCCCGCCGCGAGTGGTGGCTCCTGTGGGATATGGAAGGCCGCTTCCTCTTTCCCGCGGAGCGCTCCTCCGCCCCGCTCGCTAAAACGTGATGTCCCCGCCTGCCCCGTTCTGACACCGATCCACTCGAATGTCACCGCATGATTCAGAGCGGGACATCCCGTTGCTATGGAGGACGGACCCGTCCTGCCGACTTTCATGCTAGGGCCCGACTGGGTCGCCCCTCGCGCATGAGGCAGGACGGTGGGATGGAGCACGGATACGGACAGACCGAGGGCAGCCTCGCGATGACGCCAGGTCTGCACGAGACCCACGCGTCGGCGCTTCACCCCGCCGCTCATCTCAACGTCCGCGCCCTGCCCGCTCTGCCGCCCGCGCCGGACCACGTGGCAGGCCTCGGCCTACCCGAACGCTTCATTGAAGACCTGACACTCAAGACGCTGCATCGCCTCGCCATGCCTACGCCGATGGGCGTTGCCAGCGCGATGCGCGTCTCCCCCGGCATCGCCCGCGAAGCCCTCGACGAGCTCAAGCGCCAGCGCCTCGTCGAAACCACCTCCGCCTCCGGCCGCTTTGAATCGGACTGGCAGTATCGCCTCACCGAACTCGGCCTCAGAGAAGCCAACGCCGCCCTCGACCGCAGCAAGTACGTCGGCCCCCTGCCCGTACCCATTCAAGACTATTTCGGCATGCTCGAAGGCGACAACGAAGTGGGCGTCCCCGACCCCGTCCGCCTCTCCCGCGCCCTTCAGCAACTCGTGCTCTCGCGCGATATCGTCGCGAAAGTCTGCCTCGCGCTCACCTCGGGCCGCCCCGCCATGATCTGGGGCGCCCCCGGCAACGGCAAGACCACTATCCTCGAGCTGTGCAGCGAAGCGATCTTCGGCGTCACGCTGATGCCTGTCGCTGTGTACGTCAGTGGCCACATCATTCGGCTCTACGATGAGCTCGTTCATGTCGTCGTCGAAGCTGAGACCGCCGCGGAGGCGCCTTCGACGGTTGACCGCCGCTGGTTGCGCATCCGCCGCCCCTTCGTCTTCGTCGGCGGCGAACTGCGCCACGAAGATCTCGACCTCGCCTACGACCCGGCCCTCGGATACCACCAGGCCCCGCCCCACGTCAAAGCGCACGGCGGCCTGCTCGCGATCGATGACTTCGGCCGCCAGCAAGTATCCCCCCACGCCCTCCTCAACCGCTGGATAGCGGCCCTCGAACGCGGCGAAGACACGATGGCGCTCATCACGGGTGAACGCATCACCTTCCCCTTCCGCTCCACCATCTGCTTCAGCACGAACATCGAACCGAAGACCATGCTCGAAGAGGCGCACCTGCGCCGCATCCCCTACAAGATCCGCATCCCCGAGCCCACCCCCGCCCAGATGGCCGAGATCTTCCGCCGCTTCGCCGAGGCCATGGGTGTGCAGGTCGGCCCCGGCAGCATCGAAACCGCCGTCGAAATGGTCCAGCGCGCCTCCGCGGGCAACTCCCGCAGCTGTCACCCGCGCGATGTCCTCCAGCTCATCATCGAAGAATCGCGCTTCGTGCGCCGCCCGGCCGTTCTCGAAGCCAGTTCCACCCGTCGCGCCTGCGAGGTGTATTTCGCCGTCGATCCCGGCGCACAGCACGACGCAGGGCACGTCGTCCGCTGATCCCTGCCCTGCCGCCCCGGTGTATCATTCTGGGCCATGCCTCCACGCCCCTATAGCATCAACGTCCCCCAGTCTGTCATCGATGACCTGCATGAGCGCCTCGAGCGCACGCGCTGGCCCGATGCCCTTCCCGGTACCGGCTGGGACTACGGCGCCGACGTCGCCTATATCCGCGAACTCTGCGACTACTGGCGCCACGGCTACGACTGGCGCAAGCACGAAGCCGCCCTCAACGCTTTCCCGCAGTTCCTGTGCGAAGTCGACGGCCACGATTTCCACTTCTGGCATGTGCGCGGCAATGGGCCAGAGCCGTTTCCCCTCATGCTCGTGCACGGCTGGCCCGGCTCCATCTACGAATTCCACCACCTGATCGGCCCCCTCACCGACCCCGCCTCCCACGGCGGCGATGCGGCGGACGCCTTCGATGTGGTCATCCCCGCGCTGCCCGGCTACGGTTTCGGCGGCCGTACCACGGAACGCGGGTGGGGTCCCTCGCGTACTGCCGCCGCCTTCAACGACCTGATGGTCCGCGAACTTGGCTACGACCGCTACGGCACCCAGGGCGGCGACTGGGGCGGCTTCATCACCGCCGCGATGGCCGGCTTCCATCCCCAGCACATCGCCGGCGTCCACACCAACTTCCCCGCCGCCCGCGCCCCGAAGGAAGTGCCCGAACACCAGCGCCACTTCATCGAAATGCGCGATGCCTTCCAGCGCGACGAGACCGGCTACAGCAGCACGCAGGGCACAAAGCCCATGTCACTGGCCATCGCCCAGGCCGATTCCCCGGCCGGCATCGCCGCCTGGATTACCGAGAAATTCCGCACGTGGAGCGATTGCGCAGGCGACATCGAGAGCGTCTACACCAAGGACCAGTTGCTCACGAACATCATGTTCTACTGGGCCCCCAACAGCATCGCCGGCGCCGCGCGCATGTACTACGAATCCCGCCGCGACCCAGGCGCCTTCCAGGCCCCCAGGGTGGAGGCTCCCACCGCCGTGGCCGTTTTCCCCAGGGAGCTGGTCCTGAGCCCGCGCGAATGGATGGAGCCGCGCTTCAACGTGCAGCGCTGGACCGAATTCCCCCGCGGCGGCCATTTCGCCGCCATGGAGCAGCCGCAGGCGCTTCTCGAAGATGTGCGCGCCTTCTTCCGCTCGGTGCGCTAAGCGCTACTTGGCCTGACAGCGGTCCGTGTAACCCTCGTTAGGTGCCCCCTGCTTCCCTCATCGCCCCTCCAGCCAGGCGTTGAAGGCCGGCTTGCGCTTCTCTTGGAACGCGCGCACCCCTTCCCTCGCGTCCGCGTGGTGGTCGCTCACCGCAGTCTTCGCAGCGATTTCGTCGAGCGCGTGCGCCCAGCTCATCTCGCCCGCGTTGTAGATGCTGCGCTTGAGCAGCCGCATCGAAACCTGCGGTCCCTCCGCCAGTTCGCTGGCCAGCGCGAGCGAACGTCCCTCCAGTTCCTCCGGCGGCACCACTTCGTGCACGAGCCCCAGGTCGAGCGCCTCCTGCGCCCCCACGATGCGCTTGCGCATCAGGAAGTCCATCGTCTTCGCCACGCCCATCAGTTGCACAAGCAGGTACTGCCCGCCCTCGTCCGGCAGCAGCCCGAAACGCAGCGTCGCGCTCCCCAGGCGCGCTTCCGTGGATGCGATGCGGAAGTCGCACGCCAGCGCCAGCGAAAGCCCCGTCTGGATGGCGACGCCGTTCATCGCCGCAATCGTGAGCTTATCGAGGTTGCGAATGGCGCTGTTCAGCGGCTGCGAAAGGTGGCGCAGCCCTTCGTAGGTGCCAATCGCGTTTTCGTGGCCCGGCGGTATGCCCGGTACGAGCGCCTGACCGGCATCCGGCGGGCGCCCACTGATGTCGTCACCCGCGCAGAACGCGCGCCCGGAGCCCGTAAACAGCACGACGCGCACGGCGTCGTCCATCTGCGCCTGGATCAGCGTCTCCACCAGGTCCCGCTTGATGCCCTGGTCCAGGCCGTTGAGCCGCTCGGGCCGATTGAACGTGATGGTCGCGATTCCTCGTTCGCGGAGCGCGACTTCGAAGCCGCGGAACGTGCCGGTCTGCATGGCTGCCTCCCCACGGCCCTGGGCCGCCGGGGTATCGTGCCGTCCCGCGTTGCGCTTCGCAACGTTCCTCGGGTCCAGGGCTCGTGCTAGTACTTTGTGAAGGAATCCGGCGCCATTCCGAAATGAGCCCGCGTTTACTGCTCCCCTCGCCCACCGGGCGGAGGGGTTGGGGGTGAGGGCCCGAGGCCGCGGGCTGAACGTGTGGTTTCTCAATTGACCGCTAGCGCTCCAGCTCCACCAACAGACTGGCGCGGTCGTTATCGATGGCGTGGATGGAAACGCGCCCAACCCCGCTCAGCGCCGAAAGCTGCTCCTGAAAATCGAGCAACGCGCCGAACCCCCGGCCCTTCACGTCCACCTGCACGGTCCGCGGGTGTTCACGCTCGGTCGCGTGCGCCGGCTCCGGCGGCTGCCGTGTGTCATTCGCGCCGCGCTGCCCTTTGAACGCACCAGCCGCCAGGCTGTTCAGTCCGCTGACGATGCCCTGCATGCTCGCCAGCGCCGTCGCGTATTCGTCGCGCAGGCGTACCAGCGGCTGCAGGATCGACTCCGCAAGGCTGGCCGGAGCACCCGCAGTCACCGTGCCGGACGGCGTGCGCTCGCTCGCTTCGAGCCGTCCCTCGAGTTCCCCGAGCCGGTCGATGAGGCGTTCGTAGTCTTCGCGCAGCACTTCGTAGCGGCGGCGTAGCTGGCGCGCCGCCCCATTGCCCGCTGTCGCCTGTTGCAGGCGCTCGAAGAGCATCTCATCGTCGGGCGGCTCGTTCGTCATCGCGCTTTCCGGATGTCGAACCTACGCTCCGGCAGAGGATGCTTCAAGCCGTCTGCGCTGCGCCCCGCGAGCGTGCCGCGCCCCGCGCCTGCCCGCCCTCCAGCCGGTAGCCCATGCCCCGGACCGTGACCAGGTAGCGCGGCTCGTCCTCGCTCGTTTCCAGCTTGCGCCGGATGCGCCGGACGTACACCTTGAAGACTTCCTGCGCCTCGCGCGGGAGGTATTCGTACTCCCCCGACGTCGCGTTCAGGATCTCGTGCGGCCGGAGCACGTGGCCCGCGTTGCGCGCCATGTACTCGACGATCCGAAATTCGGACGCCGTCAGCGGGATGAACACCCCATCGCGTTCGACCTCGCACCGGTAAACATCGACGCTAAGGTCCCCCACCTGAAGGATCCCGGGCGTATCCGCGCCGTTCACGCTCAGGTGGCGGCGCCGCAGCACCGCGTTCACCTGTGCCACCACCAGGAACTCGTCCGCATCACCCTGCAAGCAGGCGTCGGCGCCCGCGCCGAGGCATTCGGCGGTGAGGCGCGCGGTCGCCACTTCCAGCACGGCGATTACGGGCACATCGATGGCCGCGAGGGCGGCCACCGAGCGCAGCCCCGCTGGCGCGCGATCGCTGAGGTAGAGAAGCACCAGGTCGAATTCGCGTGAGAGCGCCAGCCGCATCGTTGAGGCATCGTCATCGCGTTCGAGGACGGCGAAGTTGCCGCCGTGCAGCGCGCGTACAACACCGAGCGTTTCTGCGCCCCGCGCTGCGATGAACAGGCAACTGCGGAATGGTCGCCCGGAAGGACGAACTGAAGCCGTTGGCGTCACGAAGAGCCCTTGCCCCGGGACCCCACCTTCCCGGTGAACCATAAATATAACCCCTTTGTCAATAGTGCACAGCCTGTGGACGCAGGCTAGGCTGTCGGAACACGTTCCCGCCTCTGTTCTCCCGCCTGCGCGCCGCCGAACATAACGGCATGGACAGCCCCGTGTGCCCCCGCACCCACGACGACGACCTCCACGACTGGCGCCGCTCACTTGCGCCCGTCCGCGAGCCCGCCCAGGCCGCTCCGCCCGCTGTCCTCAGCCGCCTCCTCGACCGCGCGCGCGACACCCGCGACCCGTAGGCGTACGCCCCCCTCGTTGCCCGGCCTTCCGCCGCCCACGCTATACTCACGAACACAACCCGCCCGCCATGCGGGCCCTCCAGTGTTGTCCCGGAGTCCTTGAATGAGCTCTTCTAAGCGCGAATGGCTGCAGGGCACCTACGGCAAAGCCGTCGAACGTGCCCCCGAGCGCGCGCACGCCTTCGAAACCACCGGCAGGATGCCCCTCGAACCCGTCTACGCCCCCGAAGACCTCAACGGCTTCGAGCCCGACCGCGACTTGGGTCTCCCCGGCGAATACCCCTACACCCGCGGCATCCAGCCCAGCATGTACCGCGGGCGCTTCTGGACCATGCGCCAGTACGCCGGCTTCGGCACCGCTGAGGAATCCAACCAGCGCTACCGCTACCTGCTCGCCCAGGGCCAGACCGGCCTCTCCGTCGCCTTCGACCTGCCCACACAGATCGGCTACGACTCCGACGACCCCATGGCCAACGGCGAAGTGGGCAAGGTCGGCGTCGCCATCTCCTCCATCGAAGACATGCAGACGCTCTTCGCCGGCATCCCGCTGGACAAAGTCACCACCTCCATGACCATCAACTCCACCGCGGCCATCCTCCTCGCCCTCTACGTGGCCGTGGGCAAGCAGCAAGGCGTCGCCCCGGCCCGGCTCGGCGGCACCGTCCAGAACGACATCCTCAAGGAGTACATCGCGCGCGGCACCTACATCTATCCGCCCAGGCCGAGCATGCGCCTCATCACGGACGTCTTCAGCTACTGCGCCCAGAACGTCCCCCAGTGGAACACCATCTCCATCTCTGGCTACCACATGCGCGAAGCCGGCTGCACGGCCGCCCAGGAGATCGCCTTCACCCTCGCCGATGGCATCGAGTACGTGCAGGCCGCCCTCGATGCGGGCCAGGACATCGACGACTTCGCCGGCCGCCTGAGCTTCTTCTTCGCCTGCCACAACAACTTCCTTGAAGAAATCGCGAAGTTTCGCGCCGCCCGCCGCCTCTGGGCAAGCATCATGCGCGACCGCTTCGAAGCGAAGAATCCGCGTTCGCAGATGCTGCGCTTCCACACGCAAACCGGCGGCGCCACCCTCACCGCCCAGCAGCCCGAGAACAACATCGTGCGCACCACCGTGCAGGCGCTCGCGGCTGTCCTCGGGGGCACCCAGTCCCTCCACACCAACTCGATGGATGAAGCGCTCGCGCTCCCTTCCGAAAAGGCGGTCCAGATCGCCCTGCGCACGCAGCAGGTGCTCGCTTACGAAAACGGCGTCGGCGATGTCGCCGACCCGCTCGGGGGCTCCTACCTGATCGAAGACCTCACGAACCGCCTCGAAGCCGAAGCCCGCGACTACATCCTCACCATCGACGCTCTCGGCGGCGCCCTCGCCGCCATCGAGAAGGGCTTCCAGCAGAAGGAGATCCAGGAGGCCGCTTACCGCCTGCAACGCCAGTTCGAAGAAAACGAACGCATCATCGTGGGCGTGAACGAGTTCGTCGCCGCCGAAGTCCCCATCGAAGGGCTGCTGCGCGTCGATCCCTCCATCGGCAAGAGCCAGGCCGAAAAGCTGCGCGCCCTCCGCGCGGACCGCGACGCCGCCGCAGTCGAAGCGCTGCTGGCCAGGCTGGAGCGCGCCGCCCAGGGCACGGAGAACCTCGTCCCGATCATGGTCGAATGCGTCGAAAGCCGCGTCACCCTCGGCGAAATCAGCCACTGCCTCCGCCACGTCTGGGGCGAACAGCGCCAGTCGGTGGTCATCTAGCCGTGGCTGAAGACGACGTTCGCGGCCTCGTCGATGAGCGCCGTCGCCTGCTCCACGAACTCGAAGTCGAACGCAATCAGCTCATGCGCAACATCGAAACCTGCCGCATCCGCGATATCGACCGGCCCTTCGTTGGCGAGTGGTCGCTGAAGGATATCGTTGGCCACATCGCCAGCTGGGAGGCCGAGTTCGTCACCGGCCTCCGTGACCACGCCGAAGGGCGTCCATCGGCGAGCGCGGGCATGGACGATGCCGCCGTCGACAAGTGGAACGAGGACCACGTGCAGCGCATGCGCCCGATCAACTTCTGGAACCTGTTGGAACAGTTGCGCGCCGGCCGCGAGCGCCTACTGCAGGGACTGGCGGGCGTCAGCGATGACGACCTCACGACCGCAGGCACGCGCCCGAACCGCATCCTCGCTGCCGTCATCGAACACGACCGCGAACACTGGCACGAAATCGCCGCCTGCCTCGCGGGCGTGCGCGCCGGCCGAGTTGCCGGTTCCGCCACCGCACGGCCGGCCTGAAAAGGAGTCTCCTGTGCTCAGCAAGGTCCATCACGTCGGCATTGTCGTGAAGAGCGCCGACGAGGCACTCAGGTTCTACCGCGATGCCCTCGGGCTGCCCGTGACCACCGACCGCGTCCTCGAAGACCAGGGCGTGCGCGGCGTGCTCCTACAAATCGGCGGCTCCGAGATCGAGTTGCTCGAACCGACGCGCGACGACACCGGCGTAGCCCGCTTCCTCGAGACCCGCGGCGAAGGCATGCACCACATCTGTTTCGAGTCCGACGACGTGGGCGCTGAGCTGGAAGCAGCGCGCGCGAAAGGCATCGAACTCATCGACGAGCAGCCTCGCCCCGGGATCGCCGGCATGATCTGCTTCCTTCACCCCAAATCGAACCACGGCGTACTCATCGAGTTCGCGACGCCGTTCCCCGAAGGACAGTGAGCCCCGTGGGCGCCGGGGCCACCCACATCGACCACATCGTCATCTCCTCGAACGATAGCGCAGCGACAGCGGCCCTCTTCGCCCACAACTTCGGCTTCGAAATCAAGCGCACCATGGCACGCCCCGGCACCGGCGCACACCTGGAGTTCGTCAAGCTGCGCGAGGTGATCCTCGAATTCGCCGGCCCCGGCATCGTCCAGCCCTACGACGAAGTGAAGGCGAAAATCTGGGGCATGGTGCTCGCCGTCTCCGACCTCGAAGCCGCCATCGGCGCCGTCCGCGCCGCCGGCTACACGATCGAGGACGCGCGCCCCGCCGTGCAGCCAGGCGCGAAGTTCGCCGCCGTCAAAGGTGGCACCGCCGGCGTGCCCTTCGCCTTCATCCAGTACAACGCCATCCCCGCCGCCGAGCCCGCCCGAACCCTCGGAGGACACCATGAAACCAACGAAGATTGACCACATCGGCATCGTCGTGACGGACATCGAAGCCGCGCTCGCCACCTTCCAGCGCAACTTCGGCTTCGCCGCGACTGCTTCCCGCGGCGGCGATGTGCCCGCCCTCGGCATCCGCAACGCCTTCGTCCCCGTCGGCGAATCCGACCTTGAGTTCATCCAGTCGACCATCACGGAGGGCCCCGTAGCCGGCTTCGCGAACGACCGCGGCGAAGGCATGTTCATGCTGAGCCTCGCCGTAGACGACATCGACGCCGCCGTCGAACACCTGCGTGCTCTCGGCGCGCGCGTCGGCAACCCCAGCAACGGCGTCGCCTTCGTCTCCATGAAAGCGACCCACGGCGTGAACCTGC
The DNA here is from genome assembly GCA_051003295.1 of Tepidiformaceae bacterium. Taxonomy (GTDB): domain Bacteria; phylum Chloroflexota; class Dehalococcoidia; order Tepidiformales; family Tepidiformaceae. The sequence continues at coordinate 812 of JBPCLM010000131.1, read as the reverse complement.
AACTGGTACAGCGAAGCTAGCGGCCCCGGCGCGCTATACTCCACTCATGGTTCAAACTGCGGCACGGCTCTACTCAGCGGATGACCTCCTCTGCATGCGGGACGGGGACGACTTCGAGCTCGATGACGGAGAGTTGAGGGAGGTCCCGGTGGGTGCTGAATCCGACGGCGTTGCAGTGCTGCTTCTGCACCACCTCGCCAACCATATCGAGGGTAAGGCCGCCGGCACGCTGATCGGGTCGAGCACAGGCCTGCAGATCTTCCCCGGCCGCCCCCGCCGCATCCCTCGCCCCGACGGCGGGTTCATCAGCACCGCAAGGCTCCCCGGTGGCCGCCTCCCCAAAGGCTTCCTCACCGTCGCGCCGGACCTGGTCATCGAATCCATCTCCCCCGGCGACCAGATGGCATACGTCAACCGCAAGATCCGCGAATACCTGGGCGCGGGCGTGCGCGTCGTCTGGGTGCTCTTCCCCGATACGCGCACCGCCGAGGCCTACCGCGCCGATGGCACCGTCACCTACATCCAGGAGGACGGCGCCCTCGAAGGCGAAGACGTGCTTCCTGGCTTCAGCTGCCCGCTCGACAAGATCATGCCCCCCGCCGATGCCGCACCAGCGCCGGAGGCCACCGGGGCATAGCACGCCTTCAACTCAGCCCGTGCCCAGAATCCCCCGCGCCCGCTACACTGCCCCCAACCATCCGCGGGTTCGCCCCGCAGCCCGATCGCGAGCCTGCCATGACCACACCCACCGCCACCAAGAAGATCCGCGTCCTCATCGCCAAGCCCGGCCTCGATGGCCACGACCGCGGCGC
>JBPCLM010000130.1:0-7881 GCA_051003295.1 Tepidiformaceae bacterium | reverse complement strand
CCCGTCCGCTCCTACCGCTTTTTCTTGCACGACCTGCTCCCGCCGCTCCGCCCCGCCCCCGTGTTGCCCGCTCCCCCCTCCCCCAGGCCGCCCTTGAGCGCGGTCGCCGGAACCAGCGCCGTCGTCGCCACGCTCACCACGACCGAGGGCTCCGTAGCCATCGCCGTCAATTTTGGGCGGCGGCCAGCCTCACTCCCGCTCCCGGGTCCAGCCGTTCTGGTCATCCACTCAGAAGAACCACGGTTCGGTGGCGGCGGTCCGGCTCCCCTCGTCGTCGCTGGCGAGCTCCAGCTCCCCCCGGAGACGGGCGCCTTCCTCCGGCTGCGCCCCGGCTAGGTTCGGCCGCCGGGCGTGGCGTGCTTCAGCAGCGCCATCGAGCGCGGGCCCAGCCGGTACGTCCCGCCTCCCCGGAACGACCGCGAGCCCTCGGCTGCCCCTGGCCTTTCCGTATCCAGCACCAGCGTCCACCGCTCGCTTCCCGGCGCCGGCGGCAGCCGGAAGCGCACCGCTTCGGGGCTTGAGTTCATCAGTATCACCAGCGTGTCATCGACAGCGCGGTTACCGCGTTCGTCGAGCAGGTCCGCCGCGTTGCCCGCCAACCACAGGCCAAGCGTGCGCAGGTTCTGGTTGTTCCACTGCTCTTCCGACATCTCTTCGCCATCGCGCCGTAACCAGGAGATGTCCGTGGTGCCACCGCCCCGGATCGGCCGGCCGCGAAAGTAGTCCCGCCGCCGCAAGAGCGGGTGGGCCGCCCGCACAGCGAGCACCCGCCGCGTCCACTCCAGTTGCTCGCGCTGCGGAGGTGATGAGTCCCACCGCTGCCAGGCAGTCTCGTTGTCCTGGCAGTACACGTTGTTGTTGCCCTGTTGCGTGCGCGCCACCTCGTCGCCGTGCAGCAGCATCGGCACGCCCTGGGAAACCAGCAGCGTCGTCAGGAAGTTGCGCATCTGGCGGGCGCGCAGCTCCAGCAGCAACGGGTCATCGCTGGGGCCTTCAACGCCGCAGTTCCAGCTCAGGTTGTCGTCGCTGCCGTCCTCGTTCCCTTCGCCGTTCGCCTCGTTGTGCTTTTCGTTGTAGCTCACCAGGTCGTACAGCGTGAACCCATCGTGGGCGGTCACGAAGTTGATGCTCGCGTAGGGCTTGCGCCCGTTGTGCGCGTAGAGGTCGCTGCTGCCCGTCAGGCGGTACCCGAGTTCCGCCACCTGCCCCGGCTCTCCCCGCCAGAAGCGGCGCACGCTATCGCGGTACTTCCCATTCCACTCCGCCCACAGCACCGGGAAGTTGCCGACCTGGTAGCCGCCCTCGCCAACATCCCATGGTTCCGCGATGAGCTTTACCTGCGAAAGCACCGGGTCCTGGTGGATGATATCGAAGAACGAGCTCAGCCGGTCCACTTCGTGCAGTTCGCGCGCCAGCGTCGCCGCCAGGTCGAAGCGGAAACCATCCACGTGCATCTCCAGCACCCAGTAGCGCAGGCTGTCCATGATCAACTGCACCGTGCGCGGGTGCAGCATGTTGAGCGTATTGCCCGTGCCCGTGTAGTCCATGTAGAAGCGCTGGTCTTCCGTCAGCCGGTAATAGGCCCAGTTGTCTATCCCGCGCAGAGAAAGCGTCGGCCCGCAGTGGTTCCCTTCGGCCGTGTGGTTGTAGACGACGTCGATGATCACCTCGATGCCCGCCTGGTGCAGTCGCCGCACCATCGTCTTGAACTCGGATACCTGCCCACCCTCTGCCCCGGAAGCACTGTACCGCGAATCCGGTGCGAAGTAGCCGATGGAGTTGTAGCCCCAGTAGTTGCGCAACCCGCGGTCCACCAGCTGTTTGTCGTGCACGAAATGGTGCACTGGCATAAGCTCCAGCGCCGTCACGCCCAGCCCCCTCAGGTAGTCGATCATGCGGTGGTCGGCCATGCCCGCGTACGTCCCTCGCAGCCGCTCCGGTATCTCCGGGTGGCAGTTCGTCAACCCGCGCACGTGCGCTTCGTAAATAACCGTGCTCGGCCAGGGCGTGCGTGGCGGCCTATCATCCCCCCACGAAAACTCAGGCTCCGTCACCACGCACTTCGGGATCCCCCGCGCGCTGTCGCTCGTGTCGAGCTGCAGGTCGTTGTCGTCGCCGCCATCCATCGGGTAGCCGAACATCGCGTTCGACCAGTCGATTGGTCCGGCGATGGCCTTCGCGTAGGGGTCGATGAGCAGCTTGTGGTGGTTGAAGCGCAGCCCGCGCTCCGGTTCGTAGGGCCCGCCCACCCGGTAACCGTAAAGCTGACCTGGCCGCACCTCGGGCAGGTAGGCGTGCCAGACGTGGTCAGTCGGCCCCTTCATGGGAATTCTCGCCGATTCGCTTCGGCCGAAGGTCTTGTCGAAGAGGCACAGGTCAACCCCCGTCCCGTGTTCGCTGAACAGCGCGAAATTGACGCCGCCTCCATCCCACGTCGCTCCCAGCGGGTAGGGATATCCCTCCTGCACACGGTAGTCCAAAGTGTTCGCGCCCCAGCGCCCGGCCGCGCCCATGCCCGCAGATTATGCCGCCCTCCGCCCGCACGTGCTCGGGCGGAGGCCGATCGTTCCTCGCACAGTCGCAGTTCGATGACGGCCGCTTGACGGCGTCACCGCGAAGCCCGGGACGAGTTCCACGGCGGCCGCGCCTTCCGCGTTATCATGGCCAGCAAAGGCACTGGCGCGTGGGGCATGATCAACTTCGACCACTTTCAGGAAATCCTGGGCCAGTTTGACGCGTCCAGCGCCATCGATGTCGCGCTCATCGCCATCGTCATCTTCTCCGTGCTCCGGCTCCTGAGCGGCACCCGCGCCATGACGCAGCTGCGCGGCGCCCTCGCCATCCTCCTCGTGGCGGTGCTGCTCGGCCGCATCTTCGGCCTCACCGTCGTCAACTTCCTCATCGAAAATTCGGTCACCGCCATCCTCGTGGGCGCCCTCATCCTCTTCCAACCTGAAATCCGGCGAGGGCTGGACCGCGTGGGCCGCACCGGTCTGCAGGGGCTCTTCGGCCGCCCCCACTACGACGAGGTTATCGAATCCGTTGTCCGCGCCGCCGCCCGCATGTCCGAAGAACGTCACGGCGGGCTCATCGTCCTCGAACGCGAAACCGGCCTCCAGGACGTCATCGAAACGGGCATCCCCGTCGATGCGCGCATCTCGCCGGAATTGCTCGCCGGCATCTTCTTTCCCAACTCGCCGCTTCACGATATGGCCGTCGTCCTTCGCGAAGACCGCGTCGTCGCCGCTGGCTGCGTCCTCCCCCTCGCCAACGAACTCCCCTTCGGCGAGCGCATGCTCGGTACCCGCCACCGCGCCGCCATCGGCATCACCGAACAGACCGACGCGCTTTCCGTCGTCGTCTCCGAAGAAACCGGGGGCATCAGCGTCGCCCTCGCCGGCCGGCTGACCCACGTCGCCGATGAACGCCGCCTGCGCGCCGTGCTCGAATGGGTGCTCGAGCCGATACCCGCCGCGGCTTCCCGCAATGGCTCCGGCGGCGTACCTCTATGAGCCGCCAGCAACCGCGCCGCGAATCGCCGCTCGCGCTCGCCGGTCTGCTCGCGCGCGGCACGGCCACGAGCCTCTCCACGCACTGGGCGCTTGCCCTCTTCAGTGTTGGCGCCGCCTTCGCCATCTGGTTCGTCATCGAAGATGTCGAAAATCCGCGCGCCAAAGGCCTCGTCCCGCTCGAATCCGAGCAGAGCATCCCTGTGGAGCCGATCAACGTCCCCGATGGCTTCATCGTCCCCGAAATAGGCCAGGTGCGCGTCAATGTGGAAGCCCGCGAAGACGACCTCGAAGACCTCCGCGCCGGTGATTTCCGCGCCACGGTGAACCTGGAAGGAGTATCCTCCGAGTCTGTCGTGAACCTGCCTGTGCAGGTGCAATCGCGCCGCGGTGGAGTGCGCGTGCTGAGCGTCTTGCAGCCCGTGCTCGAAGTGCGCGTCGAGCGTGCCGCCGTGCGCGAGCTCCCCGTCGAAGTGCGTCGCGTCGGCGAACCACCAGACGGCTATGTCATCGCCGGCCCTCCAACCATCGAACCGCCCTTCGTCACCGTGCGCGGGCGCAAAGATCTCGTCGATAGCCTTCAGGCCCTGCAGGTCGATGTGAACCTCAGCGGCTCCCGCGATGACACCGCGACTTTCGAAGGCGACATCGTCGCGCGTACGTCCACCGGCAACACCGTCAACCTCACGCTCTCCCAGGACCGCGCGAAAGTGACGTTCAAACTCGAACAGACGTTTTCGCAGCGCACGCTCACGCTCGTCCCCAACATCGTGGGGACGCCCGCCCCCGGCTATATCGTGTCCAACGTCGTCGTCAAACCCCCGACCGTGGTGGTCACCGGGCCGAAGGCGATCGTCGACCGGCTCGGACCCCTCCCCATCGCCCAGCTCGATGTCACCGGGGCGAAGGAAAAGCTCACACGCACGCAACAGATCGAGCGTCCCCAGAACGTCTCGCTCGAACGCCAGACGGTCCAGGTGGAAGTGGAGCTAAAGCCCATCGAATGCAGCAGCCAGGCCGGTGCGCCCTGCGCCAGCCCAACGTTCTTCATCGGCCCCGAGTTCACCGGCCTGCCCGCTGGCCTCGCGATCGAGACCGCGACCAGTACCGTCCAGGTACGCCTCTCCGGGCCGCTCGCGCAGATCGCCGCCCTCAAAATCCCCGGCGACATAAGGGCCCTGGTTTCACTCTCCGGTGCAGGCGCCGGCAGGGCCTCGTACGCAGTCATCGTCACGCTCCCGCCCGGCCTCCAGGTGCGCGTCGAATCGGCGGAGCCCGTGACCGTCACGCTCATCCCGGTGGTCCTGCCGTGACTGCGGCCACGGGCAACTTGCCCCGCGTTGTCATCGTCGGGCGGCCCAACGTCGGCAAGTCGTCGCTCTTCAACCGCGTCCTCGGGGCCCGGCGCGCCATCGTCGAAGACGAGCCAGGCACTACCCGCGACCGCGTGGAAGCCGATGTCGAATGGCTGGACCGCCGCTTCCGTTTGATAGATACGGGCGGGTTCGAAACGGCGACCGAGAACACCTACGCGCGGCTCATCGTGGAGCAGGTGCTGAAGGCTCTGCAAGGCGCCGCGCTCGTCATCTTCTGCGTCGATTCGCGCGACGGAATCACCGCCAGCGACCACGACATGGCCGATGTCGTCCGTCGCGCCGCCCGGCCCACCATCGTCGTCGCAACCAAAGCCGATAACGACAGGCGCGAAGCTGCGGGCGTCGCTGAGGCAGCCCTCCTTGGCTTCGGCGAAGCGCTGCCCCTCAGCGCCCTGCACGACATCAACGTGGGTCTGATGCTCGACGATGTCGTCAGCAAGCTGCCCGAAGGCGACTCGCTCATCGAAGCCGACCGCGTGCGCATCGCCATCATTGGCCGCCCCAACGTCGGCAAGTCCGCCCTCGTCAACGCCATCCTCGGCGAAGAGCGCGTCATCGTCAGCGAAGTCGCGGGCACAACGCGTGATGCCGTCGATACTGACATCGACACGCCCGAGGGTCAGTTCACACTCATCGATACGGCCGGCGTGCGGCGCCCCGGCAAACTCGGCGTGGGCGTCGAACGCCATTCCGTCATGCGCACCAGGGATGCCGTCGAACGCTGTGACGTTGCCATCGTCGTTATCGACGGCACGGATGGCGTCACCTCCCAGGACACTCACATCGCGGGCATCGCCATGGATGCCTACCGCGGGCTCGTCATTGCCGTCAACAAAATCGACCTCTGGGAGGACGAAGAAGGCCGCCGCGACTGGTCCGAGCGCCAGATGACGAGCCGCATGCAGTTTGTGCCCTGGGCACTGGTGACGTTTGTCTCGGCGCTCGAAGTCAAGGGCCTGTCCCGCCTGCTGCAGTTGGCCGCTGCCGTGCGCGAAAACCGCCGCCGCCGCGTGCCCACGCCCGAACTCAACTCCTTGCTGCAGAAGGCCGTTCAGAAGCACGTTCCTCCGCTGGTGCGGAACAAGCGCTTCAAGCTGCTCTACGCCACGCAGCCGACCATCGAGCCGCCAACTTTCATCCTCTTCGTCAACGACCCCGCGATCGTCCACTTCAGTTACCGGCGCTATCTCGAACGCACCATCCGTGAGGCCAACGACTTCGAAGGCGCCGCCATAAAGCTGGTATTCAGGGCGCGCACCGAGGATGATCCCCGGCAGTGATCGAGTACGCCGTCAACATCGCCTTCGGCTACCTCCTCGGGTCCATCCCGACGGGGCTGGTCGTTGGCTACCTCTGGCTGCGCAAGGACATCCGCACCATCGGCAGCGGCAAAACGGGCACGACGAACGTCCTCCGCACGGCCGGCAAACTCGCCGCCGCGCTCGTCCTCTTGTTCGACCTGGTCAAGGGCCTGGGGCCCGCGCTCGCCGGCCGCTTCGTGCTCGACAACGATGGCGCCGCCGCGGCCGGCGCCGGGGCCGCCATCGTCGGGCACGTGCTGCCGGTGTTCAGCGGCTTTCGGGGCGGACGCGGCGTCGCCGCCGCTTTCGGGGGAGTGATCGGGCTCACGCCGGTTCTCGCCCCCGTCTTCCTGGCGGTCGCCGCCGCCTTAGTCATCCCCACTCGCCTGGTGTCGCTAATGTCAGTGGTGGGGACGCCGATCGCCGCCGCCCTCCTGGGCCTCGCAACGTTCGCCGGCTGGGCGCCGCCGGCCTTCGCCCTCTACGGCCTCTTCGCCGTCGTCGTCATCGAATACATGCACATCCCGAACATCCGCCGCCTGCTCGCAGGGACGGAGCCGCGCATCGGACGGGGCGGTGACCGCCCCGCCACGGGCTAACCCGTGCCCGCCTTCGCCGTCCTTGGAGCGACCTCGTGGGGTGTGACGCTCGCCGCGCTCCTCGCCCGAGCCCATGCCAGCGTCACGCTCCTCGCCCGTGACGAAGCTGAGGCGGCCGCTGTCAGCGCCCTGCGCGGTATCGCTCGCCTGCCTGAAATCGCCCTCCCTCCATCCGTCGCGGTCGTCCCCGCAGCGGCCGCGCCGCAGTCGCTCGATGGCCTCGTTATCGCCGTCCCCGCCCAGGCCCTCCGCGCCTCTGTCGGGGACCTCCCCCTATCGCGCAGCATCCCCATCCTGTCTGCCGCGAAGGGTCTGGAGCTGCGCTCCGGCATGCGCATGAGTGAAGTCCTCCTCGCACTCGGCTGGGCCCCCGCGCTGATCGCGGCCGTGTCAGGTCCCAATCTTGCCCACGAAATCGCGCGCGGACTGCCCGCCGCCACAGTCGTCGCATCGCCCAGTGAACGCCAGGCCGCTGCCTGGCAACAGGCGCTCTCCAGCGGCGCCTTTCGCGCCTACCGCACCACCGATATCACCGGCGTCGAACTCGGCGGCGCCCTCAAGAACGTCATCGCCGTCGCTGCCGGTGCCGCCGCCGGCCTCGGCCTCGGCGCCAACGCCGTCGCCGCCATCATGACGCGGGGCCTCGCCGAGATGACCCGGCTCGGCGTCGCGCTGGGCGCCGACCCTGCGACGTTCCTCGGCCTCGCTGGCGTCGGTGACCTCGCCGCCACCTGCTATTCGCCCCTCAGCCGCAACCGCCGCCTCGGCGAACTGGTGGCCACAGGCAGGACCGCCGAAGCCGCGCTCGCGGAGATCGGCGAGGCCGTGGAGGGCGCTTCCACCGCGCCTGTCGCACTCGAGCTCGCGCGCCGCGTCGCCGTCGAGCTCCCCATCGGCGAACAGGTCGCCGCCGTCCTCGCCGGCCAGACGGGTATCGAAGCTGCGATCACATTCCTGCTCAGCCGCGCCCTCAAGTCTGAATCCAGCCCACCCGGAGCGGATGCTAAACTGGGAGAATGACGAACGCGGGATTCGATGGCCTCCTCCAGTCGCTGCTCGATGGCGCCAACCCGTCCGCTTCGCAGCTGCCGCTCCT
>JBPCLM010000129.1:0-5114 GCA_051003295.1 Tepidiformaceae bacterium | reverse complement strand
TGTCTCTGTCGGCTGGTCCCCTCCGCCGTTGCGGGCGGCTGTGGGGGGGGGGGGTGGGAATCGGTGTTGGCGCGTTTTCCCGCGCCCAGCTCATCACGAATGCGGCGCGCGATGCGGCGCAGTTTCTTTTCGAACACGCGGTGGTAATCGCGCCCCCAGGCGTAGCGGGCGACGCGGCCGCGCGTGGCCCCGGCGGAGGAGGCATCATCGCACGGAGCAACGCTTTCATCCGACGGCGCCGGGGGGTGGCAGGGGAGGGCAACGAGCATGACGGTGCGGGCACCCGCGACGAAACTCTCGGGCGCGGTGGCGCGTTCCAGCCAAGCAGCTGTGATCCACTCCATGCCTTCCAGCCGCCCGGCGGCGAGAGCTGCCCGGGCGGCGTCGCGAGATTCGGGGATCGGCGTCGCCGCCGCGAAGCGAATGAGCTCGAAGCCCTCCGCGCGCGCGAACGCGAGCACCTCGTCGCGGCAGTCGCCGGCGTCCATGCCCTCACCAGACACCAACCGGGGCGCGCGGGCAAGTGGCCCCGCGCCCAGGTTGTATGCTGGCGACATGCCGAGTTTAGGAAGCGTTTGGCCCGATATCGCGATTCACCCCGGCGAGACGCTGGAAGAAGAGTTGGGTGCGCGCGGGATGACGCAGAAGGATCTCGCCCAACGCTTGGGCAAGCCACCCCAGGCCGTCAATGAGATCGTGCGACGAAGAAAAGGGATAAGCGCGGAGATGGCCATCGCGCTCGAAGGCGCTCTCGGCATCTCGCGCCGATTCTGGATGACCCTGCAGAGCGACTACGAGCTGACGCTGGCGCACCACCAGCAGCAGTCCCCCGGCCGCAGCCCGGAGCGCTAGAACTGCAGCTCGATACGCCGGAACTGCTCCAGGTAGCGGCCGTCCTCGGCCTTCCAGCGCTCGCGTACGAATTCGATGAAGTTCTCGCGGTTGCCGAACTGGGTGACGTGCGCCGTCAACGCGTGGATCTTGCCATCGACGTTGTCGCTGATATCGACATCGAAGTTCGGCTGGTTCGAACTCCAGAGCAGCACTTCGCGCACCTTGTGCGGCTCGAGGCCTTCGCCCAGGTGCTCCGGAAAGTTGAGGTGGTCGCGGGCCGTGGGGTAGACCGCATCGAGCGCGGCGGTGCCCGTCGCGCGGTGGTCCGGGTGGTTGATGAAGCTGTTGCGCATGATGATGTCCGTCGGGTCGTGCGTGAGCACGGTCGTGGGGCGGATGCTACGGATGCAACGCACGAGCTGTTCGAGGAAGCGGCGGTCATAGGTGAGCTCGCCGTCTTCGTTATCGAGGAAGTGGACGGCGCCTGCGCCCATGCGGCGGCAGGCTTCGCGCTGTTCTTCGCGGCGCAGGGCGATGAGGCGCTCGCGCGGCATTTCGCGGTCAGAGGTGCCCTTGGCGCCGTTCGTGCAGACCAGGAATTGCACATCCCAGCCGCGGGCGGCCAGCTGCGCGGTATAGCCGGCGCAGCCGAAATCCCCGTCATCGGGGTGGGCGGCAATGACGAGGGCGATAGGCGGGGCTTCAGGTTCGGTCACGGTTCCTCACACGGGCAGCGAGATGCGCGGGATCAGCGATCTATGGTGTGGGGCGCGGGCGCGGTGCCGCAAGGGCCAGCACTGCGAGCAGCTCGCTACCTTCCCGTCCAGTTGGGGGCGCGCTTTTCGGCGAAGGCACGCGGGCCTTCGACGGAATCTTCGCTGGCGCGGCGGCGGCCCTCCCATTCGTAGCGGGCCGTGGAGGCTTCCTGGAGCGCCAGTTCTAGGCCGCGCATCGACGCTTCCTTGGTGGCGCGCACGGAAAGGGGCGCGCAGCGAAGGATGTCGGCCACCCAGCTTTCGACCGCCGACTCGAGCCCCGCGAGGGGGACGACTTCGTTTACGAGCCCGAGTTCGTAGGCGCGCGCAGCGGGAATGTGCCGGCCCGTCAGGAGATATCCCATCGCCGTCTTGAGAGGTACATGGCGGGGCAGGCGGTGGACACCCAACGCGCCTGCGATGAGTCCGCGGCGGGGCTCCGGCAGCCCGAGTTCGGCGTGGTCAGCGGCCACGATGATGTCGCAGGCGAGCGCCATTTCGAGCCCGCCGCCGAGAGCAAAACCGTTCAGGCGCGCGATGATCGGCTTGAAGAGGTCGAAACGGCTCGTGAGGCCCCCGAAGCCGCCCTTCGGGAACTGCATCCGCGGGCGGTCCTCGGGCTTCATGCGCGAAAGTTCGGCCGTCGCCTTGAGGTCGTTGCCGGCGCTGAAAGCGCGGTCGCCTTCGCCCGTGAGGACGGCCACCCAGAGGTCATCGTCCGCCGCGAAGTCATCCCAGCATTCGTTCATTTCCACGCTCGCGGGCGCATGCAGGGCGTTCATCACTTCCGGGCGCGTGATGGTGATCGTGGCCACGTGGCCCCTCTTTTCGTAACGGCAGAACTGCACGGAAACGCTCCTCTGGGAAGTGGTCGATGACCCGTTGGCCCGCCGCCGCGGGCCTTGTGGCGACTATACCCGAGCCAGAGACGAAGCCGCGCCCTTCCCGGCCCAACGAAAACGTCCCCGCCTCGGCTGAGGCGGGGACGCAAGGGGAACGAACAGCTAAGAGCCACGGCCAATAGCTAACCCCTAACGGCTAATAGTCCTCCGGCGGCGGCGGCGCGGCCATCGGCGGCTGCGGGAGCTCAGCGACCAGGGTCTCCGTCGTCAACACCAGCGAGCTGATGCTGACGGCGTTTTCCAGCGCCGAGCGCGTCACCTTGACGGGGTCCACGATGCCGAGCTTGAACATGTCCCCCCACACGTCCTTGTCCGCATCCCAGCCGTGGTTCACCTTCTTCAGCTCCTTGATGCGGTTGACGATGATGGAGCCTTCGAGGCCCGCGTTGTCGGCGATGAGCCACGTCGGCGCTTCCAGGGCTTCGGAAAGCAGCTTCATGCCGCTCCGTTCGTCCTCGTCCGTGGTCTTGGCGCTGAGTTTGGCGATCGCACGCTGAGCGCGGATGAGCGCCACGCCACCGCCCGGCACGACGCCTTCATCGACTGCGGCGCGGGTGGCGCTGAGCGCGTCTTCGACTCGCGCCTTACGTTCCTTCAGTTCCACTTCCGTGGCCGCGCCCACCTTGATGACGGCGACCCCGCCGGCGAGCTTCGCCAGGCGCTCCTGGAGCTTCTCGCGGTCGAAGTCGCTCGTCGCGTCGTCGATCTGGGCCTTTATCTGCTTGATGCGGGACTGGATCGCCTCATCGGTGCCGTGGCCTTCGATGATGGTGGTGTCGTCCTTGTTGGAAACGATGCGGCGCGCACGGCCCAGGTCGGCCACCGTCGCGGTATCGAGTTTGCGGCCGATTTCCTCGGTGATGAGCGTGCCGCCCGTGAGCATGGCGATGTCTTCAAGCATGGCCTTGCGGCGGTCGCCGAAGCCCGGCGCCTTCACGGCGAGGACATTGATGGTCCCGCGCAGCTTGTTCACGACCAGCGTCGCCAGCGCTTCGCCATCAACATCGTCGGCGATGATCACGAAATCCTTCGTGACCTGGAGGGCCTTTTCGAGCACCGGCAGGACATCCTGCACTGCCGAGATTTTGGCATCGGTGATAAGGATGTAGGGGTTCTCGATGGCCGCTTCCATGCGGTCGGTGTTCGTCACGAAGTAAGGGGAAACATAGCCGCGGTCGAGCTGTAGGCCATCGACGAATTCGGTTTCGAAACGCAGGCCGCGCGATTCCTCGACCGTGATGACGCCATCCTTGCCTACCTTCTCCATGACGTCGGCGATGAGGTCACCGATGGCAGCTTCGTTGGCGGCGATGGCGGCCACGTGCGCGATCAGCTCTTTGCTGAGCACGGGCCGCGCCTGCGCGCGCAGGTCAGCCACGGCGGCGACGAGGGCTAGGTCAATGCCGCGCTTCACGGCCATGGGGTTGGCGCCGCTGGTGACGAGCTTGAGGCCACCGCGGACGAGGGCCTGGGCAAGCACGGTGGCGGTAGTGGTGCCATCGCCCGCGACGTCGTTTGTCTTCGTCGCGACCTGCTTCGCCAGTTGGGCGCCCATGTTTTCGAAGGGGTCATCGAGTTCGATTTCGCGGGCAACGGTGACGCCGTCCTTGGTGACGGTGGGGGCGCCGAACTTCTTATCGAGCACGACGTTGCGGCCACGCGGGCCGAGAGTGACCTTGACGGCATCCGCGAGGGCATCGACGCCGTTCTTGAGGCGACGACGGGCGGACTCGTCGAAGAGCAGTTGCTTGGCAACCATTGGCTAATCCTTTTCCTGGTGGCGCGGCGGCAGGAACGCGCGACGGGTTAAGAAAGCCCGCCGCGGCGCCGCCTCCGCCGGGGATGTTCTTAGACGACGAGCTTGGCGAGGATGTCCTTTTCGTTCAGGACGATGTACTCCTCGTTGTCGAGCTTGATTTCGGTTCCCGTGTACTTGGCGTAGAGGATGCGGTCGCCGGACCTCAGGTCCATGGGGACGCGCTTGCCGTTGTCATCGAGGCGACCGGGGCCGACGGCGACGACTTCGCCCTGCTGGGGCTTTTCTTTGACGGTGTCGGGGATCACGAGGCCGCTGGCTGTCATCTCTTCTTGCTTGAGGGGGATGATGACGATGCGGTCGGCAAGAGGGACAAGGCTGGTGCGGGGCTTCGCCTTCGTTGTCGATTTCGCCTTCATCATGGACTTGGCAGGGGCCTTGGTGGCCTTGCTCATGGGCTTTACAGGGGCCTTGGTGGCCATAGGGGACTACCTCCGGGATTTGTGTGGTATGCAATGGATGATGTTAGCACTCTCCCCGCCTGAGTGCCAACTTTACCCGAACGGCCTCACCCGAGCAGGAGCAGGCCCCCCGCGACGGCGGGGATTATGAACCAGATCACAGCCGTGAGGACCACCGCGACCGTCGCGAACGTCTTGCTTTCGTCTTCGGGTGGGTTGCCCGCGTGGCCGAGCGTTTCCCAGAGCGCGGCCAGGGGCCGTTGCATGATCAGCCGCGAACGGCGGTGAGCGACGGCGGCGCCGCGCAGCAGCACGGACGAAAGCAGGAAGAAGAGCACGAAGAGGGCCGCCAGAGCGCCGCCGAGGACGCCCCGGCTGGTGATATCGATGGCGCCCACGAGTTGGG
>JBPCLM010000128.1:0-10387 GCA_051003295.1 Tepidiformaceae bacterium | reverse complement strand
CCCGGTAGTTATGGGACTCTCGGGGTACCTCGGTGCGTCCCCGGCAAAGATCTGGAACAAAGTCCCTTCGCTGGCGTCGCCTCGGTAGGCCCTCACCCATGTCAGCGTCACTGCGATCCTCAACAGGTCCTCGTGCGAGGGCGGAGGCACGAACCATCCGTTGGCTTGACATGTAGCCCCGGTACTGGACGTGGTAGTACATCTGACCGGTAGCACAGGACTCACGGGACGGATCTCTACGTCGCTTTCTAGCCTATAGTCTGCTTTGATGGCAATGAATAAAGCATCGACCAGGACTGGCATCCCAACATCATCGCCATTGTACTGGAGATGGAACGTCCCGCTGTAAGATCCGGCGGCAGTGATAAGGAAGTCTGATGTTGCCCAAGTACCAGGTTGCTGCCCCAGGGACCCGCGATTGTTGCGTTCGTTAAACGTCATCTCCCCCAAGAACACGGGCATGTCACGCAGAGGCGGCGGGCTGTATCGCCACGAAACGAATGCAACGGCGCCCACCAGGGCAGCTGCCATTACGGCGGCCGCAACTGCCTGACCCCGCCATCCAAACGGCTTGAGCGCATCCACGAGCTTCTGATCATACGGAAGAGAGCACCGTACAGATTCGCGAAGTCGGGGCTCTTCCGCGTCACCGTCACGCGGGGAAGTGCGAGTTGTACCCTGCCTTGATGTCTCCGCCCCTCAGCGGCGCTCGATGCGCACGGTGCCGGCTTCGCCATCGACGTGCACGAGCGCGCCGTTGGGGATGCGGCGCATGGCGACCTGGGTGCCGACCACGCAGGGGATTGGCGTACTCGCGCGCGCAGATGGCGCTGTGGGAGAGCACGCCGCCGCTGTCCGTGACCACCGCGGCGGCGATCGCGAAGAGCGGCGTCCAGGGGGCGGCCGTGCTCGAACAGACGAGGATCTCGCCGGGCTCCAGGCGGTCGCTCTCAGCGAGGCTGTGCACCACGCGTGCCCGGCCGCTGGCCGTGCCCCGGCTGGCGCCGAACCCCGTGATGACGTCCTCCCGGGTGGAGGCGACCCCTCCCATGCCGAAGAAGTGCTTCATGACGAGCTGCATCTCTGGTGGGGCCTCTTCGGCGCCGGGAGGGACGCCAATGAAGGGCGCGGGTTCGAGCGTGCGCCAGCGGGCGAGGTCATCCTTGCGCTGGCGGACGAGCGCCGCCATGGGCTCCGGCTGGCTTGCCAGGCGCTTCGCCTCCTCCCACTCGAGGTAGAAGATGTCGTCCGGATCGTCGATGACGCCCGCCGCCGCGAGCTTGCGCCCGAGCGCCACGAGCGGCAGCCGCAGCAGGCCGATGGCCGTGAGCTGCCAGTGGGCGCGCCCTTCGCTCATGGCTACGTGCGAGCGGGCGGCTTCGAGGAGTGCGCGGAATTGCGCCAGTTTCTCTCCCTGGAGGCGGCTTTCCGCTTCGCCGAGGGCTTTCGCGCGCTGGTCGGCCGAGCGGGCGATGGCCGCGGCGGGCGCGGTCGCAGGGCTTTCGAGATAGCGCGCGATGAGCCGCAGCGGGACAGCGCGGTCTTCGGACCAGAGGGGGACTTCGACGGCCGCCCAGCTCTCCGCGCGCCAGCCAAACTCGTCCAGGTAGGCATCGAAGGCTTCGACGAACTCCTTCCCACCGGGCAACCCATCCAGGCGATCGTCGCGGCCGGCCCTGACCGCAGCGGCCAATTCGGGGTTGGCGGCGGCACGCGTCGCGAGCTCTGCCAGCCCCAAGCCCGCGGACGCGGTTTCGTTGGCGAATCCCTGGAGCAGGGTGCCGACGAGCAGGGGGCCATCCGCGCCCAGTTCGGCTTCCGCGAACACCACGAGCTCCATCGTCGGCATCATGAAGGGCAGCACCACGAGCATGGTCAGGCGGAACGCTTCGACAGCATCCGCGACCAGCCCGTCGAGTGCCGCGGCCAGTTCGGGGGCGGTCATGCTGTTGAAGTTCGCGGCGCGCATGCCGTCGTGGAACGCGCGGAGCCGCGGCACGTAGTCACCGTTCCACACGGCGGCGAGCCCGCGCTCAGCGACTTCCGGGGGCGGGTCGGGGATGCCCATCGCCTGCTGGTAGGGGTAGCCGTTCACCAACCGGGTGCGCGTACCCATGATGCGCCCATCCAGCTCAGCCATGAGGTAGCCGCAAAGCGGCGGCATTGGGCCCGGGTAGTGCATCTGGTCCACGGTCCAGGTGAGCTGGGCGTCGGCCGGGTCGTCCCATGCGACGTGGAAGTCATCCGTTGCGCGAAGTTTCACCGGCCCCTCCTCACTGGCCCCGGACGCCGGGGCATGCAGCACGAGGGTGCAGTATAAGCGGCGCGTGCGGCGGTGCTACCATAGCGGCATGGACCAGACGGAGATGCTGATGCAGCACGCGCGCAATGACGCGGACCGTGCGCCCGTGGCCGCCGGGGAGATCGACGAGCACGATCGGCTACTGCTCATCAGCTTTCGCCGACTAACGCCTGAACAGCGGTTGCGCTCGGTGCGTAACATGATGGCCCTGGTGATCGAGGGGAGGGCAGCCGTTGCACGAAGCCGGGCAGCCGAACGCGTTCGAACCGCTGGAGATCCTGCGGCTGCTGGTCGCCCGCCAGGTTGAGTTCGTGGTCATCGGCGGGGTTGCCGGGGCGCTACTCGGATCTTACGTTACCACCTCTGACCTGGACATCGTACCGGGCGCCTCGGACGAGAATCTTCTGCGCCTCGCGAACCTGCTGTACGAACTGGACGCCCGGTTGCGCCGCGAAGGCGAGCCTGAGGAGCTGCACAGGATCCCTTCCGGTGACTGGCTCAGGTCCGCAGCGTTTTGGAACCTGGAAACCGCGCTAGGACACTTCGATGTTGTGATGCGACCGACCGCGGGAGGCGGTTATGCAGAACTCGCAGGGTCCGCCCTGGAGTTGCAGCTCTCCGTTGGCCCTGTGCTGGTCGCTGCGTTGGATGAGCTCATAGCGATGAAAGAAGCGGCGGGGCGCCCGAAGGACGAACCCGGGCTGCGATTCCTGCGCTGGCTGCGCGACCACCCGGCAGAAGAGTAGCCTTGCGCGCGCACTGCGACGGCCGTGCCCCAAGAGGAAAGCGCGCTATCATAGGGCGGTGACCGGCGGCAGGGGCGCGCCGGCCGTTTGCGTTCCGGGCGGAGCGCCACTTGGCCCCCACGGACGCCCATGATCCCTCGCTATTCCCGCCCCGAAATGGCCGCGATCTGGAGCGATCAGGCGAAGTTCCAGCGCTGGCTCGATGTCGAAGTGGCGGCGGTGGAAGCGTGGGCAGAGTTCGGCCAGGTGCCCGCCGAGGCCGCGCGCACCATCCGCCGCGACGCGCGCTTCGATGTTGAGCGGATCAACGAGTACATCGGCATCACGCACCACGACGTCACCGCCTTCCTGCGCTCGGTGGGCGATTCGCTCGGGGACGAGGGGCGTTATGTGCACTTCGGGCTCACGAGCTCAGACGTTTGGGACACGGCCACGGCGCTGCAACTGCGCGATGCGTCCGACCTGCTGTTGCGCGGCCTCCAGCGGCTCACAGCCGTCGTCGAACGGCAGGCGAAGGCCCATCGCGACACGCTCTGTGCGGGGCGGACACACGGCGTGCACGCCGAACCGACGACCTTCGGGCTGAAGCTGGCGGTGTGGGTGGACGAGCTCCGGCGCGGCCGCCACCGGCTCGAGGAAGCGCGCGCTGCCATCGCCGTGGGCGCTATCAGCGGGACCGTGGGGACGCACGCCTCCGTGCCGCCGGAACTGGAAGAACTGGTGTGCGCCCGCCTCGGGCTCGGGGTGGAGGCGGCTTCGACGCAGATTATCCAGCGCGACCGTCACGCCCAGTTCGTCACCACGCTCGCGCTCATCGGAGCGTCGCTGGAGAAGTTCGCGACCGAAATTCGCGCCCTGCAGAAGACTGAGGTGAGGGAAGCGGAAGAGCCGTTCGACGAAGGCCAGACCGGTTCCAGCGCCATGCCCCATAAGCGCAACCCGGAAAAGTGCGAACGCGTCACGGGGCTGGCGCGCGTGCTGCGCGGGTACGCCCTCACCGCCATGGAAAACGTGGCGCTCTGGCACGAACGCGATATCAGCCACTCATCGACGGAGCGCATCGTCTTCCCGGACGCGTGCCTGGTGCTCGATTACATGCTGGATATGTTCGCGAACATCATGGAGCGCCTGGTGGTGTACCCCGGCCACATGCTGGAGAACCTCGAACGGTCGCACGGGCTCGTGTTTTCGCAGCGAGTACTGCTCGCGCTCATCGAAAGCGGCATGGCCCGGCCCGGTGCGTACGCTATCGTGCAGCGCAACGCGATGGCCGCGTGGAATTGCCGCACGCCCTTCCTGGAGCTGCTGCTGGCGGACCGGGACGTGACATCGCGCCTCGGCGAGGCCGAGGTGCGGGGCCTTTTCGACTACGGGTTCTACGTGAAGAACATCGGCGCGACCTTCGAGCGCCTGGGCCTGTGACGCCCGATACCCTCGATCGGCCGGCTCTCGCGCCGATCGCCGTGCGGGGGACGATCGCTGAGGCGTGGCGCCTGCTGCTGGCGAACCCCCGCCAGACGGTGCTCCCGATGCTGGCCGTGCAGGCTCCGGTGGCCGTCATCGTGGCGGTGGCCACAGCCGTGCTCTTCCTCACCACCTTCTCCGATGAGCCCGCTGAAAACGCGAACAAGCTGCTCTCCGACGGCTCTCGCACCGTGGTGATGGCGCTCCTGATGCTCACGGCCTTCGAAGCGCTGTTCGCCCAGGTGGCGCGCGCCGGCACCATCGTGGGGGCGGCTGCGGCGGCGGGGGGCAAGCACCTGTCGCTGCCGCAGACGCTCGACCCCGCCTTCACGCGCATAGGGGGGCTGATCGTGATGACCATCGCCTTTCTCGCGGTCATCGCCCTCGCCGTCGTCACGATCGTCGGTATCTTCCTGTTGCCATACCTGGCGCTCAGGCTGGTGCTGGCGTTCGAGGTGTACATGTTGGAGAACATCGGCCCCATGGATGCCTTCCGCAGGAGCTGGCGCCTGATGTCCGGCAACGTCCTGCGCATGCTCGGCGTGCTGCTTATCCTGACGGCGCTCTTCCTCTTGCCGCTGCTGCTCATCTCCACCGTCGGCCTCATCGAGGGCGGCAGCCGCACCACAACCGTGCTCATCAACGCCACGGCGGCGCTCGTGCAGGGCCTCCTCGTCGTGCCTTTCCTGGCGCTGGTGACGACCACCACGACACTGTTCTATCTCAAGGCGAAGGCGAACCTCGATGACCGGCGTCCTGCTTGAATCGACCCTGCCCGACCGCGCGCACCGGGGAAAGGTGCGCGATACGTACGACCTCGGAGAGCAGTTGCTGATCGTGGCGACGGATCGCATCTCGGCCTTCGACGTCGTGTTGCCCACCGGGATCCCCCGCAAAGGCGAGGTCCTGACGCGGCTTTCCGCCTGGTGGTTCGAACGGATGCGGGAAGTGGTGCCGAACCATTATGTTGCACTCATCGATGCCGCAAACGCCTCGCTGGTGCCGTTCGACCTTGGGCCGGAGTATTTCGGGCGTTCGATGCTGGTGCGCAAGGCGCAACGCCTGGATGCGGAGTGCATCGTGCGGGGATATCTCTCGGGCTCGGGCTGGAGGGATTACCAGCGCTCGGGCGCCATCTGCGGGATAGCGCTCGCACCCGGCCTGCGCGAATCGGAGCGGCTGCCGGAGTCGAGTTTCACGCCTTCGACGAAGGCTGATGTCGGCCACGACGAGAACATTTCCTACGAAGAACTGGCCGCGCTGCTGGGCGAGGACGCCGCCAACGCCATGCGCCTGCGCAGCATCGCCATCTACAACTACGCGCACACCGTCGCGCTCGAACGCGGCATCATCATCGCCGACACGAAATTCGAATTCGGGTTCTGGAACGATGAGGTCATCCTCATCGATGAGGTACTGACGCCCGATAGCAGCCGCTTCTGGCCGAGCGAAGGCTACCGCGCCGGTGCTCCGCAGAAGAGCTTCGACAAGCAGCCCGTGCGCGATTGGATGGCGGCGAGCGGCTGGAAGGACGGCCAGGAGCCGCCGCCGATCCCGCCCGATATCGTGGCCGCCACGACCAACCGCTACCTGGCGGTCTACCGGACACTGACGGGGGAGGAATTGCCCGCATGAGCAAGCAAACGAAGGCGCCGGCGAAGCGCGCGCGGCGTGGGCGCTACCTGGCGAAGGTGTACGTGAGCCTGAAGCCCACCGTAAACGACCCGGAGGGGCTGACGATCGGGGGGGCGCTCGGCTCGCTCGGTTTCGAGGGAGTGCAGGGTGTGCGCTCCGGGCGCTATTTCGAAGTGACGCTGGAGGCCGCCGGGGAAGCGGAGGCGTCCGCGCTGGTCGAGCAGATGTGCGCGCGCCTGCTCGCGAACCCGGTGATCGAGATGTACAGGTTCGAAGTGGAGGCGGTGGTGGCCGCGGGCGCGGGAAGTTGACCCTCCGGCCCGGGCCTCCCTACGATGGGAGTTCGGCCGCCGAGGTAGCTCAGCCGGTAGAGCACTGCACTGAAAATGCAGGTGTCCCCAGTTCAAGTCTGGGCCTCGGCACCAACCAATCAGATTCACCACGCGACAATAAGCGTCGAACGATTTGATAGGTTCGGGCTTTTTGACAGCAACCTTGACAGCAACGGCAGTCCAGACGGCCCCGCGAAAGCACCCCGACTAGCGACCAAGGGCCGCGTGGCCCCTCGGCGACCGGCTCGTGCTTAGATGACCGCGCCGGAGTCCTGAGCTCCCCAGTTTGAGCCGTAAGCCACCGTAGAAGTAGCCGGCCCCCGCGCGCTGTCTCTTGTACCCGAGCTGCTCCAGGCGCGTCTTCAAGTCTTTGCGGTTCGCTGTTTCGCCACTAAGTGCGCACCACTGGACGAAGGCGTCCGCGAGAAGCTGCGCCGGCTGCTTGAATGTGGGCCCAGCCTCGCACTGGTCGTCCACGAAGCGCTTCACGAGGTCAAGTTCGTCGCGGTAGGCGGCCGTGGCGGCGTTCACAATCGCCGGGGGATTGAGCCCTTGACTCAGGAACTGGGCATGCCCTTGCAGCCCCCAATTCACGATGCCAGCAGCCTCTTCGAACAGCTGGTGCTCAAGGTCACCCACCCGGTCCCCCGGGGGAACCACTGCGTAGAAGGGAAGGATGATGATACGGCGCCAGAGTGCCGTATCCGTCACGCTGAACTCGGGCTTCAAGTTGGTGGCGATGATAATCAGAGCGTTCGCCATGACCGTTTGGTACTCCTGATAGAGGCCGCGCGCGCTCAATGCACTGCTGCCACTGAGGGCTTTCACCACTCCATCGTTGAGTTTTGCATTGGTAGGCAGCTCGTCCAGGACAGCCAGCCTTTTGCCTTTGAACAGGACGAGGTCGTTGGTCGCCGCGTCCGGGCGCCGTACCAACACTGCCGACGATGGAAGGACCTGCGCGTACGTGCCCATGACGCGACGGAGCACATTGAGCATTGTTGTCTTGCCGTTGGCACCTGAGCCGAGGGCGATAACGAGGACCTGCTCCAAGTTCTCTCCGGTCAGCGCATAGCCGAAGAGCCGCTGGACGTAACCGATGAGGTCGGCGTCGCCCTGGAAGCTGGCATTCAGGAACTTCTCCCACAGGGGTGCGCGAGCCGTGGCGTCAAAGTCCACATCCATCTGCTGAGTGAGCATGTCCGCCGGGTCCGGCGAACGCGTGGTTCCAGTGGAGAGGTCAATGGTGATTCCGCGAGCGTTGATGAGAGAGGTGTGGGCATCGAATTCGCCGGCCGTTGCGGCAATGGCCGGCTCTGTCCTTGCGAACTTGATGACACCGGTGAGTCCGGGGTAAGTCGCCACCCTCTCGGCGAGCTTTGCAAGGCGCTTCGCGCCATCGGAGTCGTAGTTCCGGCTCGCCTCCGAGGCCTGCTCATACAAAGTCGACGCTAATTCCTTCGCGAGATGCTCGACCGCGCCCTGCGGCGACGGCTCCCAGCGACCCCCTTTGAAGATGTACCAGGAGTTTGAGGTCGCCACGTACTTGACGCGGCCGTCCAATATTCCTGCAAGGAGACGCCCCGCTTCCAACTCCGTTGTAGCTTCTGATGATATCAAGGCAGTCATGAGTCTTTCCTCCTTACCGGTGGGTGGGTGGGTGTCGAGGCGACATGCGCGGTATTGGCGCGCAAGGGGTCCGCCTGAACGTTGGCTTCGAGAAAGCGCGCGAGCGCCGACGTTGGAATCAACAGACGGCGACCGATGCGGATGCTCGGGACGTCACCGCGATTTACCGCGGCGTAGAGGGTGTTGCGCCCGACCCCAAGCTTTGCAGCTGCGTCGGGCACGGAAAGGGCGAGGACCTCGAATTCCGACATGTGGTTTTCCTTTTCAACGAGATTGTGAGCGACTGGCCCAGTGGTCGTCGCTTCTGTGGTGCAATCCTTATCGTAACAGGTAAGCTTGCTTTATGGCTGAATCCTTATACTGAATTTGACGAACCCCATCTCTAAAGAACATTGGCAGGGGTTGTAAATCACGGTCGGGTCGGTTACGCTATGAGAACGGTGGACGAACGCACTCACGTCTCAGCTCCCGGAGCTAAGTTGGCAGACTTGGTCTCCCGCCATCGGGCGCTTCTCGGACTGAGCCAGGAGGCATTGGCACTGGCGAGCGGTGTAAAGCGAGACTACATAGCCTCCATTGAGCGAGGGCGCATCGCGGTGGTCTATCCGAAGGTGCTGACCAGACTTCAGAAGGCCCTGAGATTGCCAGGCTGGGTGATGCTCGAAGCCATGGGCTACCAAACCGACGCCACCGAAACCGGCATTGAACCCCCGGCGGCCGCCGCGGTATCGCAGCTCAATGAGCGACAGCAGGCCGGCCTGGTGAGCTTTCTCATGACGATGCCGCCGGACTCGGAGTTCCCTCGTCGTAGGGAGCCACCGAACTAGGACTAACAGAGATGTGTTAGTCGCCAGAGGAAACGCGAGTCCATCAACCAGCAGGAAGGAAACAACCGAAATGACCAAGAGGGCAAATGGGGACGGAAGCATCTACCAGCGGGGCCGCGATGGGCGTTGGGTGGCCGGTGTGACACTGCAGGACGGCCGAAGGAAGCTTTTTACGGCGCGCACGCGCAAAGAAGCTAAGGACAAGCTCGCTCAATTCGAAGAGCAAAAGCGCGCCGGGTTCGAATGGCTGGACTCGAAGCAGACCGTGGCCCAGTTCCTCACACGGTGGCTCAACGACGACGCGAAGCAGAGCGTGCGACCGAGCACCTTCGCGAGTTACGAGAGCAACGTCCGCACGAGGATTGTCCCAGCCTTGGGCCAGATGGCACTTTCCTCGCTAACCGGCCAGCATATCGAGGCGCTCCTGGGAGTGCTTCGCGAGCGCCGCCCACCGCTGAGCCCAGCAAGCCTCGTGCGGACGCATGCGGTCTTGCATCGCGCCCTCGAGAAGGCCGTGCGGTGGAAGCTCATCCCTCGGAATCCAGCAGACGATGTGACGCGGCCGCGCATTCCCAAGGCGGAAATGAAGACCCTCGCGCCGACCGAGGTGACGGTTCTGATTGAAACTGCGCGAAGCTCGGTGATGCGCGCGCTGTATGCGGTCGCAGCGACCAGCGGCCTGCGCCGCGGGGAGCTCCTCGGTCTTCGCTGGGCGGACCTGGACGTCGACCAGGGCTATCTGTCAGTCACGAGGACGCTCCAGAAGCCCAAGGGCGGCGGTTTCGAATTCCTCGAACCAAAGACCCACCGCGGGCGGCGGCGGGTAAGATTGGCGTCACTTGCCCTACGAGAGCTCAAGTCCCACAGGGCATCTCAGGTCGAGGCTCGGCTCTTGGCCGGCCCATTGTGGCGGGACCACGATCTTGTGTTCGCCTCGTCCGTAGGGACTCCACTAGAGCCAGCCTGGGTGTCCCGCACTTTCGGCGCTGACCTCTATCGCGCTGGTCTCCCCCGTGTTCGCCTGCACGACCTGCGACACACCGCCGCCACGACGCTGCTCGCACAGCAGGTGCACCCCAAGGTGGTACAGGAGATGCTTGGGCATGCCAACATCGCCGTGACCCTCGACACCTACAGCCACGTGACCCCCGATATGCAGGAGGCGGCAGTCGCGGCACTCGACAAGGTCTACGGATAGGGGCCGAGTCTTCTTCACTCTTTCGACCATTGTGTGGTGCCGGATGGCTTCCCGGCCGGTGCGACAGAACCCATGTAGAGGATGTACCTCCTGGATATCCTTCCTTCCTAATTCCATTCCTAAGAGAGATAAGGTTATTTAGGTACATCGCATACATCAGGCGTTCACGCTTGAACCACGTACGTTCCTTTGGTCAAGTGCGTTCCCAGATGGTCGTGATGGTCGAATCTTTGGGGTCCCGGGCACCCAGGGGG
>JBPCLM010000127.1:0-5251 GCA_051003295.1 Tepidiformaceae bacterium | reverse complement strand
GCGGGGGAAAAAAAACGAAAGGGCGTGCTCGTGGGTCCCCCCCCCCCCTCCCCCCCCCCCCCCGCCGGGCTGGTCCCAGGCGAGGTCGTTGAACCGCAAGGCGGCGCCAAGCACAAGGATGAGCGCGAGCGCGAATTGCCAGGAAAGCACCGCCGACTGCAGGCGCGCGACCGCCGGGGCACGCCCGAAGCCACCCCTGGTGCGCTCGAATGGTGTTTCAGCCATCGATTCCCCGGCGGGTGGGGTTGCCAACATGGTAGCCCCCGCGAACCTTGCCGTCGCCGCGCGCCGGCCGCCGGTTAGCGGCTGGTTAGCCCGTGGCTCTCGCCGCGCTTTTCGCCGCTACAAACCCTTGTCCACCAGGAAGGCGCAGAGATCGCTCACGCGGCAGGCGTAGCCCCACTCGTTGTCGTACCAGGCCGCCACCTTCACGAGGTTGCCCGCGACCACGTTCGTCGATTGCCCATCGACGATGCTGGAGCGCTCATCGCCCTTCATGTCCATGGAGACGACCGGCTCCATCGTGAAGCCGAGGATGCCCTTCATCTTTTCGGCCGCCGTCTCTTCCAGCAGCGCGTTGAGCTCTTCCTTCGTCGTGTCGCGCTCCGTCAGCGCCACTATCTCCACGATCGAAACCGTGGGCGTCGGTACGCGGTAGGCGAGCCCATCCATCTTGCCCTCAATCTCAGGGATAACCAGTTTCAGCGCACGCGCCGCGCCCGTCGAGGTCGGGACGATGTTGAGGGCGCCCGCGCGCATCTCCCGCAGGTCCGTGCCAGCCGCCTTATCCAGGATTTGCTGGGAGTTCGTGTAGCTGTGGATAGTGGTCATCTGCCCTTTTACGAACCCCAGGTTGTCGACGAGGACCTTCACCACTGGCGCCAGGCCGTTCGTCGTGCAACTCGCGTTCGAGATCACGTTGTGCCGGGCCGGGTCGTACTTCTCCGCGTTCACACCGAGCACAATCGTGAAGTCCTCGTTCTTCGCCGGCGCGCTGATGATCACCTTCTTCACTGAATCGCCACGGTGCGCGGCCGCTTTGGTGGCATCCGTGAACAGTCCGGTCGATTCGATCACGATCTCGGCCCCCACGGAGCCCCAGGGGATCGCCCCCGGGTCGCGTTCGCTGAAGACTTTCACCAGTCGGCCATCGACAGAAAGCCCGCCCTCGGCAACGCGGATGTCCTTGTCCCAGCGCCCGTAGTTGCTGTCGAACTTGAGCAGGTGGGCGTTCGTCTCCGAAGGCACCAGGTCGTTGATGGCTACCACTTCGAGCTTGCCGCCGTGGCGGTCGGTGATCGCCTTGAAAACCTGCCGCCCGATACGGCCGAACCCGTTGATCCCGATCCTGGTGACCATCCTACCCCCCGACGACGTCGCTACCGCCAAGCCTATCCGGTCGCCCGGTGCACGGCCAATGCGGCCGCCGGCGCTGACGGCCCCCATTGGAAATGGGGCGAACCGCATTTCGCCGGTACGCGCCGACAGCAGTTTACCTCCGCTATCCATCCATAGCGCCGGGCTATTGCTTTGCCACAAAAGATATGGAAACGCAACTGGCTCGGCCGATAGCGAGATGGGACGCTGACGCTGGAAATCACCGTGAGGTTCCCCGCCAGCATGATTCGACGCATCGTCAGTTGCCCTGCCTGCGAACTCCGTTTCCTTTCCGGCCGCAAGCAAACCTACTGCCCCGGCTGCCACCAGTTTGTGGAACCCACGGACGAACGCTCAGGTTGAACCGGTGGTCCTGCTAACGCCACGCCGCGGGCAGCGCCTGCCGTAGCTCGCCCGGCGCGGCAACGCCACGTAGTCCCGTGTCTGCCTCGGTCGCCCAGCGGGCCCCGAAGCAGCGCAGCCCCTCCGCCTCCACCAGCGCCGCCTCCGCCCCATCGGCGCCCACGAACGCGCAATCTTCACCCGCGTACCCCAGGAAACGAACGCAGTCGCCCGCCCGCGCCGCCGGGTTGAAGCGCGCCTCCGCCGGAGTCGCCGACAAAACGGTGAGGAACCGCTCCAGGCCGGTGGATTCGACCTGCCGCAGAGCCAGCGGGTGCGGCTCTCGCGAAATAGCCCCCATCTCCACCTGATCTCCGCGCAGAGCGTCCAGCGCCATGCCGATGCCCTCGTGCACCAGCAGGCGCTTGAGCGCGCTGCGGCGAAACATCTCATCGGCCAGCTGCGCGCAGCGTTCACGTTGCGCCGGCTCGTCCACGATGACCGCCGCCGCGTGTGCCCACGGCCGCCGGCGGTACTCCGCCACGAGCGGCCCCGCGTCTATCCGCCGCCCGCTGATTGCTGCGACGGCTTCTTCGAGGGCGTAGCACCAGGCCGCGCGGCTATCGATGAGCACGCTGTCCAGGTCGAAGATGACGGCGCGTGGCGCCAACACGCGCTTCGCTGCGATAGCCATCAACTCAGGATACGAGCCCGAACGTGCGCCGTGCTGCTTCGTAGTCCTCGGGGGTGTTCACGTCCAGGTTGCACACGGCATCGCAGGCAACGTCGTCGATTTCGCCTTCGTGCCGGGCGAGGACGCCGTGCAGCCCGCCCGACGCGTCCTGGGCGCCCATGAGCTCTTCGCGCAGGCGCCCGGCGACCACGACGGGGTGCCCATGGCGGCCGTTGTGGACGGGCCGCGTGGCCGCCGCTTCAGGCCGGTGCGCTTCGAGGAGCGCACGGATCGTGGCCGCGGGCCGCGGCTGGTCCACGTTCAGGATGACGATCGCGTCGGCATCGCGGCTGGCCGCTTTCGCGCCGATGCGCAACGACCCGGCGCGCCCGAACTGGTGCCGCGCGTTGAACATCACGCGGCAATCCACATCGTGCATGCGCCGCTGGATGGCGTCGCTCACATGGCCGAGCACGACGATGACCTCGCTACAGCCCGCTTCGCGCAACTGCCGCACCTGGTAGGCGACGAGCGTCTCCCCGCCCCAGTCGAGCAGAGCCTTGGGCGTCCCCATGCGCTGTGACATGCCCGCCGCCAGTACGATGCCCGAAATCACGCCCGTTACCTCTCCAACGAGTCTAGCGCTGGCCCCGGCAACAGACACGGTGGCCCGGCTGTCAGCGGGCGTCAGGGCAAGTAGCGGCGCATGATCGGCTGACGGCCTCGCTTTTCGACCTGTACGAAGCCCGCGCGTTCGAACGATGGCCGCAGACCCATGTAGGCGCCTCCCCAAGCGTCCCCGGCTTGTCCGCCCTCACGGGCCTCCTCCGGGTACGCCTCCACGATCTTGCCGCCCTGCGCATGGACGTACTGCACTGCCGCCTCGATCAGCCGTGACATGACGCCCTGGCGCCGGTTCCCCTTCGGCACGTAGAAGCAAACGATCGACCAGACCGGCTCGCCGTCCACCGCCTTCAACGTGCGCGAGCGGTTGAGCGAAGAGAACTGCTCGCGCGGCGCGACCGATACCCATCCCGCGGGCTCTCCGTCGCGGTAAGCGAGGATGCCCGGCACGTCATCGCGCCCGACGATGTCCTGCATCGATGCCTTGTTGGCGTCGCCGCGCAACTCTTCGGACTCGCGCCGCGTCTGCCGCCAGAACATGCACCAGCAGCCTCCGTAGGCGCCTTGCTTCCCGAACAGGCGTTCCAAGTCCGCCCAGCGATCGGCGGTCACGGGTGCGAACGTGATCGTCGGCTCTACCATCGGACCCTCCCGCGCACGAGGCATCAGCCCGCCCGGCGCACCAGTTCACCCGCTTTGAAGACGTAGCGGACGCGGCTCAGCGCGGCCAGGTCGCGCGCCGGGTCGCCTTCCACGACGACAGCGTCGGCCAGGCGGCCTGCTTCCAAGGTTCCGCGGTCATCGAGCCCGAGCAGGCGGGCGGCACCGCTGGTCGCCATGCGGAGCACCTCCGGGGCGCGCAGGCCCGTGCACTCGGCCAGCACCTCCATCGCGCCCGCGATGGCGCCGTGCGGCACGCCGGGGATGCCACAGTCGGTGCTCACAATCATGGGACAGCCGGCGGCGACCATGTCGCGCAGGGCTTGCGCGCGCTGCGCCCGCCGCCCGTCATCCGTCCACGTCCGGTACCCGATCGACACGGTCGGCGAGACGACGGTGCCTTGCTTCGCCATGGCTGCTATCACCCGCGGGTCCGGCACGATCCCCTCGCCCGCGACGGAAAAGGTGCAATGCTCGATCGAATCGACCGCGGCCTCCACCGCGACGGCGATGCCCGCCGCACCGTGCGCGTGCGCTGCCACTCTCCGCCGCAGCCGTCTCGCTTCGTCCACGCAGGCCCGCAATTCCGCCAGCGCGTACTGGGGCTCGAAGGTGTTCGTTCGCGGCGTCATGTTGCCGCCGGTTGCCATCACCTTTATCCAGTCGCAGCCCGCCTTCACGCGTTCGCGCACTTGCTTGCGAATCTCCAGTTCGCCGTCCGCTTCCCCGCCCATGAAATGGCAGTGCCCGCCTGTCGTCGTGATGGGCGCCCCCGAGACGAGCAACCGCGGCCCCAGCGCCAATCCGCTGGCGAACGCCTCCCGAGCTTCGATCGCGAGTACGGTGGGCGCGCCCAGGTCCCGCACCGTCGTTATTCCCGCCTCGAGCATCGCGCGACCGTTCGCCGCCATGCGCAGCAGCATCCGGCCCGGCCCATCACCGTCGTAGACGGCGCGCCAATCGCTCTGGGCGTTGAAACAGAGGTGAGCGTGCCCCTCAATCAGCCCCGGCAACACCGTGCATCCGCTGATATCGAGCACCTGTGCCGCCTCCACTGCATCTGCGGCGGGTGCGACGAGCCCGTCTTCGAACGCGAGGTCGGCGCGCCGCGAGGCTTCCCCCCGCCCATCCCAGAGCATGCCGCGGCGAAGCACCGTGCGGCTCATGCGGCGGATTCCTGCCAGGGCATCGTGCGATTCTCCTCCCGGCTAAGCGCGATTCTACGGGTGACGCAGGCCGCGACGCACGGCCGGCGGTCGTCCACAGGCTGGGCGGACGTCAGCGCCCGCGGCGCCGAGCGCTGGTATCCTTCGTCCATGCCGCCAAAGCCCGTCACGCTCGAAATCGCCGGCCGGGCCGTCTCTATCACCAACCCGGAGAAGGTCTATTTCCCCGAGCGGGGCTACACCAAGCTGGATATCGTCAACTACTACTTGGCGGTCGCTGAGGGCGCGCTGCGCGGGGTGCGCAACCGCCCGATGGTCCTGAAACGCTTCGTCGATGGCGCGACAGGCGAGCCGTTCTTCCAGAAACGTGCACCCGATAACCGCCCCGAGTGGGTGCGCACGGCCCTCA
>JBPCLM010000126.1:0-30752 GCA_051003295.1 Tepidiformaceae bacterium | reverse complement strand
ATGCTGACGATCGGGTTGCTGGGTGCAATCAGGATTCTCGCGGACTCGCGGATGGCTTCGAGCACACCGGGGGCGGGCGTAGCCGACGCTGCGCCATCGAAGACGACGCCGCGCACATCGACCTCCGTGCGCAGCCGCACCATGTAGTCCTGGAAGGGCACTTCGCCTTCGGGGCCGATGATGCGCGTGCGCACGGGCTCATCGGACATGGGGAGGATGGTGCAGGCAAGCCCCCAGGCCTCCACGAGCCCCGCGACAACGCGATGCATGGGGACACCTTCACTCAGCAGGCGCGTGCGGTGGATGGCCGTGGCAAGGTCGCGGTCACCGAGGTTGAACCAGCGTCCGTAGCCGAAGCGCTGCAGGGCATCCACGACAGCGAACGAGTCACCGGTCAGGCCCCAGCCTGTCTCCGGGTTAACCGCGCCCGCGAGGGCGTAGATGACAATGTCCGTATCGGGGGAAACGTGGAGCCCGAACAGCTCCACATCGTCGCCGGTGTTGGAGATGACGGTGACGCGGGCAGGATCCGTGACCTGCACCAGCCCTTCGAGGAAGCGCGAGGCGCCGACGCCGCCGGCAAGCACGGTATGCATGGCCGCATTGTAAGGGCGGGCGATACCCCTGGGCCTCTGCGAGTGGGCGCACGGGGCCGGGCAGCGCGAGGAAGTCATCAGCCAGAAGTTCACGGCGCAGCTCATCCCGCCACTCGGGATGGTCGCGGAGCAGCGCGAGAAGGTCGTGCAGGTCAGCTACCTGAAATGCCATGGCTATCGCAGTGTAGCAGAGGGGCTTTACCCGAAATCAGCTGCGCTCACCGAAGTCCCAGCCGTTGCCCTTTTCGTATTCGCGCAGGATGAGGCGGCTCACCGTCACGCGGTGCACCTCATCGGGGCCATCGTAGATGCGCGCGAAGCGGGCGGCGCGGTACATCCGCTCCAGCGGGAAATCGGAGGTCACGCCTGCGCCGCCGTAAACCTGGATCGCGCGGTCGATGGCGTTGTGGAGCATCTTCGCGCCGACCACCTTGATGAGGCCGATGTCGACGCGCGCGGGGTCGCCACTGTCCATTTTGTGCGCTGCCTGGAGGGTGAGGAGGCGGCAGGCCTGGATTTCCGCGGCGGTTTCGAACACCATCGCCTGGATTTGGCCCTTGTCGGCGAGCGGGCCGCCGAAGGCGTAGCGGTTGTTGGCGCGTTCGCACATCAGGTCGAAGGCGCGCTGTGCCTGGCCGAGCCAGCGCATGCAGTGGAAGATGCGGCCCGGCCCGAGGCGCTTCTGGGAGATGAGGAAGCCTTCGCCGCGCCCGCCGAGGGTGTTCGTGCGCGGCACGCGGACGTTGTCATAGATCACTTCGCAGTGGCCGCCGAGCATGCCCATCACGGGCACATCGCGCACGATGTTGTAGCCGGGCGTGTCCGTGGGCACGACGATCATGCTGTAGGCCTTGTGGATCGGCACCTCATCGGCTTCGGTGCGCACCATGACCGTGGTGTAGGCCGCCCGGTTGGCCCCGCTCGTGAACCACTTGTGACCGTTGATGACCCAGTCATCGCCATCGAGCACGGCCCGGCTGCGCAGCTGCGTGGGGTCGGAGCTGGCGACTTCGGGCTCGGTCATGGCGAAGCTGGGGAACACTTCGCCCGCCACGAGCGCTTCAGGTAGCGTTCGCGCCATTCCGGGGGCGCGTAGTGCTGGAGCATGATCGAATCCTGGAGCGAATGGGTGCCGAGCGCGGCCGTCGCTGCTTCGGAACGGCCAACCACTTCGTTGACGTACACGTAATCCATGAAAGGCATGCCCTGCCCGCCGATCTCGACGGGGTGGCCGAGCGCCCACAGGCCGGCGTCCTTCGCTTCCTGCATCAGGCGGCGCATGGTCTTGCGTCCTTCTTCGTCGCTGCGGTCGAAGAGGATGTGCTCGACGGGGTAGACGCGCTCCTCGATGAATTCCTGGACGCGCTTGCGGATGGGGCGCACATGCTCGGGGACTTCGAAGGACATGGCTGGGCTCCCGGATGGCTAGGTTCGGGCGATTGTAGCTGGTGCGCGGCGACCGCGCTGCCGGCCCGGCCGTTCCTGTCAGTCTCCTGCCACAACGGTGTCAGGAACAACGGGGTGCGAACTCAGGCTCCTGACAGTATGGTGGCAGGAGCAAGGAGATAGGATATGCGGGCCGCCGCCGATACGGCTGCGGACACCGACCAAAGGACCGGCAAACCATGAACGTCACCAGTGTGATCATCAACCTCACCAGCGAAGACCCTGCGCGTCTGCAGAAGTTCTACCGCGAGGTCGTCGGGCTCCCGCCCCAGGAAGGCATGGGGGAAGGGGCGCTGATCCTCAGCGCGGGCGCCACCCTGATCTTCGACGGCCACAGCGAAACGCACGGTCCCACGAAGGAGCCGCAGCGCGTGCTCCTCGACCTCTTCGTGGAGGACCTCGCAGCTGAGCAGCGACGCCTGGAAGGCCAGGGCGTCAAGTTCATCCGCAGCGCCGGGCAGGAGTATTGGGGTGGCGTGATCTCCACCTTCCTCGATCCCGACGGCAACTACTGCCAGCTCATGGAGTTCAGGCCGGAGCTCGCCCAGCCGGAGCCGGCCGCGGCCGCCACCAACTCCTAGGGCCATAGAGAGAAGGAGGCCCGGTGCGGCGCGCTGACCGTCTGTTCCAGATCGTCCAGTCCCTGCGGCGCAGGCATGTGGTTACGGCTGCGTGGCTCGCACAGGAACTGGAGGTCTCGGAACGGACGGTCTACCGCGATATTCACGACCTGCAGGGGTCGGGCGTGCCTATCGATGGCGAGGCGGGCGTGGGGTACACCCTCCGGCGGGGGTACGACCTGCCGCCGTTGATGTTCAACGACGCGGAAATCGAAGCGATGGTGCTGGGCGCGCGCGTCGTCACCAGTTGGGGTGACGCAGCGCTGGCGCGGGCGGCGCGCGATGCGCTTGCGCGCGTGGAGGCGGCGCTGCCGGAGCGCCTGCGCGCACGCCTGACGACCACGCGGCTCTACGCGCCGGGATTCCACGTGCGCCCAGCGGTGGCGGGGGGCCTGGGGCTGTTCCGCGACGCGATCGATGGGCGGCGCAAAGCGTGGTTCGCCTACACGAGTGGGGATGGCGTGCACACGGAACGGACGGTAAGGCCGCTGGGCCTCTTTTTCTGGGGCTCCACCTGGTCCATGACGGGCTGGTGCGAACTGCGGTCAGATTTCCGCAACTTCAGGCTGGACCGGATTTCGGCAGCGCGGCTGCTGGACGAACCCTTCGTGGAAGAACCGGGGCGGACGCTGGATGACTACTTCCGGCAGGCAGGCGAGCAGTAGGCCGCGGAGCAGGGAGGGGCGCCAGCGGGCGCGGGCCCGCCCCGCGTATGGGGTACGATCCCCCGCGACAGGGGGTGTTCCGTGCCCGAAGGATATCTGCCGGTGCTTGGGCTCGTCGCTGTGATTGCGCTGGTGGCGGCGAACGGGCTGTTCGTGGCGACGGAGTTCGCCTACGTGGCGGTACGGCGCACGCGCATCGAGCAGTTGGCGAGCCAGGGGAATACGCGCGCGCGTGTGCTGCTTGGCGCGCTGAAGGACCTCGACAATTACATCGCGGC
Organism: Tepidiformaceae bacterium; assembly: GCA_051003295.1. Classification (GTDB taxonomy): domain Bacteria; phylum Chloroflexota; class Dehalococcoidia; order Tepidiformales; family Tepidiformaceae. The sequence goes on along the minus strand of JBPCLM010000126.1, from coordinate 27,147 downwards.
CACGCAGCTCGGGATAAACATGTCCAGCCTGGCGCTGGGCTGGGTGGGCGAGCCCGCGCTCGCTCACTTTATTGAGCCGGCGACAGAAGCGCTGGTGGGGAGCTGGGCGGCCGAAGCGGCGGCCCACGCGGTGGCCGTCGCGGTGGCGTTCATCGTCATCACGACGTTGCACATCGTCCTTGGAGAGTTGGCCCCGAAGACGCTGGCGCTGCAGCGTTCGGAAGCCACCGCCCTCTGGGTAGCGGCCCCCATCGCCATCTTCAATCGCGTCTTCCGGCCGTTCATCTGGTTCATGAACCAGTTGGGCCGGGCGGTGGTGCGGCCCCTGGGCGTCGGGCCCACGGGAGAGCACCAATCGAACTTGCCCGCCGAAGAACTGGAGCTCGTCATCGAAGCGAGCGCGCGTGCGGGGCTGCTTTCCACTTCCGAGTTGCTGATAGCGCGCCGGGCGCTTGAATTCAGCGCCATCCAGGCCGACCAGATAATGGTGCCGCGCACGGAGATGGTGGCGATCGACGGCGACGACCCGCTGGAAGAGGTGCTCACCGTCGTAGCGCAGGCACAGCACACCCGCTACCCCGTCTTCGAAGAGGACATCGACCATATCCTGGGCATCCTCGATGCGAAGGACTTGTTAGGCCTGGTGCGCGCAGGCCGCAGCGACTGGCGCAGCCTGGTGCGCCCCGCGGTCGCAGTTCCCGAATCGGTGAGCGTGGAGGTTGCCGTTTCCGAAATGCGGCAGCGCAAAGTGCAGATCGTCGTGCTGGTCGATGAACACGGAGGCACCAGCGGAATCCTTACCGCGGACGAAGTGCTCTACCGCCTGCTGGGCCGCTGGCTCGGCGGCGACCGGCCCGGCGGCGATACGGTTCGGCCGCTCGTCAACGGAAACTTCCTGCTCAGCGGGCTGGCGCTCATCAGCGACGTGGAGGATGCAACCGGCGCCGAACTGAGCGATGAGGACTACGACACGGTCGGAGGCTTCATCATGTCCCGCCTGGGGCGCATCCCGAAGGTGGGAGACCGCCTGGGCCTGCCGGGGTATGAGTTCCGCGTGACCGCCATGGACGGCCGCCGCGTGGACCGCGTGCTGCTGGAAAAACGCGACCGCGGCGCTCGCGAGCGCGACTCCGAGAGGAGGGTCTAGAGGCGGCGGCCCTGCGCGCCCGATCCGCCTTAGGGGAAGGGTTGCTATCATGCCTGCTTCATCGGGCGGGGGAGTGCCATGGAACCGACGGCCGTCACCCTACGCGTGCCCGCGACGAGCGCCAACCTCGGCGCGGGCTTCGATTGCCTCGGCCTGGCGCTCGACCTGTTCGCTTCTGTGACCGTCACGTTCAGTGATTGCGAACAACCGCCAACTGAGGACGTAGGTGAGAAGATGGTGCTCACGGCGGCCCGCCAGGCGTTCCTGCGGATGGGCAGGCCGCAGCCGCCGGGCGTGCGCGCTCGCTACAACGTGGCGATCCCGCTCGGGCGCGGGCTGGGCGCGAGCGCCGTGGCCCGCGTCGCTGGGGTGCTGGCGGCGAACGAATTCGCGGGTAACCCCCTGGACGAAGACGAATGCCTGGCCGTCGCCAGCGACCTCGAAGGCCACGGCGACAACGCCTGCCCGGCGATGTTCGGCGGGATGCAGGTGTGCGTGCCCGCCGCCGGTGGACGCTACCTGCGTATCGCCTTCGCCCACCCGGCGGAGGCACACATAGCCATCCTTGTGCCCGACCATTCGATGGCCACCAAGGACGCGCGCAAGGTGCTCCCGGAGAGCTACAGCCGCGCCGCGGCCGTGCACAACACGGGCCGAGCGGCGCTGTTTGTGGCGGCGATGGTGGCTGGCCGCGTGGACCTCCTCGATGCGGGGACGGATGACCGTATCCACCAGCAACAGCGGGCGACGCTCTTCCCGCCGATGTTCGAAGTCTTCCGGGCGGCGAAGGCGGCGGGCGCTCATGCGGCCTGGCTGAGCGGAGCGGGCAGTTCCATCGCCGCGATTTGCCCCGAAGGAGCCGTGCGCGCGGCCGCCGGCGCGATGCTGGATGCGCTGCAGGCGGCGGGAATGAGCGGACGCTCGCTTGTCACGCGCGTAGCCCGCGAAGGCGCGGCGGTGACGAAGGTCGAGCTGGTGGGGAGCTGAAGTGGCGTTGCGCCCCGCAACCGAAGCTGATCTCGACACCATCATCGAGCTGGTGCATGCGCTGGCCGCCTACGAACGGGAGCCGGAGGCGGTGCAACTGGAGCGCGACGAATTCCGCCAACACCTGTTCGGGCCGCGGCCGTACGCAGAGGTGATCCTGGCTGAGACGGCCGCCGGCGAAAGCGTGGGCTTCGCGCTCTTCTTTCACAGCTACAGCACCTGGTTGGGGCGGCCGGGCATCTGGCTTGAGGACCTCTTCGTGCGTCCGGAGCACCGCGGCGAAGGCCACGGAAAGGCGCTGCTCAGCGAGTTGGCGCGCCTCGCCATCGAACGGCGCTGCGGCCGGGTGGAGTGGGCCGTGCTGGACTGGAACGAACCCTCGATAGCGTTCTACCGCGGACTTGGGGCTGCGCCCATGGACGACTGGACCACTTTCCGGCTCAGCCGGGAGGCGCTGCAGCGACTGGCGGCGGAGGAATGACCGGAGAGCTCGCGGGGCACGTCGCGCGCAAGAGGAGGAAGCCAGCCACGCCGGCGATCGCCGAAGCCGCCAGGATACCCAGCTTCGCCTCTGAGAACAATCCTGGGGTGTCCTCGAACGCCAGGTTGGTGATGAAGAGCGAGACGGTAAAGCCGATCCCGGCGAGCAGCCCCGCGCCCAGCACGGCGCGCCAGGTCACCCCCTCGGGCAGTGTCGCCCAACCGAGGCGCACCGCTAGCCAGGAGAAGAGCAAGATGCCCGCGGGCTTGCCGAGGAGGAGGCCACTGGCGATGCCGAGGCTGACCGCGCTCCCCGCAGCATCCCCGATGGCTTCGCCACTAACGTCCACGCCCGCGTTGGCCAGCGCGAAGACGGGGACTATCAGGTAGCTCACCCACGGGTGCAGCGCGCGTTCGATGCTATCGAGCGGCGCCTCGGTATCGCGCGCCAGGGCCTCGAAACGTTGGAGGACAGCCTCAGCTTCGCCAATATCGCCGGCCTCGCGGGCCGCGCGAAGCTGTTCCAGGAGCGTCGCTGCTTCGGGTTCGAAGGAAGTGGCGGCGGCGTGTGGGCGCGAGGGCACCAGGAAGGCGAGCACCACGCCCGCCAGAGTGGCGTGGATGCCCGATTCAAAGAATGCCGCCCAGAAGAAGAACGCGGGGATCACATAAAAAGTCGCTCCGCGTACGCCGGCTCGATTCAAGGCGACGATGAGGGCGAGGACGGCGGCCGCCCAGCCGAGCGCTTCGAGCGAGATATCGCCCGTGTAGAAGAGGGCAATCACGACGATGGCCCCGAGGTCATCGACGATGGCGAGCGCGAGCAGAAAGACCTTGAGGCCGAAGGGGATGCGCGGCCCCAGGAGGGCGAGGACGCCGAGCGCGAAGGCGATATCCGTCGCCATGGGGATGCCCCAGCCGGAGGCGCCACTGCCGCCCGCGTTCCACGCCGCGTAAATGAGCGCAGGCACGGCCATGCCCCCGAGCGCGGCCACGACGGGCAGGGCCGCCTGCCTGCGCGTGCGCAGTTCGCCGCGCACCAGTTCGCGCTTGATTTCGAGCCCAACGACGAAGAAGAAGATGGCCATGAGGCCGTCGTTCACCAGGTGCCCGAGCGTGTCGCGGATGGCGAACGCCGCGAAGTCGAATTCGAGGCCGGCGTGCCAGAGGTCGGCGTAGGAGCCGTCCCACGGGGAGTTAGCCCACGCCAGGGCCACGAGGGCGGCGGCGAGCAGGAGGATGCCGCCGGAGGCTTCTGTCGAGACGAAAGCCTGGACGGGGCCGAGGAGGCGGCGCGCGACCGCCGTGGGGCGCGCCGTCAAGGGCACAGGCCGCGGCTGGCTGAGGCGAGACGTTGGCAGGGCGAAAGCCCCCCGGGGCGAACGCTACAGGGCGCGGGGAGGATCTCCATCGGTAGAACTCTACGCGCCGGGCAGGGGCGGGCGATACCGCAGGCGGGCACCGGTCGTCGAGGGCACACGCCCCCGCGCCCTTGCGATAGAAAAGCAACGCACGCGTCGGCCGCCGTTATCCGCTCCGGGCCGGGCGTCGCTACCGTGGGCGACGGCCGTGAGACCGAGTGGAGGTAGCTGCCCGCTGTGATCCGCATCCAGAGACTCTTCATTTTCGCTGTACTCGCCACCGGGCTGGGCGTGGGCTTGCTCTTGCCGGCCGCGGCGGCGCTGTGACCGCCCTCGCGGAACGCTGGGGCGACTTCCATGGCGCATACGAAGAATGCACGGTCATCTGCGCCTGGTGCGAACGTGTGCTCGTAACGGGCGGCAGTATCGTCTCCTACGGCGTGTGCCCGGGTTGCGCGCAACGTTCGCCGTCGCGGCTGTACCAGAACTGATGCCGGAAGAACCGCGGCTTCGTCCATGAAACGCGGCCAGGGGACCGGGGAACCGGGAAGGCGAGCAGGACGATCCCGAAGCCGCCGATGACCCGGACGCCACGGAAGCGCCTCCGCACGAAACTGGCGCCGGTGAGGGCCGCACGAACGACATCGAACAGAATCGCCGACCGGCCGCCCCGCGGAAAGCGTCGAGGGCCAGGCGTTAGCCGCAGCCGCCCCCAGCGGCGATACTGTCCCGGCAATACAGGCGGCGGGGACAACACATGCCACGGCACCCGAACGAAGCGCTCTTTGAAGGAGAGAAGCCCTTTCCCATCATCCCCGTGTGCGAACACTTCGCGGGAACTGAGGAACGCATCGCGAAGGCGTTCGAGCTGCAGGCGAAGATGGGCGGCGTCTTCGATATCACCATGGATTGTGAGGACGGCGCCCCCACGGGCGCCGAGAAGGCGCACGCCGAGATGGTCGTGCGCATGCAGCAGAACGATCTCAACCGCCACAACATGGCGGGTGTCCGCATCCACGACTACACGAACGAGCACTGGAAGCAGGACATCGAAATCATTGTGCCCGGGGCGGGCGAGCGGCTGGCCTACATCACCATCCCGAAGACGACGCGCGCGGCTGAACTCGGTGAGATGATCGATTACGTGCGCGAGACCGGCCGCCGGGCCGGCATTGGCCGGGAGATCCCGATCCACGCGCTCATGGAGACCCACGGGGCCCTGCACGAAGTGTGGGAGATCGCTGCCCTGCCGAATGTCCAAGTGCTGGACTTCGGGCTCATGGACTTCGTGAGCGCGCACCACGGCGCCATCCCATCGAGCGCGATGCGTTCGCCGATGCAGTTCGAACACGGCTTGCTGCGGCGCGCGAAAGCGGAGACCGTCGCGGCCGCGCTGGCGAACGGCGTGGTACCAGCGCACAACGTCACGCTGGAGCTGAAGGACCAGGAGTTCATCTACAACGACGCCAAACGTGCCCACGACGAGTTCGGCTTCCTGCGCCAGTGGTCCATCTACCCCGCGCAGATCGAGCCCATCACGCGGGCCATGGCGCCGGCCGCTCCCGAAATAGAGGAGGCCGAAGCCATCCTGCTGAAAGCCTACGCGGCGGATTGGGGGCCCATCCAGCACGACGGGAACCTGCACGACCGCGCGACCTACCGGTACTACTGGGAGCAGTTGCAGCGCGCCCGCGTGATGAATGTCGAACTGCCGAAGGCGCTGGTGGAGACGTTCTTCTAGTGCCCCTCTACCTGCTGCGGCACGGACAGGCCGCGGCCGGGGCCGAGGACCTGGACCCGGGCCTTTCGGAGATGGGCCATGCGCAGGCCAGAGCCGCCGCTTCCTGGCTCCGGGATAAGAACGTGGGGCGGCTCGTGGTATCGCCGTTGCGGCGGTGCCGCGAAACGGCCGAGCCCATCGCGGCCGCCCTCGGCCTCCTGCCCGAAGTGCGGGAGGAGGTGGCGGAGGTGTTCGATTCCGCCATGCCAGCGACGGAGCGGATGCAGATGATCGGGCCCTTCATGGCCGGGACGTGGGCTGAGCAGCCGGAAGGACTGCGCGCGTGGCGCCGCCGCGTGACGGCCGCCGTGCTGGGGTTCACGCTCGACGCAGCGGCGGCGGGCCACGATGTCGTGGTCGTCTCGCACTACATCGCGATCGGCGTGGCTATCGGCGCGGCGCTGGGCGATGACCGGGTCGTGCCCGCAGCCATGGCGAACGCATCGATCACGCAGCTGGAGGGCAAAGACGGGCGTCTCACCCTGCTCGAAGCGGTGTCCGTCGCCCATCTGGCGCCGGAACAGGTGACAGGCCTCGGGAGCGCCATCGCCGGGCGAGGTTAGAGCCGTGTGGTATAGTACCGATATGAGCACGAGAAACGGCACCACCACCGACATTCCCAATTCCATCCCTGCGGGCGAAATCAAGCGGCGCGGGATCTCCGCGGCAGACGACATGCTTAAGTTCGGGCCCGTCTACGTCATCAAGAACAACCGCATCGAATACATCATCTTCAACCGCGAGTGGTACGAAGAGGTGCTCGAAGACCAGAAAGAGGCGATGACCCTCCGCATCCGCGAGTCGCTCGCGGACATCGCCGCCGGGCGCGTCCAGGAGATGAGCGTGGAGGAGATTATGGCGGAGGCGCGCGCCGGCGGCGAAGAGTGAGCTGGCGCGTCCTCCCGTCGGCCCGGTTCCGCAGGCGACTGGCCCGCTTCCTACGCAAGCACCCGGACCTCGATGGCAGAGTCGAGTCAACGCTCACCGCATTGAAGCACGACCCATTCCAACCGCACCTGAGGCTGCACGCGCTCCAGGGCGAACACGAAGGCGAGCATGCCGTACGCCTGACTTACCGTACCGCATCGTCCTCGTCCTGCGGGTTTCGGAGCGCGCTATCGAGCTCATCGATATCGGCACGCACGACGAGGTCTATCGCTAGCTGCGGCCCAGACGGAAGACGCGCAGGCCGAGCAACAGGATGACAGCGCCCAGGAAGGCGAGCCCGACGCTGCGCAGGTCGAACTCATCGACTTCGCCCCAGCCCAGCCGCACACCGATGAAGCCGCCGATGGCGGCGCCGGCGATGCCAATCACGATCGTGACGATGAGCCCGGTGCAGCCGCCGCCGCCCGCGCTGGTGGGCACGACGAGCTTGGCGAGCAGCCCCGCTATCAGCCCCAGGACCAGCCAGGCGAGCCATCCCATGGCGCAATCCTACGGCCCCTCGCATACGACGCAATGAGCGCTCATCCGAGCCAGCGTTCGGGGTGGAGGATGAGCATGACCATCCGCTCGTGACCGCCGCCATCCACCATTGCGCGTGCGGCCTCTTCGCCGCGGTAGTGGGCCCACAGGGCAAACCGCTCGGCGCCCGTGATGACGTCGATGACGCTGACAGGCCCTTCGACGGTGACGAAGGGGAAGCTGCCTTCGCGCTCATCGACGCACAGCGAGGCGCGGGGTTCGCGGACGACGTTGCGGTGCTTCTGGGACCCGCGTTCGGTGAGGATGCGTACTTCGCCATCGGCCAGCAGGAACCACACGGGCACAGCGTGGATGCGGGCGCCGGGGCCGGTGGTCGAAAGCACGGCCGTGCGTGGTACGCGCAGGAAGGCCTCGCGGGCCGCCTGGTCCATCGCTAGAAGCCCCGCACGCGCGGCGCGATTTCGGCCGCCAGGTATTCCGGCACGTCGTCGGAATCGAAGTCGAAGTGTTGGAACTGCACCTCCCGGAGGCCTTCGCCTGCGAGCCGCCCGAGTGTATCGACCACTTCGTCTGTGGCGCCGGCAAGCAGACCCCGCGACTTCATCCCGGCGATGAATTCGGAGGGCGAAGTATCGGGCGGCGCGCCGAACATGCGCATGCGCCCGCGAGCGGCTGACTCGATGGCCTGCTGTGACGGCCCCACGAGCGCGAAGGCCATCATCGAACGGGCGATGGTGGCAGGGTCACGACCTTCCGCCTCGCAGTGGCGTTCGAGGACGGAGCGCTTGTGCGCGAACTGTTCCGGCGAAAGGTTCACGCAGTTCCACTCGGCGGCGTGGCGGGCGGCGAGGAGGAGGGTGCGCTTTTCGCCGGCGCCGCCGATGAGGAGGGGCGGCCGGCCGGGCGCTGGTTTGGGCTGGCAATCGGCGCCATCGAGGCGGTAGTAGCGGCCCTCGAAGCTCGCCGGGCCCGGCCCCCAGAGGCTGCGGATGACCTGGATCGCCTCCTCGAGGCGGTCGAAGCGTTCTTTCACGGGCGGGAAGGGAATCCCGTACGCGCGGTGCTCCGGCTCGTTCCAGCCAGCGCCGAGACCCATGACGAAGCGGCCACCGCTCAGGAGATCGAGCTGGGCGCCCATGCGGCCCACGTCCACCGGCGAACGGAACGTCACCGGGCTGACGAGAGGCCCGAAGCGGACCGTCTTCGTTTCGGCGGCAGCCATGACGAACGAAAGATAGGCCTCCAGCGAATCCTGCTGGTTGCCGATGAAGTAGTGGTCCGAGCGGAACAGCGTGGGGAAGGCCAGCCGTTCGGCGAGCGCGAGGATGTGACGCCAGCGCTCCCACGTGAGCCCGTTCTGGCCTTCGACCATCAAACCGATGCGCATTCGGGGCATCTCCTCCGAGGGCGTGGCAGCGAGCGCCTCATTCTAGCGAACGTTGTGGCCAGCCGCCCGGCTCCGCAAAGCGTGCTGCCAGCCGCTGGCGTTTTCGCGGCGGCGCGGGGGATGTACGCTCCGCGGATGGCGTACCGGCTCGAGGACCTGGGGCCGCTGGAAGTGGCGCTGCTGGGGGTGCTGTGCGTCGGGTTGCCGCCTTCGCGGGCCGCCGGCGACGACACGTTCCGCCTGGACCACGTGACGGCGGTGGTGGCAGGGCTGGGGGAGGAGGGGCGGCGGGATGCCCACCTGACCGCAGACGGCGTGCGCGTGGCCCCTGCTTTCCGCCAGGCCCTGCGCACGGCCATCGAGGGGCTGGTCACGAAGGGCCTGCTGGCCTACCAGCCCGCGGGCATGCCCGCCGCAGCCGGCGGCTTCGAACGTGGGCTCGAACTGGACCTGGTGGACCCCGATGAACAGCCGGCGCTGCTGGACCGTTACCTCGGGCAGGCGTGCATGGAGAAGCTCTTCAACGTCCCGGCCGTGTATCCCTACTTGATGGAACGCTATTCGCGCAGCGGCGAAGTCTGGCGCCGTCTGCGCGAAGGTGGGTACGGGCGCTAACCGATTCACGATTGACGATTCAGGTGGCGAGCATGGCGTGGCGATGAGCCATCGCGGGGAGGGGACTCGCAAGCGCCCGCTCGAGCGTGGTGTCGATGGCAGCATCGAGCGCGGCGAGGGGCACGGCCTGGCTGATGAGGCCCCAGCGCAGAGCGGCTGCCGCATCGATGGGTTCACCGCCCAGGATCATGTGGGCGGCCGCGCCCGGCGGGATGGTGCGGGGAAGGGTCTGCGTGCCACAGGCGCTGGGGATGTAGCCGAGGGTGACTTCCGGCAGGGCGAAGGTGGCGTCGTCGCTGGCGATGCGCAGGTCGCAGCAGAGCGGAAGTTCCAGGCCGGCGCCGAAACAGAAGCCGTGCATGCGCGCGACGGTCGGGACCGGTTGCGCGAGCAACAGCCCCCAGACGTCGCGCTCCCAGCGGGCGCGGCGCGAGGCCAAGATGCTGGGGGCGGTCCCGAATTCGCTGATATCGGCGCCAGCACTGAATGCGCGCCCTTCGCCACGGAATACGATCGCGCGCACCCCGGGGATGTCGCGGGAGGCCCGCAGGTACGTCCACAGGAGATCCCGCATCGCCATGTTGATGGCGTTCAGGCGCTCGGGACGGTCGAGCGTGATGGTGGCCACGCCGCGGGGATCGATAGCGAAGCGAAGGGGATCGGGCAAGGCAGTTTCCGCGACCCCGCCACGCGGCGCTGGCCGCAGGTCAGTCGCCATACTTTGCGCGGAGTTCCTCAAGGGTGACGTACTCGCCACGCGCCATCCGCTCCTCTGCCTCGCGCACGTCGGCCAGCTCCTCTTGGGTGAGGGTATCCGGGTCTGCGCGCATGTTGAGGTAATCGACGAGGTCTTCGACTTCCCCTGGCGTGAGCCCATCCACCAGTTCGAACAGCAGCTGACTTAGCGCCATGGTCGCATTCTACCTCAACAGCCCGTCCGGGCCGCTCAGTCGTTCCAGTCCGCCTTGCGGATCTGGCTGCGAGCGCGGCGCGTGACCCCCTGGGCAAGGTCTTCGTTGGCTTTGCGCACCAGGTCATCCATTTCGTCGCCGCCGAGCTTCATCTTCGCCGAGCGCCAGCGCTTGAGCATGGCGCGGTCCTTATCGGCCAGGCCCGCTTCATCGGCCATGCGCTTCACCAGCACCGAGAGCGCCTCCGCGAGTTCGTCGTCCGTAAAACGTACTTCCATGGCTACTTCTTCACCGTTTCGTACCAGCCGCGGCTCTTGATGCGGCGGAAGAACTTCGTGTCGAGGTGGGCATTCATCGCCCGGTTGAGGTCTTCCGTCAGCTTCTGCATCTCCGGGCTGGCTTCGTTGCGGTCCGAGCGCCAGCGACGGAGGGCGTCCTTCGCTTCTTCGGAAATGTCCGCGTTGTCGATGGCGACGGCGCTAACGAGCATCATCAGGGACCAGGCTTCTGGCTCTTCGAGCAGGACGATCATGCGTTACTCACCACTGAATCTGGGCGGGCGCTTTTCCATGAAGGCGCGCACACCCTCCGCCCGATCTTTGGTGGTTTGCAGCAACAAGGTCAAATCGTGCTCGAAACGAAGCGCGTGTGCGAACGGCAGTTCGAGGCCGCGCCAGATGGCTTCCTTCGCCAGGCGAGTCGCGATCGGGCCGCGCGAGGCGATGGTCGCCGCGAGGGCGGCGGCGCGCTCCGGCGCTGTCCCTGCCGGGACAACTTCGCTAACGAGCCCGGCCTCGAGGGCGGCCGTGGCATCGAAGGTTTCGCCGCGCAACAGTGTGAGCGCCGCGCCGTCGCCGAGGAGCGTGCGCAGCCGCTGTGCCTGCCACGCGCTGGGGTCGCCGCGCAGCCTGAAGGTGGCACCCGCCCCGCATATGCGGATGTCGCAGGCCAGCGCGAGTGCGAACCAGGCCCCTGCGACGGCCGTTTCTGCAAAGCAGATCGTCGGCAGTTCGAAGCGCGCCAGCCAGGAGAGCGTGGCCTCAGGGAGCGCAGCGCGGCCCTTCCCCGCGCCGCTGGCATCAATCGCGACGCAGGCCATTGTGGGGTCTTCGCGCAGCGCCTCGAGCTCTTCCTGGAGCCACGAAGCGAGGCCGGGCGGGGCTGCGGTGGAGACGAGCGCCCAGCGGTCGTGGCGCGTGCATCGGGGAGGCATGGAGGCAGGGTAGCAAAGCCGCCGCTGGTTGCGGCGTTGCGGCCGAGCGCCGATCATTGCCGCGAGCACGCCGGGGGAGACGATGATGGCCGACTTCAGTCGCGCGGCGCCCGCCGAGGCGCAGAAGAGCACGGAGGTGCACGACCGCGGAGCGCGCCCGGACGCGCCGCCATCGCGGCTGACGGCGACGCTTCGCAACAACGTGGGCATGCTCCTGGGCTTCGCGTTCGCGATGGGTTTCATGGCGCTGGCCTTTCAGACGCGCGCGACCTGGGATTCGCACCGCGACTGGGTGGTGCCCGTGACGGTGCCCTTCTGGGCGATCGGGGGAGTTGCGCTGGGCCACTTGCTTGGGCGGCGCCAGTTCGTGGCCACCGGCCCGGCGCTGCTGCTGCTGATGCTCGCGATGGTCCTGACGGCGCTCAACATCTGGCGCGGCGCCGAAACCGACGGCGGCGATGGACTGCGCGATGCCATGACGATCGCGACGGCGGTGCTGCTGACCCTGGCGCTGCTGGCGCTGCTCGGCGCGCTTGTGTGGCTGGAGGCGAAACACCCGACGAAGGCGCCGCCTGCCGAGGTCCCAAGTCCGTAGCCCGACCGGCAGGCCTCACTTGCCGCCTGGGCCGAATGCTGGGCAGGCGTGGGAGGCCCGGGCTCGGGCGACTGCTTAGCGCGGCCCGCAGGGCGGCCGCAGCGCAGCGGAGGCCAGCGCGGCAGAGGGCGCCAGGGGCGGTGGTGCGTTGGAACCCGGGATCTCGTGGGCGATTGTTCCCCGTTTGGCGTAAGCTTCCGTGACAGATCCAGGGGCGCCGGTGCGGCCGGCGGGAAGGCGGTTTCCGGTGGAGTACGAGCAGATAACGTATCAGCGCCAGGGGCGAGTGGGCGTGGTCACACTCAACCGGCCGGAGAAGCTGAACGCGTGGACCTCCGCGATGATGGCGGAGTACCGCGACGCCATCGAGCGCGCCAACGACGACCCCGAGACCGGCGCCATCGTGATGACGGGGGCGGGGCGGGCGTTCTGCGCGGGCGCGGATATCGGCGGCTTCAAGGCGCAGATCGAGGGCAGCGCCAGCACCTCCGTGAGCGGCGGCGCCACGAGCCCCGCGGGCGAGGACTACCTGGCGTTCATCGCGCGCATGGGCAAGCCCCTGATCGCCGCCATCAACGGGCCGGCGGTGGGCATCGGCATCACCCAGGTGCTGCCCTGGGATATCCGCATCGCCAGCGAAGAGGCGCGCATCGGCATCTTCTTCGTGCGCATGGGGCTGGTGCCGGAACTGGCGAGCTCGCATTTCCTCGCGCAGATGGCGGGCACGGCGCGCGCGCTCGAATGGTGCCTCACGGGCCGCATGCTCACGGCGCAAGAGGCAAAGGAGGGCGGCATCGTCACGGAAGTGGTGGCGAAGGACGAACTGCTGCCGCGGGCGCTCGCGCTGGGTGAAGAGCTGGCGGACAAGCCGCCGCTAGCGATAAGGCTGATCAAGCAGCTCTTCCGCGAAAACGCCGTCGATAGCGATCTGCAGCGCGTGCAGAAGCGCGAAGGCGAGGCCCTGCGCGAGGCCTACGCCAGCCCCGAGCACCACGAAGCCGTGAACGCCTTCATGGAGAAGCGCCCGGCGGTGTTCCGGCGGTAGGGCACCCCCCTCACACCTCCAACACGATTTTGCCGAAGTTGGCGTTCGATTCCATGTACGCGTGCGCGGCGGCGGCTTCGGCGAGCGAGAAGACGCGGTCGATGGGGACCTGGATGCGGCCGCTTGCGATGTGCGGGAGCACGCTCTTTTCGAACGCGCGCGTGGCCGCAGCCTTCTCTTCGAGAGGGCGCGCGCGCAGCGTCGTACCTCGCACCTGCAGACGCTTCATCAACAACATGCCCAGATTCGCCTGCGTGGCGGCGCCGCCCATCAGGCCGACGAGCACCATGCGCCCCTGCGGCGCGAGCGCACGCAGGTTTCGCTCCCAGTAGGACGCGCCGATGACATCGAGGGTCACATCCACGCCGCGCCCGCCCGTGGCCTCAAGGACGGCCTCGGCGAAGTCGGTGGTGGTGTAGTCGATGCCCAGGTCGAGGCCCAGTTCGCGGGCGCGCGCGAGCTTCTCCGGTCCGCCTGCGGTGCCGGCGATGAGGCCCGCGCCCATCATCTTGGCCACCTGGATGGCCGCGACGCCGACGCCCGAGCCCGCGGCGTGGATGAGCACGCTTTCGCCCGCCACGAAGTCGCACTGGCGCAGGGCATCGTGCGCGGTGATGAACACCTCCGGGATGGCGCCCGCCTGTTGCCACGAGAGGCCTTCGGGGACGCGCATCGCGAGGCGATGGTGGATGGCGACCTGCTCCGCGTAGCCCCCGCCGCTGAGCAGGCCCATCACGCGGTCGCCGGGAGCGAAGCCTTCGACGCGCGCGCCGGCCCGGACCACCGCGCCCGCGAATTCCAGCCCTGGCACTTCGAATGCGGTGCGCGGGCCGGGCTGGGGGTAGCCGCCGCGCCGCTGGATGGTGTCGGCACGGTTCAGGGCCGTCGCCCGAACCGCCACGAGCAGGTCTTCGGAGCCGGCATCGGGGGCAGGGATGTCGCTGTATTCGAGCACGTCGGGCTCGCCGTAGGAAGGGATGATGATCGCTTTCATGCGCGCCAGTGTACGGGAACGGCTCGCGACCGGCGGCGGGGCGCGCCGGGACGGCCGCTATACTGCGCGGATGGCCTCCGCCCCGGCACGCACCATCGGCCGCTTCGTGGTGCGAGCGGCGCTCCCGGAGGACGCTGAAGCGGCGGCGGCGCTGCTAACGCGCGCCTTCGAGGGCACGCAGGGGTGGCCGGAGGAGGCGCGGGGCCTGACCGCGGACGGGTTCCGCGTGCTGCTGCAGACGGGCAGCGAGTTCCTCGTGGCGGAGGCGGCGGGCGCGCTCTGCGGGCTGGTGCGCCGGCGCGAGGAAGACGGCATCGGCTCGTTCGACCTGCTGGCGTCGTCGCGCGCGGGCGCCGGCCGGGCGCTCGTGCGCGCGCTCGAGGCGGCGGCGCAGGACCGCGGCTTCCGCCTGCTGCGCGCCGAATCACCCGACGATGGCGCGCTGCCGGCGATGTTCCAGTGGTGGGGCTACCTGCCCATCGGACGCCGCCGCCATGGCGAGGCGTCGCTCGTGATGATAGAGAAACGGCTGCCCCTGCTGACGGTGCGCGAACAACGGCGGGCGGATGCGGCCGCGATAGCGGGCATCACGGGCGAGGACCCGTGGCCGTACGAGCAGGGTCAGCGCCCGGGCGTGTTCGTGCTCGCCGATGGCGACCGCGTGGTGGGGGTGGTGACGGTGCGCGACGCCGGGGCGGGCAGCGCTGAGGTGGCTAACCCGGTGCTGCTCGAAGAGTACCTCGGGCGCGCGCTCGAACTGTGGATGATCGAACGCGGGGTGACCTACGCGGCCACGCGCGGCTTCGTGGCCGCGCAGATCCAGGGCAGCGACGTGCTGGACGGCCTGCGGCGCGAACTGGAAGACCGCCGCTGGTTCCCGGAGCACCCTGCCCCGGGCGCGACCTACCATAGGGTGCTGGAGGCGCTGGGCGAGCCAGAGCCCCTGCGTGAGGGCGACTAGCGGCGCGCGCGCAACGCCGCCGCCTGCGACGCTGTAGCGATCCGGGGCGCGGGCAGCTATCCTTGTCGGCGGCACGGGGACCATCCATGGCCCCAAAGCCCGGCGGTCTCATGCTCCTCGCTTTCGATATCGGGAACACCTCCATCCACATGGGCCTGTGGGAGGGCGAAGACCTGCGCGCCACCTGGCGCATCGGCGTCGAACGCGAAAAGATGCCGGACGAATACGGCGTCCTCCTCAGGTCGCTGCTCGCTGCCCGCGGACTAGACGCGGCCGACGTTTCCGCCTGCATCATGGGCTGCGACGTGCCTCCCCTCATCCCCACTTTCGAATCCGTCTGCCGCAACTACTTCTCCCGGGAGCCACTGGTCGTCGGGCATGGCCTGAAGACGGGCGTGCGCATCCTCTACGACAACCCCAAGCAACTCGGGGCGGACCGCATCATCGATGCGGTCGCGGCCACGCGGCTCTACGGCATGCCCGTGATCGTGGTCGATTTCGGCACGGCCACGGTGTTCGACGCCGTCAACGCGCAGGGCGATTACCTGGGCGGGGCGATAGCGCCGGGCATCGGCATCGCGAGCGAAGCGCTCTTCAGCCGCGCGGCGATGCTGTACCGGGTACAGCTGGAACGCCCGCCGGCGGCCATCGGCAAGAACACCATCCACGCCATGCAGGCGGGCATCCTCTTCGGCTACGTAGGGCTCGTGGAAGGGCTCGTGGCGCGCTTCAAGGCCGAGCTCGAAGACGGCGTCACGGTGGTGGGCACGGGCGGGTGGGCGAAGGAGATCGCCGCCGAGACCACTTGCATCGATGTCGTGGACAACGACCTGACGCTCAAGGGCCTGCGCATGATCTACGAAATGAACCAGCCAGCATGAGCGACTCGGGCGACGCCAGCTATCGTACGCTGCCGCTGGCCGGGCGGCGCATCGCGCTCGGCGTCACCGGCTCCATCGCTGCCTACAAAGCGGCCGACCTGGCAAGCAAGCTGCGCCAGGCGGGCGCGGCCGTGGAGGTGATCATGACGCCCGCCGCCACACGCTTCGTGACGCCCCTCACGTTCCAGTCCGTCACGGGGAGCGATGTGGTCATCGACATGTTCACGGCCGCCGAACCGGAGGCGCACGTCGAGGTGGCGCGGCGCGCGGACGCGCTCGTGATCGCCCCCGCGACGGCCGATTGCCTGGCCAGCCTCGCGCACGGCCAGGCGCCGGACATGGTGACCCTGACCGCGCTGGCCACGGCTGCCCCGGTGCTGCTGGCGCCGGCGATGGACAGTCAGATGTGGGAGAACGCCGCCACCCGCGCGAACGTCGAGACGTTGCGCAGCCGAGGCCTTGCCTTCATTGGGCCGATGGAGGGGCGCCTGGCTAGCGGCCGCACGGGCGCCGGGCGCCTGGCCGAACCGTTGGCGATCGTCGGCGCGCTGCGGCACATGCTCGGCCGCGCGGGCGGCGACCTCCGCGGCCACAGCATCGTCGTTACGGCGGGGGGCACGCAAGAACCGCTCGACCCGGTGCGTTTCATCGGCAACCGTTCGAGCGGCAAGATGGGCTTCGCCATCGCTGAGGCGGCGCGCGACCGCGGGGCGGCCGTGACGCTCGTCACGGGGCCTGTCGCGCTCGAAACGCCCGCGGGAGTTTGCCGCATCGACGTTTCGACGGTGCCGGAGATGCTGGCGGCGCTGCAAACGGCGACCGCGTCCGCGAGCGCCCTGATCATGGCCGCCGCCCCCGCCGACTTTCGCCCCGAGAACGCTTCGGACAGGAAGATCAAGAAAGCCCCGGGCGAAGACATCCTCACCCTCACCTTCGCAAAGAACCCGGACATCCTCGCGACGCTGCCGGGCGGCGGCGTGCGCGTGGGCTTCGCCGCCGAAACCCACGACCTCGCCACCAACGCCGTCCCGAAACTCGCCGCCAAGCGCCTCGATTTCATCGTCGCGAACGATGTGACGGCGGCGGGCAGCGGGTTCGCGACCGATACGAACCAGGTCACCGTCTTCCACGCGGGCGGGCGCAGCGAAGCGCTGCCGATGCTGCCCAAGTACGCCGTCGCGCACGCCATCCTCGACCGCGTGCGCGCCCGCCTACAGGATTCGGGCGCGGCGCCAGCGCTGTAGGATAGCGCGACCACCGGGCGGGAGCCTCAAGCCATGGAGCGCGCCGCCGCTATCGGCATGGCAGCCCCACGCGAGCCTCCCTGCCGGTCGGGCTACGGACTCTCCGGCTCACGACTCGGAGGCGCGACCGCCAGGGGTCAGGGGATGTAGGCGATGCGGCTCGTCTGGCCCAACTGGCTGCGCAGGATCTCCTGGGCGTCTTCGACGAAATCCACGAGCAGGGGCCGTGTGTCGCGCGGGTCAATCATCTCCTCGATGGCGAACGCGTGGGCCGTCAGGAAGGGCGAGCGAAGCTGCTCTAGGCGGGCCTCAATCTCGGCGCGCTTCGCCTCCGGGTCCCGGGCCGCATCTATTTCGCGGCGGTAGGCGGCCGTCACGCCGCCCTCAATGTGCATCGACCCCCAGTGGCCCGATGGCCACGCATAGCGGCGGTACATGGCCGTGCCGCCGCGGTGGTGCAGCCCGCCAGCCACGCCGTACACCTGCCGCAGGATGAACGTGATGAACGGCATCTGCGAAAGCGAAAGCAGGGATACGATGTGCGCCCCCGCGCGCACCATCCCCTTCTTCTCTTCTTCGACACCGACCATGAACCCGGGCTCGTCGCAGAAGTACACGAGGGGCAGGTGGAACGTGTCGCAGAGCTGCATCAGGCGGGCCGTCTTCTCGCCCGCCGCCTTATCAAGCGAGCCCCCGAGGAAGCGCGGGTTGTTGATCATCACGCCCGCGGGGTAGCCGTGGATGCGCGCCAGGCCGGTCACGCGCGAGCGCCCGAAGAGTGGCTGGATTTCGAACCACGAGCCGCTATCCAGCACCATATCGAGCACGCGCTGGGGGTCGTAGGCGCGGCGGCGGTCGCGCGGGACGATCGAGAGCAGGCCCTCTTCGCGGCGATCCGGCGGGTCACAGGGGTCCGCGCGAGGGGGCATCTGCCAGGCGTTCTGGGGCATGTAGGAAAGGAAGCGGCGTATCTGGTCCAGGGCGTCGCCCTCATCCTCGGCGAGGTTCGCCACGGAGCCGGCGATGCGCACCTGCACGTCTTCGTTGCCGAGTTCTTCCTTGGTGATATCGATGCCCAGGCCGGCCTTGACGACGGGCGGACCGCCCACGAAGAGTTGGCTCGTGCCTTTGACCATCACGTTGAAGTGGCACATCGCCGCCTGTACCGCCGGCAGCCCGGCGACCGAGCCCATGACGGCCGACGCGACGGGCACCATCTGCAGGAGCTCGGTTTCGATGACGTGGTCGTTCGCGGGCAGGTAGGTGCGGCCCATGGTTTCGAAGGTGCGCACGCTCCCGCCGGTCGCATCGAGCAGGCGGATGAGCGGGACGCGGTTCGAATAAGCCTCCGTCACGGCCCAGCCGGCCTTGTTCGCCAGCGAGCCGTCGGCGGAGCCGCCCCGGATCGTGAAGTCGCCGCCGTGCACGACAGCCCTGCGTCCATCGATCTTGAGGACGCCGGCGACGGAGTTCGCGGGCGTCAGCTTCGCCAGTTCGGTGCCGTCCCACTCTGTCCTGCCGGCGAGGACACCGGCCTCATGGAAGCTTCCGCGGTCGGCGAGCAAGTCGATGCGCTCGCGCACGGTCAGCTTGCCGCGGCCTTTGTGGAAGGCGACCGAGTCGGCGCCGCCCATTTCGCGGGCCATGGCGGCGCGGCGTTCCAGTTCATCCAGTTCGGGTTGCCAGGACAAGACGCCCACTCCTGTGCCGCGCCAGCGCCAGCGGTGCGGCCAAGTCTACCCGAATGGCCCGCTCACGGGCCGCGCCCGGGCGCCAGGCGGTCGAGGACCGCGCGCGCGGTTTCCTCGGGGGATTGCTCCGTGTTGTCAATCCAGAGACCGGCGCCGGTCATCGTCCGCCGGAATTCGCGCTCCAGGTAGTGCGCCCATTCGGGGCCAAGGGGCCGCTTGGCGCGTTTTAGGTCGCGCACCGCGGTCACTATCTCCACCCCGGGCGCGAGCACGACCAGTGAGTAATCGTATCCACGCAGCTCTTCCTGCAGCTTCGCCCAGCGCTCGCCGAGGATGATCTCGTCGAGCACCACTATGAAACCCGCGTCCGCGAAGGACTTCGCGAGGAACCGTCGCCTGTCGCAGCCGCGCTAAAACCGGATGCGTGGCTCGCGCGGTTGCACCGAGCACAGGGGCGTTGACCGCAGCTCCCCTCTACCCTGCCCCGTCCCAGCACCTGGAGGGGCCCTGCGTTCGCCCGGCGCGGCACGCGACACGCCCCATGTAGTACGCTCGATGGCAATGCCTCTGCTTTTCGACATCCGTGACGACATTCGCGCGACGATGGAGCGCTACCCCGCTGCGCGCAGCGTGGCCGAGGTCGTGTTGTTCTATCCCGGGTTCCACGCGCGGCTCGCCCACCGCCTGGCCAACGCACTGCACCGCGAGGGTGTGCCGCTGCTGCCTCGCGGCATCATGCACTTCACGCGCTGGCTCACCGGCATCGAGATCCATCCCGGCGCGACGATCGGCCCGCGCTTCTTCATTGACCACGGGATGGGCGTGGTCATCGGTGAAACCGCGGAAATCGGCGCCGATGTCATGCTCTACCAGGGGGTCACCCTCGGGGGCACGAGCACGCACCGCACCAAGCGACACCCTACCCTGCGCGACAACGTCGTCGTGGGTGCGGGGGCCAAGGTCATCGGCGCGGTGGAGATCGGCGAGAACGCGCGCATCGGCGCTGGCTCGGTGGTGGTCACGAACGTGCCTGCGAACGCCACCGTGGTAGGCGTTCCCGGGCACATCGTCGCCTTCCACGACGATTCCAACAGCACCATCCAGCGCCTGCCGGACCCGGAGTGGGAGCGCCTGAACGACCTGGACCGCAAGGTGGAAGAACTGCACCAGCTCGTGGAGCACGTGGAGGAGCACCTGGGCATGCTCCACGAGAACCACCACGCCGATGCTGAGCCGGGCGTTCCCGAATCAAGCCCATCCGCCACGGGCTGAGCGGGCGCGCCTAGCGCGCGTGCCGCTAGAATTTCCCTATGGCGATTGGCCTTCTCCGCTGCTGCTGCGCCTGTGCCGTCCCTCTCCCAACAGGGAGAGGTTCCTCGCGTAATCGCCAACCCTGGCGGGAACGTTTCCCCCGCCACCAGCAGCACTGAGCAACCATCCCATGCCCGATACCCCCATGCGCCCGCCGCGCCTTCACGACACCCTCTCGGGAGAGAAGCACGAAATCCGCCCGCTCGCAGACGATGGCGTCCTGCGACTGTACGTCTGCGGAGTCACGCCCTACAGCGAAGCCCACGTCGGCCACGCGCTGCACGCGATCGTCTTCGATGTGCTGCGCCGCTACCTCGAATGGCGCGGCTTACGCGTCAACCACGTCCAGAACTTCACCGATATCGACGACAAGCTGATCGACCGCTCGCAGCGCCTGGGCCTGCCCATGGCCGAACTCGCCGAGCAGAACATCGCCGCCTACCTGGCGCAGCTGGCGGCGATGAACGTCCTCCCGGCCACGCACTACCCGCGTGTCACCGCGGTCGTGCCCGACATCATCGCCATGATCGAAGGGCTGATCGCGAAAGGCCACGCCTACGCTGCCGGCGGCGACGTCTACTACCGCGTCCGCAGCTTCGGCCCGGCCCGTTATGGTGGCCTCTCGAAGCGCGATGTCGATGACCTGCTCTCGGGTGCCCGCATCGACACGACGGAGATCAAGGAAGACCCGCTGGACTTCGCTCTGTGGAAGAGCGCACGGCCGGGCGAGCCCAGCTGGCCGAGCCCGTGGGGCCCCGGACGCCCGGGCTGGCACATCGAATGCTCGGCCATGGCGCTGGGCGCGCTGGGTGAGCAGATCGACATCCACGGCGGCGGCGCCGACCTCATTTTCCCGCATCACACGAACGAGATAGCGCAGACCGAGGCCTACACGGGCAAGCCGCCCTTCGCGCGCACCTGGATGCACAACGCGCTGCTGCAGCTCGGCGCGGAGAAGATGTCGAAGTCTGCCGGGAACCTCGTGACCATGGACGAAGCCCTGGAGAAGTATGGGGCAGATGCGCTACGCCTGTTTGTGCTCACGAGCCACTACCGCAGCCCGGTCACATACACCGACGAGGCGCTGGAGGCGGCGAAGACCGGCGCTGCACGTCTGAGGGCGGCTGCGTTCGTGGGGGCCGCCGCCGGTGAGGAGGTTCGCGACGGTGCAGCCACCGCGGGCGAAGCCCCCCGCCAGCGCTTCATCGACGCCATGGACGACGACCTGAACACGCCGCAGGCAGTGGCCGTCCTGTTCGAACTTTCCCGCGACATCAACCGCGCGCGCGACGCCGGCGCGCCGATCGCCGCGGCGCAGGGTGCCTTGCGCGAGCTCGCAGGGGTCCTCGGGTTCACGCTCGCTGCGCCCGCCGCGCATTCGCAGGAGGCGGCGACGTTCATCGAGTTGCTCATTGCCGTGCGCGCGGACCTGCGGGCAGCTAAGCAGTGGGCGCTCGCCGACCGCGTCCGCGATGGCCTGGCCGCGCTCGGTGTTGAACTGCAGGACGGGCCCGGGGCCACCACCTGGAGCGCGGGCGGGTAGGATTACAGCGTGGCGCGCGCTCGGCAATAGGCGTACAGCGCGTCGTAAACGGGGAACTCGAGCCGCAGGAGTTCGTGGTCGTCGGCTCCGACGCTGCGGAAGCCTTCGGCGATCGCTTCAAGCCCCCGGCACTCGGGTTCAAGGTCCTTCGCGTCGGTGTCGGCGCCGCGCACGATGCGTGCCATCAACCCCATGCCGGGTACGTCGATGCCGTACCTGGCGATAACCGCATCGAACGAGCAGAGGTCGCCGTGGTGGCCAAGTTCGGCCCCGGGAATGTCGAAGGGCGTCGCGCCTTCGCGCGCCGCCACCGCAACCACCTCTTCCGGCTCAACGAAGAGGAACTCGGCCTCGGCATCGACGAAGCGGGCAATGAGCCAAGGGCAGGCGACCCTGTCCACCTTTACCCTCTTGCGCGTCACGAACTTCATCTGCACCCCCCACAACCGAGGCGAACTCAGGGCACCAGCAGCACCCGCCCGAAGGCCTGGCGGCTCTCGATGTAGCGGTGCGCCTCCGCTGCCTCGGCAAGCGGAAACGTGCGGTCGATGACGACCTGCAGTTCGCCCTTCGCCACGTCCGCGATCAGCTGCTCCACCATCGGGCGCGTGCGGGCGGCGCTGCGTGCGAATTCCGCCCCGAGGAACACGCCTGTGAGGGTCGCGTTCTTCTGCATGAGCGGCCACACCTCGGGCGGGGCTTCTTCGCGGCCGGCGCGGCCCACCCAGCTCACGCGTCCGCGGTAGGCAAGCGCGCCGATGCTCCGTTCGAGTGTCTTGCCACCAACCGAATCGACGACGAGATCGACGCCGCGCCCCCCGGTGATCTCCATGGCGCGCGCCACCAGGTCCTCGCTGCGGTAGTTGATGCCATAGTCCATTCCGTATTGCTTCAGGCGGCCGACGCGCTCATCGGTAGAAGCTGTGGCGATGACGGTGGTAGCGCCCGCGCGCTTCGCGAGCTGGATCGCCGCAAGCCCCACGCCTCCCGCTCCCGCCTGCACGAGCACCGTTTCGCCCGCCTGCAGGTGTCCGAATTCGAAGAGGCAGTCGTGCGCCGTGGCGGATTCGATGGGGACGCCCGCGGCCTGGCGCAGGTCCATGCACTCGGGAACGGCGTACGTGGCTGCCGCCGGCACCGAAACCAGCTCCGCGTGCGACCCGAAACCCATGGTCGCCACGACGGGCTGGCCCACCCGGAATCCGCTGACCTGCGCGCCCACTTCGCGCACGACGCCGGCCGCCTGGTAGCCGACTACGTGCGGCGTGGTCGCCATCTCGCCGCCCTGGCGATGGAGTAGGTCCCCACCCTGGATGCTGACCGCCTTCACTTCGACGATGAGGCCGCCCGGTCGGCAGGCGGGGTCCGGCAGTTCTTCGTAGCGGAACACGTCAGGCCCGCCTGTCCGGTAATAGACCGCTGCTTTCATTGTTCGAACCCTCCGGCTGGTGTTGGGCGGCCATCTTACCTGCCCGGCCCGGTCGCCGCCTGATTCCCCCTTGCCGCGCAGAAACGGCCAACGGCTAACAGCCAGCAGCTCACAGCTACCCCATCACCTTCCCCGTCCCTCCCGCCATACGTACAGTGAAGCCGCAGTGAGCGACTACGAGGTGCAGACCGATGACCCGGCCGCGCCCGCCAGCCACCACCATGAGGCGCTCGCACGCCGCGCCGCCCTGCGCGACCCGGCCGCCTGGGGGGAAATCTTCGATGCGCACTACACGGTTGTCTATACGTTCGTGCGCTACCGCCTGCGCGGCGCCGCCGAGGCGGAGGACATCGCCGCCCAGGCCTTCGAAGTCGCTTTCGGGCGCGCCCACAGGTTCGACTACCGCGGCGTCCCTATCGAAGGCTGGCTCATCGGCATCGCGCGCAACCTGGTCCGCGACCACATCAAGAAAACCGCCCGCCGTGGCTACCACGCCGAAATCGACGACAGCAACACGCCCGCCGAGCCCGACGCCGCGCCTGCGGTGGACCTCCACCACGACCTCGCAGCGGCCATGCGCACCCTCACCGAGGACCAGCAGATGGTGCTCTCCCTGCGCTTCCTGCTCGACCGTTCGGTCGAGGAGACGGCGCGCGTGATGGGGCGCTCTGAAGACGCCGTGAAGAATCTCCAGCGTCGGGCGCTCGCGGCCATGCAGCGCGCGCTCACTAACGCTGGCTACCCCGGGATGGACACAAAACGATGAATGGCGACCGCACCGACAAACTGCTCAGCGAGGCGCTCGCGACGGGCCGCATCCCTGCCGATGCGGACGCCGCGGAGCGCGTCGAAGTCGAGCGGTTGCTCGCCGCGGTGCCGGCGTTGCGGGCGTCGCGGCTGGCGGCCGCGGACGAGGCCCAGCGGTCGCTGCCGATCGCACGGGCGCGCTTCGAACGGCACATGGCGGCAGCAGCGGCGCGGGCGGCCGCGGGTGGCCGGCACCGAGATCCACGCCCGGGCATGCTGGGGAGGCTGCTGGGCGCCGGGCCCTTGCGGGCGGCGGGCGCGCTGGCGGCTGTTGCGATGGTGGTGGTCGCCGTTGTGGTGGCGTCGCGCAGCTTCAACGGAGTCGAGACGGCCAATGCGCAGGTGCTGACCCCCGGTGACTACGTGCAGGTGCAGGGCGTCGTCTCTTCCGCCGCCGGTGATGGGGACGAGCGGACCATCGAGCTACGGTCGCAGTTCGGGAGCCTGGCGATCGACGTATCGACGGCGACGATCGCGCAGGACGGCACGCCCGTGGCCTCGCTCGCGGCGGGGGATTCGGTTGTGGTCGGCGGCACGGTGGGCAAGGACCGCAAGGTGAACGCGCGGACGCTCGCGCGCACCGCCCAGGCTGTCGCGCCGCCCCTAAAGGTGAAGTTCCACGAACTGCGGCGTGACGTGCCGGAGCTCGCCGGGAAGGTAGTGACACTCACCCTGGCGAAAGATGGTAGTCACGGTCAGGTGCTCGTGGACGCGGGCGATGGGCAGCGCTTCATCGTGCGCGTGGACGCAGAATCAGCCGGAGCGCTGCTGGAACGTTTCGGCGCCGCCCTCGGAGTCCGAGTTTTGGTAGTGCGCGTGCCGGGCGCTCCCGCTGGCGTGTATTCCGTAACCGTCCCGGAAGGCGCATCCAGACCACCCGAGCGGCCGGAGTTCGCGCCACTCAAAGGCGTGATCGCAGGCCGCGAAGGCGCGTTGCTGCAGGTCCGCACGGGCCGCGGCGTTGTCCCGGTGCTCATCCGGCCGGAAACGCGCATCGTCCTCGGTCAGAGCGGCCTTACCCTCGATGGCGTGCGGCGTGGCGAGACGGCGAGCGGCCACACGGTGTCCGTTTCCGGCGGCCGCGACCACGCCAGCGGCGTCATCGTCGCAGACGTGATCGTGGTGGGGCCGAAGCCCGTGCAGCAGGAGACCGGCGGCAGCGGCGATGCGGCCGCCGGAGCGGCTACTCCGGGCGCGCCGGTGCGTCCGCCCCGGTGACGTTCATGCTCCCCTGGCGGTAGCCCGCGAGGTCCAGCGCGACGTGCTTGAAGCCAAGGTTCTGCAGCCTCGCGACGACCCTTTCGCGCGTGCCCTCGGCGAAGGCGAGTGCCATGCCATCGCCATCGGTTTCGATGCGCGCGACATCGCCGTGGTGGCGTACGCGCACCTGGCGCAGCCCGAGCGCGCGCAGCGCCGCCTCGGCCGCGCCCACCTGGTCGAGCGCCTGCACGGTCACGGCCGTGCCGTGGGGGATGCGGCTCGCGAGACAGGCCATCGCCGGTTTGTCCCACGTGGGCAGCCCCATCTCCTTCGAAAGCGCGCGAATGTCGTCCTTGGTGAAGCCAAGCTCAAGCAGCGGGCTGCGCACGCCGTGCAGCGCGGCCGCTTCCCGGCCGGGCCGCCAGTCTCCCGCGTCGTCGGCGTTGGTACCGTCCACCACGACGGCGCTGCCCGCGCGCCCCGCGACCGCGCCGAGGATGCCGTACAACTCGTCTTTGCAATGGAAGCAGCGGCGCGCGCTGTTGGCGACGTAGCCGGGGTTGTCCATTTCGTGTGTCTCCACCCAATCGTGGCGAAGGCCGATGCGGGCCGCCAGCGCCGCTGCCTCATCCCGTTCGGCCGGCGCGACCGACGGCGAGACGCCGGTGACGGCGAGCGCGTCCGCGCCCAACGCCTCGAACGCAATCGCCGCCAGGAACGTCGAATCGACGCCGCCGCTGTATGCGACGACGACACGCCCGTAGCCGCGCAGCGTCTCGACAAGGGCGGCGTGCTTCGCATCGAGCGCGGTGCGCGGGTCGGTGCTCATGAGCCCATGATAGGCGCTGGAGGGTTCCTCCGCGGGGGCGTGCACGCCGCCGCCCTGCGCGTCAGGGTGGTACCGCAACCGATCCCCTCCCTAGAAGGGCAGGTAGTTGGCCGGGTTCACGGGGCCGCCGTTGAAGCGGATCTCGAAGTGCAGGTGCTCGCCCGTGGTGTATCCGGTGACACCAGAATTCCCGACCTGCGTGCCCTGCCCCACGCGCTGGCCGGGGACCACAAGGATCTGGCTCATGTGCGCGTAGAGCGTCGACCAGCCATCGCCGCAATCGACGACTACATAGTACCCGTAACCGTAGGTGAGGTATTCGGCGCGGCTCACCACACCCGAACAGGCCGAGAAGATGGGCGATTGCCAGAGTCCAAAGAGGTCGAGGTCGATGCCTTCGTGGATACGCCCGCCGCCGCGACCGGTGCCGAAGGGGTCGCTCACGCCACGCCAGGAATTGAGCGGCAGGCTGAAGCGGCCGCCGCTGCTGGGAGGCGCGGTACCCCCAACGCTACCACCAGGGTTGGGGACGGCGCGCGGTGGTGGGGGCGGCGGTGGCGGAGGCTTGCGCGCCGCTCCCACGAGCAGCAGGAACTTGCCCGGTTCCAGCGTCTCCCCCGCCGCCACGGCGTTCGGGCGGTAGCTCACGACCTCGTCCACAGTGATGTTGTCGTACTGGCCGACCACGGAACTGAGCGTGTCGCCCTGAGCGATCTTGTAGAGGATGCCATCCTTGAACGGCACCACCAGTTGCTGACCGAGCTGGACCAGGTTGCGGTCCTCGACTGTCGGGTTGTTATCGAGGAGCGTGCCGGCCTGGATGTTGTAGCGCGCCGCCACGGAACTGACGCTGTCGCCCGCTTGCGTGGTGTAGAGCTCGAAGGGCCGCCTGGGATCGACGATGTCGGCGAGGGCACGCACGCCGGCGTTCTCGACCCCCGAGCTGGCGGTGGCCGCGGAAACTCCGGCCGAGAAGGTGGTCGTCGGCGAAACAGCGCCTGCCGCGCGCACGGTGGCGGTATCGGCGCGGCTGGTGAGCGCCGTGACGGATTCGCGCGTCTGGTGACCGCCCGAAGGGCGCAAGAAGGTCGCGGCGCGCGGCTCGGCCACCGAGGCCATGCCCGAAAATGCGAAAGACGCCGGGCTCGCCGGCGTCACTGAAGCATTCGAGGTATTGGGATGTCGCACCGCGAACGTCACGGCGACGACGGCCAGCGTCACGATGAGAACGTGAACGATGATTCGCCCGTGGCGCTTTCCATGCGCGTGAGATCGCGCGCGTGTTCCCTCAGTGCCCATAAGCGGTAG